>NZ_KV828459.1:0-50150 GCF_001836405.1 Pseudomonas sp. HMSC057H01 | reverse complement strand
CTTCAGGTCCACCCCGTAGAGGCCGTCGCCGATCAGATTGGCGGTCTTCACCGCCAGCTCCACCACCTTGCGCGGCGCCTCGTGCACGGGCATGGTGCGGAAATCTCCGCTGACCTCCTCGGCGTCCGGGCTGTGGTCGTAGATCTGCCAGTGGCCCTTGGACATGAAGTACTGGCAGGCGAAGATCGGCTTGCGGTTGAGCACGCCGATACGCCAGTCGTACTCGGTATAGAAGAACTCCTGGGCAAGGATCAGCACCGAGCGCTCGAACAGCTCGGCGCTGGCCGCCAGCAACTGCTCCTGGTCCTCCACCTTGATCACCCCGCGCGAGAAGCTGCCGTCGGGAATCTTCAGCACCAGCGGGAAGCCCAGGCGCTCGCCGACCTTCTCCAGTTCCTGCGGGTTCTCCTTGTAGAGAATCTCCGTGGCCGGCATGCCCAGCTTGTGGCTGCGCAGCAGGTCGGCCAGGTACACCTTGTTGGTGCAGCGCAGGATCGACACCGGGTCGTCCATCACCACCAACCCTTCGCTCTCGGCCTTCTTGGCGAAACGGTAGGTGTGGTCGGCGACATTGGTGGTCTCGCGGATGAACAGCGCGTCGTACTCGGCGATCCGCGAATAGTCCTTGCGCTCGATCAGGTCGACGTCGATGCCGAGGCTGCGGCCGACCCGCACGAAGTTCTTCAGCGCTTTGGCATCGGACGGCGGGAACGCCTCGCCGGGGTCGTGGAGGATCGCCAGGTCGTAGCGGAACGGCTTGCGCGAACGCGGCTTGCGCCAGATCTGCCGGCTGAAGTTGTCCAGGGCGTTGGCGAAGAGGTCCTCCTGATCCTCGCGCAGCTTGTGGATGGCGCCGGGCTTGATGCCCTCGATGTGCCAGGTGCGGTTGCGCTTGAACTCCACCAGCAGCAACGGGCAGGGAAACGCCTCGAACAACTGTCGCGCCAGGTCCTGCAACGGCTCGATGTCGGTACGGCCGAAATACAGGGTCAGGGTGAAACCATCGGTGCTGCCGTAGGGGTGCGCGGCCAGGGCCTTGTCCAGGGTGCGGTCGAGGTCCTCCAGGACCAGGCTGTACAGCGACTTCCTGGCCAGCTCGCTGATGGTCCGCACCGAGGGGATCACCTTGTGCCCGCGCGCCTCGGCGAGCAGCGAGCAGTAGTAGCCATGGCGCAGGTACTTGTAGTGCCGGCACAGGTTGATCACCTGGACCCGCTTGCCAGTGTCGTCGTCGATGGGCAGTTCCAGGTATTCCTGGGCGGTGACCACATCCTCGCTGGGGTAATAGGACGTCCAGTCTTCCTTGCGTTCCACGATGATGAACAGCTTGCTCACGACACCTCCCGGGGGGACAGCGAAACCACGGCGCATTCGGAACCGGCTTGCCGGCGCACGCATCCCGGCCAATACTCGGCGGGAATCCCTTGCGAAACCGCTCTATGGCGCCTGCCAGCAAACCGAAGCGTACAGCACCCATTACAGCACGCCCGCGCGGAAGTTCCCGCCCGCGGCCGTGGAGACCGCTATGAACCTGACCCTCCGCCCGGCCGGCACGGACGACCTGTCCGCCCTGGTCGAGCTGGAAAACCGCTGCTTCGACTACGATCGCCTGTCCCGCCGCAACTTCCAGTGGATGCTCACCCGCGCCCACGCCAGCCTGACGGTAGCCGAGGGCGACGGCGGCGTGCTCGGCTACGCCCTGGTGCTGTTCCACGAAGGCACCTCGCTGGCCCGCCTCTACTCCATCGCCATCGACCCGCGCGCCCGCGGCATCGGCCTCGGCCAGAAGCTGCTGGAAGCCGCCGAGCAGGCCGCGCGGGACAACGACCGCGCCTACATGCGCCTGGAAGTGCGCCCGGACAACCGTGGCGCCATCGCCCTCTACGAGCGCAACGGCTACCGTCCCTTCGCCACCGTGCGCGACTACTACGAGGACCACAGCGAAGCGCTGCGCTTCGAGAAACGCATCCGCAACCCCGGCCACGACCAGCGCCGCCACGTGCCCTTCTACCGGCAGACCACCGATTTCACCTGCGGCCCGGCCTGCCTGCTGATGGCCATGGGCGCGCTGCAACCGGAGCGCCAGTTGACCCGCCGCGAGGAACTGCGCCTGTGGCGCGAGGCGACCACCATCTACATGACCGCCGGGCACGGCGGCTGTAGCCCCCAGGGCCTGGCGCTGGCCGCCTGGCGGCGCGGCTTCCGGGTCAAGCTGGTGCTGTCCGCCAGCGGCCCGCTGTTCCTCGACGGCGTACGCAACGAAGACAAGAAGGCGGTGATGCGCCTGGTCCACGAGGACTTCTGCGAGGAACTGGACGCCTCGGGCGTCGAGCAGAAGCGCTCGGCCAGGCTCGACATCCCGCGCCAGCTGGCCAGGGGCGGCCAGCCGCTGGTGCTGATCAGCAGCTACCGCCTGACCCGCTCCAAGGCCCCGCACTGGGTGCTGGTCACCCACTACGACGAGGACTTCGTCTACCTCCACGATCCCGACGTCGACCACAGCCAGCACCGCCAGCCGCTGGACTGCCAGCACATCCCGGTAAGCCACGCCGAGTTCGACAAGATGAGCCGCTTCGGCCGCAGCAAGCTGCGCGCGGCGGTGATCCTGTTCAACCCGGAATGATCCGCATCGCCCCGCCCTGCGGCGGGGAGATGTTCTCGCCTATCAATCAATTCCATCGATAGTGGCTAGTGAGACTATCCATTTTTCATTCGCCAACGCCGATGTTTACATAGTCGCCAGATCCCCGAATAACCAGAACGGAACTGGAGACGACACCATGAGCTACTCCGCCAAATCCTTCTCGGCCCTGATCAATGCCATGCGCGCCGACGGCATCACCCGCCTGGAACAACTGGCCCGCCAGCCCTTCCGCAACGCCCAGGGTTTCTGGAGCGCGGAGGCGAAGAAATGAAAGCCCTGCTCGACCGCCGTACCGATCCCACCTGGATGCTCTACGCCGCAATCATCGCCTGGCTGGCCTTCTCCGGTCTCTGACCGGCAGGCCGCCGGCGCCTCGCCCTGCCGTTCCACGACGCTCCGGCGGCCGCCTTTCTCCGGTGAAATACCGAGCTTTCGTCGCCAACATCGCCAGGCGAGGCCTGCGCAAACGTTTTACCCGTTCGCTGTCAAGAAAACCTTGTCAAAAAAGCTGATAGCAGCTTGCCAATATGCCAACGCCTTGGCATAACGGTGCCAAAAAAAGGCCTACAAGGACGTTCCTGATGCGCACCGTGAAAAAGGCTCTGCTGGTTGTCGGCGTGATCGTGCTGGCGGTCGTCGGGGTGGTGGTCTACTACGTCGCCAATCCCAACCTGCCCCACTACCAGGCGCCGAGCGAGGTACGCTACCTGCCGCAATGGAAGGACGAGGCCCGCCAGCGCTTCTACTACACGCCCCAGGGCACTCTGGTGAAGGGCCTGCACTACGACTGGTTCACCGCCCTCGAACTGCCCTTCTCCGAAGAACCCTTCGCCGCCCCCGAATACCTCGCCCGCTTCGGCTTCCTCGTCGATCCGCAGCAGAAGGCCAGCGACCTCAACCCCGGCAACCTGCCGGTGGGCTTCAGCCAGCACCGCGACGAGAAGACCGGCACCCGCTACCTGGACATCACCTGCGCCGCCTGCCACACCGGCGAACTGCGCTACCAGGGCAAGTCGCTACGCATCGACGGCGGTGCCGCCATGCATTCCATCGCCGCCACCGTGCCGACCCTGCGCGGCGGCGCCTTCGGCCAGGCGCTCGGCGCGAGCATGGCCGCCACCTACTACAACCCGTTCAAGTTCAACCGCTTCGCCAGGAAAGTCCTCGGCGAACGCTACGAACAGGACAAGTCGCAACTGCGCGCCGACTTCAAGGCCGTGCTCGACACCCTCCTGCGCACCGCCTGGAACGACACCCGCCGCCACCTCTACCCCACCGAGGAAGGCCCCGGCCGCACCGACGCCTTCGGGCGCATCGCCAACAGCGTCTTCGGCGATGCCATCGACCCGGGCAACTACCGCGTCGCCAACGCCCCGGTGAGCTATCCGCAGGTCTGGGACATCTGGAAATTCGACTGGGTGCAATGGAACGGCTCGGCCATGCAGCCGATGGCGCGCAACATCGGCGAGGCCCTCGGCGTCGGCGCGCGCCTGCAGATCTTCGACGAGCACGGCCAGCCGCTGCGGGGCGAGCAGCGCTACGCCTCCAGCGTACGCCTGCACGACCTGCACGCCCTGGAAGAAACCCTGCAACAGCTGAAACCGCCGACCTGGCCGGAAGACCTCTTCGGCCGCATCGACCTGCAACGCGCCTCCCAGGGCCGCGCCCTGTTCGAAGCCAACTGCGCCTTCTGCCATGCACCCAAGGTGCAACCGGCGGAATACGCCGCCCCCGGACGCAATCCCGAGTGGCGCATGCACATGGTGCCGACCGAGGTGATCGGCACCGACCCGACCACCGCCGACAACATCGCCGACCACCGCTACGACCTGCGCAAGCTCGGCTGGAGCGTCGACGAACTGGCGCGGATGAACGTCCAGCTGATCGGCGCCGATCCGCAGCAACTCGACCTCTCGCAACTGTCCTCGGCCAAGGGCCTGGCCTACATCACCGCCTTCGTCGAGCAGCGCGCCTACCGGGACGCCGGCATCCCGCCGGAACAGCAGAAGACCATGAACGGCTTCGACCTACCGATCGGCGTACAGGAACTGCGCGCCTACAAGGCCCGCCCGCTGGACGGCGTCTGGGCGACCCCGCCGTTCCTGCACAACGGCTCGGTGCCCAACCTGTTCCAACTGCTCTCCCCGGCCGCCGAACGCTCGCCGCAGTTCTACGTCGGCACCTTCGAATTCGATCCGAAATTCGTTGGATTCCGCACCGAGAAATTCCCCGGCGGCTTCCTCCTCGACACCCGTCTCACCGGCAACCGCAACAGCGGCCACGAATTCCGCGACGGCTGCCGGCAGAACGGCGTGATCGGCCGCGCCCTCAGCCCGGAAGAACGCTGGGCGCTGGTGGAATACCTGAAGGTGCTCGGCAACCCCGAGTTCGAGCGCCGCCTGGTCCCGGCCCAGACCCCACCCTGGACGCCCGGCCCGAAATGCCCGGCGCCGGAGCAACGGACCGCGCAACGCTGAACCTGGGAAATGGAGAAGCGCGAGGCATGGCGCCGCCGCCCCTCTCCACCCCGAGCAGCCCCTCTCCCTTCAGGGGGGACGCCTAGCCAGAGGACGGGGAGAAGCAATCGTGGCGCACTCCCCGCCCAAGAAGAATAAAAGCCCACAGCCAACGCACACCACCAAGGACACCCACTCCATGCGCGCACTCCTCACCCACGCCTGGCTGTTCCTCGGCAAATGGCTCGGCCGCCTGCTCCTCCTCCTGCTGGCCGTCGGCCTCGGCGGCTGGGCCATCGGCAGCCTCTACTACGCCTGGAAATTCTCCGGCCCGGTGTCCGCGGAAGAGCAGATCGCCCCGGACGAAGCCCGCATCACCCAGGCGATCATCCAGGACGCCATCCGCGTGGTCGAACAGCACCGCGACAACACCCGCGTCCTGCGCGATGCCCACGCCAAGGCCCACGGCTGCGTGAAGGCCGAATTCAAGGTACGCGCCGACCTCGACCCGACCCTGCGTCGCGGCGTGTTCGCCGAAGCGGGCAAGAGCTGGAACGCCTGGGTGCGCTTCTCCAACGGCAACGCCTACCCGCAGTTCGACAGCAAGAACGACGCGCGCGGCATGGCCATCAAGCTGCTCGACGTGCCCGGCGAAAAACTCCTGCCCGGCCGCGGCCATGACGGCGAGCAGGACTTCGTTATGTTCAACCAGCCGGTGTTCTTCATCCGCGACATCGCCGAATACCGGCAGAACTTCGCCGCCCAGGCCGACGGCAAGAAAGCCCTGGCCTTCTTCCCCAACTGGAACCCCACCAGTTGGGAACTGCGCCACCTGCTGATCGCCCTGCGCACCCTCGCCCCCGCCCCGGACAGCCCGCTGCACGCCGGCTACAACGGCATCTCGCCGTACAAGCTGGGCGAACACAACATCAAGTTCCGCGTCGTCCCCGCCCCGGAGAAGTGCCCGGCCTACCAGCTACCGAAGCAGAACCAGGACCTGCCCAACTTCCTCCGCGCCGCCCTGTACCAGCAACTCTCCATCGACCGCACCCCCGCCTGCTACGCCTTCCAGGTGCAGCGCCAGGACCCGGCCAAGTACATGCCCATCGAAGACACCAGCGTCGAATGGAAGGAGTCGGACGCGCCCTTCGCTACCATAGCCGACATCATTGTGCCAGCTCAGGATTTCGATAGCCGGGAACAGAACCTGTTCTGTGACAACCTTTCGTTCAACCCCTGGCACGCGTTGCCGGAGCATCGGCCGATCGGCGGGATCAACCGGTTGCGGAAGGCGGTTTACGAGGCGGTCAGTGGGTATAGGTTGGGGAGGAATGGGTGAGGGATTGGGTGGAAGGTAGCTGCGTATGGAGGCTCTTATTGGTATGGATTTCGCCAATCTGGACTGGCAGAAAACGGCCAGAAGCGGTCTCTCACCTATTCACCCAGCAGCTAAAAAACCGCAGGTTTGCGGTACTCGCATGTCCACCTCAACGTCTGCGCCAACCTCCAATTGCTTTGCTGTCTGACAGTCGCCATTCAGATTTCTGCCATTCTGTCTACGATATCAATGGCTTTTTCTTGCCCACTGCTAGCGATCCGGACTAATTTCGGAATGTTCCAAAACGACCAAACAGGGAAAGGACGCAATGACAGTAGCCTCCCCCCAGTTCTGACTCCAAAAAAACAGGTCTAACGGATCGACACTGGAGATTATGCGACACACCATCGCAATGGAGATTGTAATATACCGTATCAATGACAATTTAGGTTATGGGCGAGACTTATGCCAAGTTTTGTTTGGGACAGAGATACAGAGGAAGCGTGGAGTGAACCCTATGAGTATGGTGGGCAGGAGCAGTTCCACCGAGAGGCTTATAAGGTTCTATCGCTAATAAAACTTCACTATGCAGAAAAAGATATGCACTTTGACCGAGATGAAAAAACTCTCGACAAAGCAATCTGGCTAATACAGATAGATGCTTTAGAAGCGCTAATTGATGCCTTGAAATTAACAGAGGAGAAGAGACACCGAATTGCCTCGCGCTTATTTCGTGATGCGGTCGAGACAATGGATATTTCGGCCTACTTTTATTTGGCTGGTGATGAAGCAAGGAAAGATCTCGCCAAATGGTACAATAACGAAGTGATTCCACATAAGGTTTTTAGAGAATTTATAAAAAAGTATGAATGCCAAGATAAAGCTAAAAATTTAAGCAACCTTTATAGCGATCTCAGCAAGTATACACATCGGACATATAGCGCGATAACCAAAAGCTACCTGCTCGGCAGGAATAACAAAATTGCCTATGATGGATTTTCTGAGGCCGGCTTCAGGGTGCTTCCACACGTTATATCCCTTTCGTATGCAATAATCGCAGCATTGATAAAAAGATTTGTCACGATTGCCGAAAACAGCCAGCAAATTGATTCAGCCAAAATTTGCGATATTTGGGCGGCATCATTGGAGCGAGAGACAGTACCGAGACGCTTTGGCCCAAGGCCAGGTCAGGTGCTCAGAAGTGCTCCTATAGCGTTTGACCTGAGGTTGGATGAAGATTAATTGAGTTGTCGCTACTTTTGCTGATGGATTGAGTGTCTGCTTTTGTCCGGTTGTTGCCTGTCACAATCGGTGGTTTGGGTCGATCTCAGCCTGTCATGACGGTTAGAGTTCGAACCGGAGTTGCCCTTCGCATAGGGTAGGCATCCTGCGAGACCGATCAGACAGCACAGTATCACTACGCAATCACAAATGTTCCATTTAGCTTTGAGTTGGGTCTGCTCACGCCAAGGATTTTGCCGCATGATCGAAAAAATTCTGCTTCGCAACGTCTCCAGCTACTCTCCAGACTCAGCGGTATCCATTGCCCCGCTTAAGCGCGTGAGTTTGTTCTATGGCCATAACGGGACGGGCAAGACCACTATCAGTAACTTCCTTCAGGCCCCTGATGAGGCCTGCTACAGCGTTTGCGGCGTGGAGCCAGTAAAGGTTGGCCGGGAGATCCTAGTCTACAACCATGCATTCATGGAGAAAAATTTCCATGAAGCCGCATCCCAGCCAGGGGTCTTCACCCTCAATGAGGGCAACATTGAGGCGGAAGCTGCCCTCGCAGTGGCCGAGAAAGCAATCGCTGAGCTGACGATCGCCCATGATACTGAAATGGAGAAGGGCATTAACTGCAAGAATGCTCAGCAGCAAGCTCATGAGGCGCTACTGGACAGTGTATGGAAGCCTAAGCGTGGCTTCGATAACACCGCTTTGGCTTACTGCTTCAGGTCGCTCAACACCAAAGAGCGTTTACTTGATGCAGTCCGAAGCGTCCAGCTTGTGGCAACCTCTGACACCGCTCAGGGGCTACTCAGCGAGGCGGCAGAACTTAACGAGGCCAGTGATAAAGAGCTGCCCGGAATCGCGCCAATCACCTTCCAGGCGGGTAAGCTAGAAACCGATCCGATCATGCAGGAAGTCATCACTGGGTCAGGCGATTCCTACCTTTCTGCGTTCATTCAGCAACTGGGAAATTCGGATTGGGTCAAGCAGGCACTGCGCTATGAGGTCGAGGCAAAAGACCAGTGCCCACTATGCCAGCAGTCCTTGCCGCAGGATTTCTATACTGAAATTCGTAAAGTCTTCGATAAAACCTATCAGCAGCGCATTGATTTGCTGCAGCAATTCGAAAGCCAATACCGAGACGCGGTGGATCAATTTCTGCGACGGTACGAGGCTCCGGAATATCAGCTGCAAGCCATAAAGCTCCGTGTCACCAGACTTCACGCTGTCTTCCAGAAAAACCTGCAATCCCTCGCTACAAAGCTCGCCAGTCCATCCCTTATGATTACGTTGGAGTCCACTGCAACATTGGTCGCAGAGTTGAACAGTGAGATCGCGGCTGAGCAACTGAAAATCGACGCTATCAATGCGAGGATAAAAAACAGGAAGCAGCATGAGGAGGACATCAAGCGACGCTTCTGGAGCTGGTACAGAGCTTCGTGCGACGCGGCTTTCGTGGCATTCGAAAAGGTCGATAAGGAGCAGGGGCGCCAACGCCAGGCCGCCAAGGATGAGGTTCAGTCTCTGCGGGATCGCATTCAGGCACAACGCGATATCATTGCCCAATCCAGGGCGGCCATCAGGAACATCGACCAGTCGGTCGAGAGTATCAATAATTGGTTGCGGGTGTTGGGTCTGAAGGGCTTCGCGCTGATTAAAGAAGAGGGCCCGGTGCCACAATATCGTCTTGAACGTCCTGGCCAGACTGAAGGGGTGTTCAGAACGCTAAGTGAGGGCGAAAAAACGCTGATCTCGTTCCTCTACTTCCTTGAGGTCTGCAATGGCGAGCTGGACACAGCTAGTGGGACGCTCAAGCGTGATCGCATCATCGTCATCGATGACCCAATATCGAGCCTCTCCCATAACTATGTCTACGATATTGCGTCGCTGATCAGGCGGCAGGTGCTCATCCCGAGAGACCGGTTCAAACAGGTGATCATTCTGACGCACAACCTTTTCTTCTTCCACGAAATGGTCAAGCTCTTGAAGGATGACGGAGAAAAATCCTTGGCAATGTTCCGGATCACCAAGTCCGAATACAGCTCGGTCGTGACCATGGAAGAGCGCGAAATCCAGAACGACTACCAAGCCTTCTGGCAAACCATCAAGGACGCGTTGCAAGGCCGAACTTCCCCTAACGTGATCCCGAACATGATGCGCAATATCTTGGAGTACTACTTCAGCTTCGTGCATCAGACGCAAAGCCTGCGCCAAGCGTTGACTGATCTTAGCGAGGAGAATCCAGAGTTCAGAGCGCTTTACCGATACATCAACCGTGAATCACATGCTGACTCGGTTAACCTAACTGACTTCGGCGAGATCGATCCGGAGATCTTCGTCGCGCGGTTTAAGGATGTGTTCATCAGAACCAATTTCGAATCTCACTTCGACAAGATGATGGCATAGCTAGCCATGTATTCTGGGATGGCTGCGTCAAGGCGTATGTGTTCGCTCCTTCTACCGGGAACGACCGGATAACCTGGAATTGCAGGAGGGCTGATCTTCCCATATTCGGCATCAACCGATAGCATTTAGCCTGCAGCTACCACCCAAGGGCTCTCCTTCCTGCCTGGCACTCATCTGCTCGCTTTGCACGTGGGGTGTAAAGGCTATCAGCGGCCCGCTGAGATCAGATGGAGAATACGCCATGACCGATCATGGGAAAGTTGTCTTGGTTCGCCAGTACAACCGTTTCCGGTTTGGGCAATGGGAAACCGTGTGCATGCACATGCGCTCCCTACCGCGCCGGTAATTGAACGTACCTAGGTGGTAGCTGCACTTCTTTTTCTAGACCTTCTTCGCTACCTAATCAGCGTTCCTTTCGATTTGCTTCCAACGCGCTATAGACAGGAAATCGAATGACTGCTTCTGGCCGTATACAGCCCCTCCCTAAGCCATAGCCCTTCCCCATACCTGAACGGCACACCTATTGCCACCCGCAAAACCACAACCTCCCCCGCTGCTAACCGCAATAGCTGCGGCTTGAGTGTCGCGGATCGGTTTTTGGAATGTGGTGTTGGCCCTCACCCCAACCCTCTCCCGCACGCGGGAGAGGGGGCCGGGCGTGCCTTGTGGGTCGAGCGCCTCGCTCGGGCGCAGCCTGGAACGATGTCTACCCTCCCCTAGGCCCCGGGTATCTGGAATTCGGCCCCCAGCCCAGGCAACCAAAAGCACCGGAAACGCGCCCTGAATGATTTCAGATTCGCGCCGAAACCTTCGAAAGCCGTTTCCTCGCACCCGAAAGCCGCCGAGGCTGCCCTGCGGCTTTCGCTGCGCAACGGCTACCCGCCTACTTGCACCGGTCGCTCAGCCTGACCAGCGATGCGCCGTACACCGCGTCGTCCTCGGAGGCGAAGATCGCCTCGCCTTCGACGGTGGCCCCCGGCTTGAGGGTCTCGGCGGTGAGTTCCTCGTCCACGGTATCCAGCCTGAAGGACTGGCCGGCGGCGGACTGCGCCACCAGGCAGCTGTTCTTCAGGCTGATCTCGCTCTTCGCCGCATTCACCAGGCGGACCTTGAAGGCCTGGGTGCGGAAGTGCTTGTCGCCGACGGATACGCTGCCCTTGTCGCCCTGGCGGGCGAAGACCATCACTGCGTCCGGCGCGGCGGCGAAGCCGAGGGAAGGAGCGGCCAGCAGGCCGGCCAGGGTCAGGGCCATTGCGTTCTTCATACTGATTTCCTTTGGCAAAGACTGAACGACCCGGTGATTTTCCGTGGGTCTTTTCGCCGCGATCAAGCGCAGTGCCAAGGAATGCGGGGCGCCTCGTGTTCTGCAAGTCGGAGGGTTTCCAGCGGAACTTTTCCCGCAACCGTGCTTCCAGGCGAAAACCGCTCGCTACGCGGAACGCCGGTCTTCGAACCCACACCGTCCTCGCGCCCGCCAGGCTGCCCTCGAACGCTTGCAACCACAGGCCGGACGCTCGGCCCAGGCGATGGCCCAATGGGCGCCGGGCAGGTTCGCTTCGGCGTGGCCGCGATGCAACAAGTGCGCCTGGACCGGCATCGCGGTAGCGCTCGGCGAGGGCGTCACCGAGGCTGTCGGCGGCATGTCGTGTTCGACTCCGTTGCGGGTGGCGAGCGGGGCCTGCGATCTTCCCCTTGGGGGAGAGTCAAGCCCGGCGACCCGGCGGGTGGCCGCCAAGCTGCTTGCGCAGGCTGCCGGGCTCAGCCGAGCAACTTGTCGACGGTCAGCGGGAAGTCGCGCAGGCGGCGGCCGGTGGCGTGGTACACGGCATTCGCCACTGCGGCGGCGACGCCGACGATGCCTATTTCGCCGACGCCCTTGGAGCCCAGTTCGTTAACGATATCGTCGGGTTCGTCGACGAAGATCACCTCGATATCGCCAATATCGGCGTTAACCGGGATGTGGTACTCGGCGAGGTTGTGGTTCATGCAGCGGCCCAGCGCATGGTCGACCTGGGTTTCCTCCTGCAAGGCCATGCCCAGGCCCCAGACCACCCCGCCGAGTATCTGGCTGCGAGCGGTCTTCGGGTTGATCACCCACCCCGCCGCGACCGCGCTGACCACCCGGCTCACACGCAGGGTACCGAGGGCTTCATCGATCCGCACCTCGACGAATACCGCCGAATGGGTCGCGGTGGCGTAGCCTTTGCGCCGCGCCGAGGGTTCAGCTTCCACCTCCACCTGCAACGCGTCTTCCGGCAGCCCTTGCAGCAGGTCGGCCAGGGCGTATCGCGTATCGCCCGCTTCCAGATGGCCACGGCATATGCGGAAGCGCTCTTCGGCGGCGCCGGCCAGCTCCGGATGGCGGGCCCTGGCATGGGCGACCAGGGCCTGGCGCAGGCGCAGGCAGGCCAGGCGGACGGCGGAACCGACCGACGAGACGGTGAACGAGCCGCCCTGCAATGGAGCCTTGGGCAACGCACTGTCGCCAAGCTGGAAGCGCACCTCTTCCGGCGCCATGCCAGCGGCGTCGGCGGCGATCTGGGTCATCACCGTGTAGGTGCCGGTGCCGATATCCGTGGTCGCGCTGGCCACCCGCAGCAGGCCGTCCGCCTCCAGCCGCGCCCTCGCGCTGGCCTTGCTCTGCATGGCCTCCCAGACGCCGCCGGCCATGCCCCAGCCGAGCAACTGGCGCCCTTCGCTCATGCTCCGTGGCCGTGGGTCGCGGGCCTGCCAACCGAAGCGCCGGGCGCCCTCCTCGTAGCAGGCCAGCAGCGCCTTGCTGGAGTACGGCTTGTCCTCGTTGCCGTTGCGCTCGGCGAAGTTGAACCGGCGCAGCGCGATGGGGTCCATGCCGAGCCGCACCGCCAGTTCGTCCATCGCGCATTCCAGCCCGATCAATCCCAGCGCCGCGCCGGGGGCGCGCATGTCCAGCGGGGTATAGACGTCCAGCGGCACCAGACGGTAGGCCAGGGAAAGGTTCTCGCAGCGATAGAGCATGCCGCTCCACTCCACCACGTGCTCGGTGAAGTCTTCGAAGCGCGAGGTCTGCGCTGTCGCCTGGTGGCCCAGCGCAAGCAGGCGCCCCTCGGCATCGGCGCCCAGTTGCAGGCGCTGCAGGGTGCGCGGCCGGTAGCCGAAGGTGAACATCTGCTGGCGGGTCAGCACTACGCGCACCGACCGCCGCAGTTGCAGCGCCGCCATCACCGCCAGGGTCAACTGGTATTGCGGACGCAGGCCGGAGCCGAAGGCGCCGCCGACGTAGGCGGCACAGACCCTTACCTTGTCGGCGGGCAGGCCGAAGACCTTTTGCAGGTAGGCCTGGCTGTTCTGCGTCCCCTGGGTCTTGTCGTGCACCAGCAGGCTGCCGTCGGGCTGGACGATGACCGTGGACGCGTGCGGTTCCATGGGATTGTGGTGCTCGATCGGCGTGCTGTAGCTGGCCTCGACCCGAATCGGCGCGGCGCGGTAGGCGGTGTAGAAATCGCCGCGCTCGGCGGGCAGTTCGGCGGGAGCCTCATGGGCCTGTTCGAGGGCGGCCAGCAGGTCGGTCTGGTGCGGCTCGGGCTCGATATCGATGCGCAGCAGCGAGCCCGCGTAGCGGGCCAGTTCCAGGCTCCGTGCCAGGACCAGGGCAAGGGGCTGGCCGCTGTACAGGACGCGGTCGTCGAACAGCGGGCGGAAGGGTTCGCCTTCGGCGGCATCGGCGTCCTTGTAGGGCTCGTCGTCGCCCGCCATCGGCGGCCGGTTCAGGTGATGCAGTACCGCGACCACCCCGGGTACCGCCAGGGCCGCCGCACAGTCGATGCCGCGCACCCGGCCGCGGGCGACGTCGCTGCTGACCACGCTGCCGTGGAGCAGGTCGGCGGCAGGATATTCGGCGGCGTAACGAGCCTGGCCGGTGACCTTGGCTGGCCCGTCGACGCGATCCAGGGCTTGCCCGGTGCTGTGTGGCAGGCTGCTCATTGGCCGATCCCTCCCGAGTGGGCTTCTTCCAGTGCGCGAACGATGGCGTTGCGCGCCAATCCGATCTTGAAGGCGTTGTGGGCCAGCGGCCTGGCGTCACGCAGCAGCGCTTCGGCGAAGCGGACATAGCTGTCCCGGTTCGCCGGGTGGCCCCTGAAACGTTCCTCCAGCTCTGCGACGCGCCATGGCTTGTGGGCCACGCCGCCGAGCGCCAGGCGCAGTTCGCCAATGCGCTCGCCGTCCGGTTCCAGGGCCGCCGCCACCGAGACCAGGGCGAAGGCGTAGGAGGCCCGGTCGCGCACCTTCAGGTAGTGGCAATGCCGCGCGAAGCGCGGCGCTGGCAGCTCGATGGCGGTGACCAGTTCGTCGACGGCCAGGCAGTTGTCGCGCTCGGGCGTGTCCGCCGGCAGGCGATGGAAGTCGGCGAAAGCGACCCGCCGCTCGCCAGCGCGGCCGCGCACCAGTACCTGAGCCTCCAGCGCCGCCAGCGCCACGCACAGGTCGGATGGATGTACCGCCACGCAGTGTTCGCTGGCGCCGAGGATCGCATGGTTGCGGTTCAGCCCGCTGCGCGCGGGGCATCCGCTGCCCGGCTCGCGCTTGTTGCATGGCGTGCCGGTGTCGTAGAAATACTGGCAGCGGGTACGCTGCAACAGGTTGCCGCCGGTGCTGGCCATGTTGCGCAACTGCGGCGATGCGCCGGCGAGGATCGCCTGGGCTAGCAAGGGATAGTCCGCCTCCACGGCGGGATTCCAGGCCAGTTCGGCGTTGCTGACCAGGGCTCCGACCAGCAGGCCGCCGGTGGGCGTCCGGCGGATGTCGCGCAGCGGGAGGCCGGTGATGTCGATGAGTCGCCGGGGCCTGGCAACGTTTTCCTTCATCAGGTCGAGCAGGTTGGTGCCGCCGGCGATGTAGCGCGACTCCGGGCCGGCGAGGCCCAGCGCCTGCTCGATGTCGGCCGGCTTGGCATAGGCGAAGGGCGTCATGCGCGCTGCCCTCCCTGTCCGTCGCGATCGAGCAGCGGCAAGGCGTCTTCCACGGCGTCGAGGATATTGCCGTAGGCGCCGCAGCGGCACAGGTTGCCGCTCATGCCCTCGCGGATCTCCGCCCGCGAGCGCGCCCGCCCCTCGCTCGCCAGGCCAAGGGCCGAACAGATCTGTCCGGGCGTGCAGTAGCCGCACTGGAAGGCATCATGGCGGATGAACGCCTGTTGCAGGGGATGCAGGCGATCACCCTCGGCCAGACCTTCGATGGTAGTCAGTGCATCGCCGTCGCACATCACCGCCAGCGTCAGGCAGGCGTTGATCCGGCGACCGTTGCGCAACACCGTGCAAGCGCCGCATTGGCCGTGGTCGCAGCCCTTCTTGCTGCCCACCAGGTCGAGCCGCTCGCGCAGCAGGTCGAGCAGCGTCAGCCACGGGGGTACTCTCAGCTCTCGGCGCTGGCCATTGATCAGCAGGCTGATCGGCAGGTCCGCCGGCTCCGGATTGGTCATGGTACAAGCCTCACGGTCGGTGCATCGGCGCGGCGGATGCCGCTTTTTCAGGTCCGACCGAACGGCTCGAAGATACGTTCAAAGTAAATGACGGCCATGGCCATGCCACAAAGGCGGGCGGATGCTCGACGCCTGCGCCGCTATCGGCCGCCGGAGGCCTGCGCCGAGGTCACTTGAACAGGCTCGACACCACCCGCGCCACGTGCTCGGCGCCCTTGCTGATCTCCTGCATGATGCCGGCCACGGTGGTGATCTGGTTGTTGTTCTCCTGGGCGCTGGACTCGATGGTCTGCATGTTGTGGTTGATCTGCTGGGTCAGCTTGACGTTCTCGGTGACCACGTTCTTGATCTCCACCGTGGCGCCGCTGGTGCGCGCCGCCAGTTGCCGCACCTCGTCGGCGACCACCGCGAAGCCGCGCCCCATGTCGCCGGCGCGAGCAGCCTCGATGGCGGCGTTGAGGGCCAACAGGTTGGTCTGTTCGGCGACGCTCTGGATGGTGGTGACGATGTTCTCGATGTCCTTGGTCTGGTGGGTGAGCTGGGAAATCAGGCCGACGGCGGTGTTGACCATCGACAGGGTCTTGGCCGACAGGGCGACGGACTGGTCGAGGGAGTCGATGCCGCGGGTGGAAATCTGCGCGGTCTCTTCCGCGGTGGAGAACGACAGCTCGGCGGCGCGCCGTACTTCCTCGTTGCGATTGACCTGTTCGGTAACGTCGATGGCGAACTTGATGACCTTGATTATCCGCCCCGAACCGTCCTTGACCGGGTTGTAGGTGGCTTCGATATGTACCCGCTCACCGGAGGCGGTGCGGCGCTCGAAATGCCCGCGGGAGAATTCGCCGTGCCGCAACCGGGCCCAGAAATCCGGGTTCTCCCGATAGAACTCGTCGAAGCAGAGCATGCGGTGGTGCTGGCCCTTGAGCGACTTGAGGCTGTAGCCGAAGAGACGCAGGAAGTTTTCGTTGGCATCGAGTATCTCGCCGTCCGGGGTGAACTCGATGACGGCCATGGACTGGCGTATGGAGTCGTTGATCGCGTTGAGCAGGAGCAGTTCGGAATGGTTGCGGGTCACGTCGGCGGCGATCTTCAGCACCTCGACGACCGCCCCTTCGGCATTCTTCACCGGGAAATAGGTGGCCTCCAGCCAGATCGGCGACCCGTCGCGTCGCAGGCGCTTGAACACACCGCGCTGGGGCGTGCCGCTGGCCAGTTCCTTCCAGAAGCGCACGTAGGCGGCAGAGGCCTGGTAGTCCTCTTCGCAGAAGATCCGGTGGTGCTTGCCGACCAGTTCGTCCGCCGAATAGCCGACCGCCGCGAGGAACAGCGGGTTGGCGGACAGTATCTGGCCATCGGGAGTGAATCGGATGGTGGCGACGTTCTGCCCGATGGCCTCGAGTCGCCACGCTACATCTTCATCCTTGGCGGCGCTTTCGACCGCCCTGCTTTTTCTGCCGAAGAGCATCGCGCACGACTCCTTGATGGCACCTGTCCATCGCGAGGGAGTGGAGAACCGGAGATAGTCGTCCTGCCGCTACACGCCAGTGTAGATCGGGGTCCGGCAATTTTCCTCGGCGCCCGCGGCACCGTCCGTCCCCTGCCGGGCGTGGCCCCGCGCCCGCGCCATCAGCCACGCAAGCGCCGGCCCGCGCTATGATCGCTACGCCCTGCCGATCGCGGTGGCCAAGGCCGGCATTGGCCAGAGGCGCCCGGCCTGACCGCGCTCCGACCTCGCGCCGTCGTCCCCCGAACCCCACCTCCAGGAGGAAGCACATGGCAACCGATCTCTACGCGCTGGCCGAACAGGTCGAGGACGAAGCGGGCTACCTGCGCTTCCTCGCCGCGCTGGCGGCGGACTGGGAGGAAGACCGCCGCCTCGCCGCCGCCAACCCGCCGAAGCCGTTCGGCCCCAGCCCGCTGGGTTGGGAGAACGGCAGCATCGGTGGCTTCCTCGATGCCGCCGCGACCTGGGGCGAGGACTCCCGCGACGGCCTGCCGGGCTATTCCAGGCCGGAGAATGCCTGGCGGCGCGCGGCGCAACTGATGCTGGCGGGCAAGTTCTATGAATGACTTCAAGTCCGCCCTGGCGCCCTTCCCGCCCGGCTACCCGAGGGGCTTGCCGGGCAACCGGCGGCAGGTGCCGATACTGCATCGCGACGCGGACTTCCTCCTGCGCGCGCTGCAACCCGACGATTTCGTCCGGACCAGCCGCTACGAGAACGCCAACCGCGAGTACCTGGCGCCATGGGAGCCGCTGCGCGACCCGGCGTATTTTTCCTTGGACAATGCCCGCGCCCGCACCCTGCTACAGGTGGCGAGCATGGACGAAGGCGAGGCGCTTCTCCTGCTGTTGCTCGATCCCGACGACGGCGAGGTGCTGGGGCGCTGCAGCTACACCAACATCGTCCGCGGGGTATTCCAGGCCTGCCACCTGGGCTTTTCCCTGGCCGCTGCGGCTCAGGGCCGCGGCCTGATGGCGCGTGCCCTGCGGGTAGCCAACCGGTATTGCTTCGAGCAGCTCGGCCTGCACCGGATCATGGCCAGCCACCTGCCGCGCAACGCACGCAGCGAGCGCCTGCTGGAAAGCCTCGGCTTCGAGAGGGAGGGCTACGCCCGCGCCTACCTGAAGATCGCCGGGGTCTGGGAAGACCATGTGCTACGGGCGCTGGTGGACGCTCCGCGCTGAACCGACGTGCAAATGCGCAACGGGACGCCAGGCGTCCCGTTCCGCTCACCAGGCCTGCCGGTCAGCCGCGGGCGAGGTCGCCACGCAGTTCGCGGGCGGCGGCGACCATGTTCACCAGCGCTGCCTCGGTTTCCGGCCAGGCGCGGGTCTTCAGGCCACAGTCCGGGTTGACCCAGAGCCGCTCGGCGGGTATCCGCCGGGCCGCCTTGCGCAGCAACGCGACGATCTCTTCCCGGCTCGGCACGCGCGGCGAATGGATGTCGTAGACGCCCGGACCGATCTCGTTCGGGTAGTCGAACTGCTCGAAGGCCTCCAGCAGCTCCATGTCCGAACGCGAGGTCTCGATGGTGATCACGTCGGCGTCCATGGCGGCGATGGACTCGATCACATCGTTGAACTCGCTGTAGCACATGTGCGTATGGATCTGGGTTTCGTCGCGGACTCCGGAGGCGCACAGGCGGAAGGCCTCGGTGGCCCATTCCAGGTAGTGCGGCCAGGCGTTGCGGCGCAGCGGCAGGCCTTCGCGGAAAGCCGCCTCGTCGATCTGCACGATCCTGATGCCGGCGGCCTCCAGGTCGACCACTTCGTCGCGGATCGCCAGGGCCAACTGGCGCGCCTGCACCTCGCGAGACACGTCCTCGCGCGGGAAGGACCACATCAGCATGGTCACCGGGCCGGTCAGCATGCCCTTCATCACCTTGTCGGTAAGGCTCTGGGCGTACCTGATCCACTCCACGGTCATGGCCCGCGGACGGCTCAGGTCGCCATAGATCACCGCCGGCTTCACGCAGCGCGAGCCGTAGCTCTGCACCCAGCCGAAGCGGGTGAAGACGTAGCCGTCCAGTTGCTCGGCGAAGTACTCGACCATGTCGTTGCGCTCGGCTTCGCCGTGTACCAGCACGTCCAGCCCCAGTTGTTCCTGGATCTGCACCGCATGGCGGATCTCGCTGTGCATCGCCTCGATGTACTCGGCCTCGCTCAGCTTGCCCTGCTTGAACGACTGGCGGGCCAGGCGGATCGACGAGGTCTGCGGGAAGGAGCCGATGGTGGTGGTCGGGAACGCCGGCAGGTCGAGCCCGGCACGCTGCCTGGCGATGCGTTCGGCGAACGGCGAGCGGCGCTGGGCGTCGCTTGCCTTGATCGCGGCCAGGCGCGCCTGCACGGCCGGCTTGTGGATTCGCGGCGAGGAAGCGCGGCTGGCCTGGACCGCACGGCTCTCTTCCAGGGCGGCAAGCACCTCGGCGGCTTCCGGCTCAGTGGCGGCACGGGCCAGCACCGCGACTTCGCGGCACTTCTGCACGGCGAAGGCCAGCCAGCTCTTCAGCTCGGCGTCCAGCCCGTCTTCGCGTTCCAGGTCCACCGGGCTGTGCAGCAGCGAGCACGACGGCGCGACCCACAGCCGCTCGCCCAGGCGCTCCCGGGCATGGCGCACCACCTCCAGGGCTTTCTCCAGGTCGCAGCGCCAGACGTTGCGCCCGTTGACCAGGCCCAGCGAGACGACCTTGTAGGCCGGCAGGCGGTCGAGGATGCTCGGATACTGTTCCGGCGCTCGCACCAGGTCGATGTGCAGGCCGTCCACCGGGAGGTTGGCGGCCAGGCCCAGGTTGTCTTCCAGGCCGCCGAAGTAGGTGGCGACCAGCTTCTTCAGCGGTTCGCTCTGTAGCAGGTTGTAGGCGCGCTCGAAGGCGTTCTTCCATGCCTGCGGCAGGTCGAGGACCAGGATCGGCTCGTCGATCTGCACCCACTCCACGCCCTGGCCGGCGAGACGACGCAAGATCTGGCCGTAGAGCGGCAGCAGGCGGTCCAGCAGGTCGAGCCTGTCGAACTCGGCGCCCTTGGCCTTGCCCAGCCACAGGTAGGTCAGCGGACCGATCAGCACCGGCTTCACCTGGTGGCCGAGGGCCCTGGCCTCGTCGACCTCCTCGAACAGTTGTTCCCAGCTCAGCTGGAACTGCTGGTCGGCGCTGAACTCGGGGACCAGGTAGTGATAGTTGGTGTCGAACCACTTGGTCATTTCCTGGGCATGGGCACCGCCGCAACAACTGTCGTCGCTGACGCCACGGGCCATGCCGAACAGGGTATGCAGGGTCGGCCCGGCCTCGCCGTGCGCCCGGAAGCGCTCGGGGATCACGCCGAAGGTCAGCGAATGGGTCAGCACCTGGTCATACCAGGCGAAATCGCCGACCGGCAGCAACTGGATGCCGGCGTCCTTCTGTACCTGCCAGTGGGCGGCGCGCAGCTGCCGGCCGACGGCCCGCAGGCCGGCCTCGTCCAGCTCGCCCTTCCAGAACGCTTCCTGGGCTTTTTTCAGTTCGCGATCGCGTCCGATGCGTGGGAAGCCGAGAGTGTGGGCCAGGGCCATGGGTGTTCCTCCAGTCGAAAGGTCGATGGAGGGATTCTCGGGAGACTCATGCCATGAGACAAACTCAATTTCTTCGTGATGAAATCAAGTTTCCCTCATGATCATCCTCGCACCCTGACCTCGGCGCCCTCCTCACTTGCGCTTGCGGATCGCCATGCGCCGAGGCTTGAGGCCGCCAGCCGCGGCAGCGCCGGCCTCGCCGTCGACCACGGGCTGCATCCTGGCTCGCGCCGCGTGCAGCTTCTTGTAGCTGTCGATCAGCCGCAGGTGCCGGTCGAGCCCTTCCAGCTTCATGCTGGTCGGCGTCAGGCCGAAGAAGCGCACGCTGCCGTCCACCGAGCCCAGCGCGGCGTCCATCCGCGCGTCGCCGAACATGCGGCGGAAATTGGCCTCGTAGTCGGCGATCTCCAGCTCGTCGTCGAGGAGGACCTCCAGCACCACGTTCAGCGCCTGGTAGAACAGGCCGCGCTCGACGCTGTTGTCGTTGTACTGGAGGAACGCCTCCACGCCTTCCTTGGCGTCTTCGAAGCGCTTCAGGGCGAGGCCGATGAGCACTTTCAGCTCGAGGATGGTCAGTTGGCCCCAGACCGTGTTGTCGTCGAACTCGACGCCGATCAGCGTGGTGATGTCGGTGTAGTCGTCCACCTCGCAGTCTTCCAGGCGCTCCAGCAACGCCCCGAGCGCAGCATCGTCGAGGCGGTGCAGGTTGAGGATGTCCTCGCGGAACGCCAGGGCCTTGTTGGTGTTGTCCCAGATCAGGTCTTCCACCGGATAGATTTCCGAGTAGCCCGGCACCAGGATCCGGCAGGCCGTAGCGCCGAGGTGCTCGTACACCGCCATGTAGACCTGCTTGCCCATGGCTTCGAGGATGCCGAACAGGGTCGCGGCTTCCTCGGCGTTGGCAGCCTCGCCCTGCCGGGTGAAGTCCCACTCGACGAACGGGAAATCGGCCTTGGCGCTGAAGAAGCGCCAGGACACCACGCCGCTGGAATCGATGAAATGCTCGACGAAGTTGTTCGGCTCGGTCAGCGCATGGCTTTCGAAGGTCGGCTGGGGCAGGTCGTTCAGGCCTTCGAAGCTGCGCCCCTGGAGCAGTTCGGTCAGGCTGCGCTCCAGGGCCACCTCGAAGCTCGGGTGGGCGCCGAAGGAAGCGAACACGCCGCCGGTGCGCGGATTCATCAGGGTCACGCACATCACCGGGAATTCGCCGCCCAGCGAGGCGTCCTTGACCAGTACCGGGAAGCCCTGCTCTTCCAGGCCGCGGATCCCGGCGAGGATGCCCGGGTACTTGGCCAGCACCTCCGGCGGCACGTCCGGCAGCGCCAGTTCGCCTTCGAGGATTTGCCGCTTGACCGCACGCTCGAAGATCTCCGACAGGCACTGCACCTGCGCTTCGGCCAGGGTATTACCGGCGCTCATGCCGTTGCTGAGGTAGAGGTTCTCGATCAGGTTGGAGGGGAAATACACCACCTGGCCGTCGGACTGGCGCACGAAGGGCAAGGCGCAGATACCGCGCTGCACATTGCCCGAGTTGGTGTCGTACAGGTGCGAGCCGCGCAGCTCGCCGTCGGGGTCGTAGATCGCCAGGCAATGGCCGTCGAGCAGTCCCAGCGGCAGCGCATCGTCGCGGCCGGGCTTGAACCAGCGTTCGTCCGGGTAATGGACGAACGCCGCATTGGCGATCTCTTCTCCCCAGTACTGGTCGTTGTAGAAGAAGTTGCAGTTCAGCCGCTCGATGAATTCGCCCAGCGCCGAGGCCAGCGCGCTTTCCTTGCTCGCGCCCTTGCCGTTGGTGAAGCACATCGGCGACTGCGCATCGCGGATGTGCAGCGACCAGACGTTGGGCACGATGTTGCGCCAGGAGGCGATCTCGATCTTCATGCCGAGGCCGGCGAGGATGGCCGACAGGTTGGCGATGGTCTGCTCCAGCGGCAGGTCCTTGCCCGGGATGCGCGTGCAGCCGGCGGCATCGGTGCCGGGCATCAGCAGCGCCTGGGCGTCGGCATCGAGGTTGTCGACCTCCTCGATGACGAACTCGGGCCCGGTCTGCACCACCTTCTTCACCGTGCAGCGGTCGATGGAGCGGAGGATGCCCTGGCGGTCCTTCTCCGAGATGTCGGCCGGCAGTTCCACCTGGATCTTGAAGATCTGCCGGTAGCGGTTCTCCGGGTCGACGATGTTGTTCTGCGACAGGCGTATGTTGTCGGTGGGAATGTTGCGCGTCTGGCAGTACAGCTTGACGAAGTAGGCGGCACACAGCGCCGACGACGCCAGGAAGTAGTCGAACGGCCCCGGCGCGGAGCCGTCGCCCTTGTAGCGGATCGGCTGGTCGGCGATCACCGTGAAATCATCGAACCTGGCTTCCAGTCGAAGGTTATCGAGAAAATTGACCTTTACTTCCACGGCGAGCACCAAGAGAAACGGAAACCGGCCATTATCCGGGAACTCCGGGCAAAAGTCCCAGCTCTCCGCCGTACGCGTCGCTACTTGCCGGCCTCCCCGCCGCTCTCCGGCACGTAGATCATCCGTCCGTCGGCCAAGCGGTAGGTCACCCCGGCGCGGCTGCCCTGCCCTTCGCCGATCTCGCCGCTGGCCTGGTAGCGCTTCAGCTCCTTGCCGTCCTTGACCAGCATGCGCATGTCCGCCTCGCCGGGATTCTCGACCACCACCACCTTGTCCTGGCTGAACGGGTTGAGCGGGTTCTGCACGATGACGATCAGGAGGATGCCGATCACCACCAGGAACAGGTCGATCAGGTTGACCATCGAGAGGATCGGGTCGTCCGCCTCGTCGTGTTCGAGGAAGCGCATCAGCCGGCCTCCCGCGCGCGTTCGACGGCGCGCAGTTCCTGGAGCAGCCAGCGGCGACGCACGGTGAGGATGAAGAAGGTGATGCTGGCGGCGACCAGGGCCAGGATCACCGCGGAAAACGCCACCACCAGGTTCTCGCCGATCCCCTGGGCGTCGTTGCGGGTCAGCGCCAGCAGCGCCGGCCCCATGGGGATCATGGTCGCCACCAGGCCGAGCATCGGCGCGCTGCGCGAGGTGATCCGCAGCCATTCCAGGCGCTGCATGATCCACAGTTCGAGGTCGTCGCTGTTGCCGCCATGCAGCGCCTGCCAGGCCGCCAGGCGCGAGCGGTAGCGCCCGCGACGGCGCTGCCAGGCTTCCATGGCGAAGCCGCCGAGGGCGACGAAGGCGTAGGCCAGCGCGGCGAGGATCAACAGCAGCACCGGCAGCAGGAACAGGCGGGTGAGTTCGTAGAGGCTGGTTTCCAGACCATTCATGAGCGATTTTCCATCGGACGACGATTGACTACGGATTGCCGGACGGCGCCGGCGGCGAACAGCGCGAGCAGCACGGCGGCGGCCAGCCGGAGCCACGGCTGCGGCTCGCCGGACGGCGGCGGCGCGACTTCTTCGAGGACGCGGCCGCTGACCGTTTCGCCGGCACCGGACGCGGCCGCGCCCTCTGCCTGCGCCGCGGCCTCGCCGAAACCGCCGGCCATCCGTTCGATGAATTCACGGGTGGTCGCCGCGCCGACCTCGCCGGCGCCGGCGGCCGCCAGTTGCCGCCAGCGCTCGGCCAGTTCGCGGCGGGTCTGCTCGCTGGCGTCCCAGTAGCCCTTGCGGATGGCCTCGGCCATGCGCGCGATGATCTGCGCCTGGGCGGTCGGATTGTGCGTTTCGAACCACTCGGCGAGACCCAGCTCGCGGCGGTCCATGACGAAGGTGTCGTGCAACGCCTGCCACTGGTCGGCGCGGACCATGGTGCGATCCGCCGCCTGCCAGCCCCACAGGTTGTTGGCCAGGTCGAGCATTTCCAGGCTGCCGGCGTAGCCCTCGCGCTGCATCGCGGCGATCCACTGCGGGCTGAGGTAGCGCCCGCGCAGCTCGCTGGCGAGGAACTGCGCGGCGGCCGCGGTGCGCGGCTGGCGCTGGCGCAGGTCGGCGATGTACAGCGCCGGGCTGGCGCCGTCGAGGTGGCGTACCGCCAGTGACAGGCCGCCAAGGTATTCGAACGGGTGGTCGGTGGAGAGCACGCCGTTGAGCGTCGAGGAGCGCGAGAGGATCGCCGCCTGTACACCCTTCAACTGTTCGGCGAACAGGTTGCCGCCATCCAGCTTCACGCCCCAGTCGCGACTGCCGTAGGCGTATTGCAAGCGCCCGAGGAACTGCTCGGCGAGCGCCGAGTCGTCGTCCCAGCGGGTGGAGTCGAGGGTCAGTTGCGTGACCCCGGTGCCGTAGTCGCCCAGCGCATTGCCGAACAGCCGCAGGCGCGACAGGCGCTGCGCCAGTGGCGCTTCGACGCCGCGTTCGCGCAGGCGCCGCTCCAGCGCCTGGCTGTTGCGCGCCAGCGGGTTGCCCGGCTCGTCCAGCGCGGCGAGGCGCTCGATGGCCTCGGCGAGCAGGCGCATGAAGCCGTCGAACTGGTCGCGGTAGACACTGGTCACCTGTAGCACCACGTCCACCCGTGGACGCCCCAGTTCCGCCGCCGGCACGATGTCCAGCGCCAGCAGGCGGCCACCGGCGTCCCAGCGCGGGCGCAGGCCGAGGGCGTGCAGCGCCTGGCTTTCGACGATGCCCAGGTGGCGCATGGTTTCCGACGACCAGAGGCTGAAGGCGAGCTTTTCCGGCGCCCTGCCCTGGTGCTCGGCGCGGTAGCTTTCCAGCAGTTGGCCGAAGGCCTCGGCGCCGGCTTCGTAGGCGGCGCGGGTCGGTACCTTGTCGGCCTCGAAGGCGAACAGGTTGCGCCCGCTGGGTACCTGTGGATTGCGGATCGGATCGCCGCCCGGCCCGGGCGCGACGAAGCGCCCGGCGAGGCCGGCGAGCAGCGCCTCCAGTTCGCCGGTGTCGGCGAGCTGGCGGTCCAGTTCGCGGGCGCGCAGCAACTGCTCGCGCAGGCGCGGATCGGCCACCTTGGCGATCTCGCCGCCGTCGCGCAGGTAGCGTTGCAGCGTGCGGTAGGCACGACCTTCCCGCAGCGCCCTGAAATCGGCGGCGAACAGTTCGTCGGGGTCGAGACCGAGCGCGCGGTAGTAGGGCTCGCCGAGCTGCTGCATGACGGTGCCCAGGCGCAGCTCCGGCGAGGCGGCGACACCGAAGGTGTGCAGCCCCAGCGGCATCGCCGAGCCGGCCAGTCGGTGCAGGTGGTCGTGGAGCACGCCGAGGAACGCCGGGAAATCCTCGCGCATCGCTGCCTCGCTCCAGCCCAGGTCGTCGTTCATGTGCGCCGCCCGCACCGCCGCGCGGATCTGCTCGGCGCTGCGTTCGCGCACCGCGCCCTCGTCCAGTTGCTGGTATTCGTGGATCAACTGGTGCAGGTCGCGCAGTTCGTCGTACAGCCCGGCCGGGGCGAACGACGGCGTCTGGTGGCTGACGGTGACCGCGCGCCCGCGCCGGCGCGCCTGGATCGCCTCGCCAACGTTGTCCTGGATGTACGGGTAGAACACCGGCAGGTCGCCGAGCGCCCGCAGCGGGTAGTCGCCCACCGCCAGCCCGCGGTCCTTGCCGGGTAGCCATTCCTGGGTGCCATGGGTGCCGAAATGGATCAGCGCGTCGGCGCCGAAACCCTCGCGGACGAACTGGTAGACCGCCAGGTAGAGATGGTCCGGCGGCACCGCGCTGTCGTGGTAGGCCTCGCCCGGACGGCCGGCGCGCGGCGGCTGCGGCAACAGCAGCAGATTACCCAGGCGCGCCGCCGGGAACACGAAGCGTCGCTGGCCGTCGATATCGCGCAAGGCCCAATGTCGACGCGGGTCGCCCCAGCGCGCGCGCATCTCCTCGCGCAGATCCGCCGGCAGCGCCTCGAACCAGTGCAGGTAGGCGTCCAGCGGCAGGCTCGCGGCGAGGCCGTCGCGATACAGCGCGTCCAGGGTCTGCGGCCGGTAGTAGCCGCCGAGCAGGCGCTGGGCGGTATCGATCAGCGCGCTTTCGTCGCTCGTCGCAACCCGGTAGCCGGCCGCCCGCAGCGCTTCGCCGAGACGGGCCAGGCTGGCCGGTACATTGAGATGCGAGGCGGCGACGTTCTTCTCGCCCTCCGGGTGGTTCCAGAACATCAGCGCCAGGTGCTTGTCCGCCGCCGGCAGGCGACGCAGGCGCAGCAGCCGGTCGAGCTTGTCCAGCAGGGCCTCGGCCTGCCCGGCCATCAGCTTCGGCTCGCCGTTCTCCAGGGCGCTGATCACCAGCGGATCGCTCATTCCCCAGGTTTCCGGCATGCCGAGGAAGGCCGCCGCGGTACGCGGCGCCACCCCGCTGGCGGCGGCCAGCCAGTCGGCCTCGTTGCCGTCGCGGTAGCCGAGGGTCTGCAATACCGGCACGTCCAGCGCGAGGAACTCGGCACGGCGCGCCGGGCCGTTCTGCAGGTGCTGCAGGTTGACCAGCGCCTGGACATCGGCGCCAGCGAAGGACTTCCTCAACGCTTCCGGATCGCTGTCGTCGAACCACACCGCCAGCGGCGCCTGGCCGTGCCGCTCGCTACGCCGCAACAGTTCGTCGATGGCGCCGGTCTGGGCATCGGCGATGGCGCCGCGCGGGATCAGGAAGGCGATGCGCGGGGCGTCGCTGGCCCAGCGCGAGGCGCCCCAGGCCAGGTAGTCGGCGAGGCCGGCGAACGGCGCCGGTGCGTCGGGATGATAGAAGCCGGCCTGCGCCAGGGGCTGCGGCGCCGGCAACGCGTCGACGGGCAGGCCGGCATGCCAGCGTCGGACCGCCTCGAACAGCCGGCGCAGGTTGGCTTCGCCGCCGTTCGCGTAGTAGCCGACCAGGCGCCCGCCCAGCGCCGCCGGCAGGTCGCCGAAACCCGGCGGACCACCGCCGACGCGGATCCAGGGTTGCGTCCCGCCTTGCAAGCGCTCGCCCAGCGCCTGCTCGACCTGGGCGCGATCGGTCGGACGCGGTGTGTCGAGGATCAGCAGGTCGCCGCCGTCCAGCCAGTCGCCGGGCGGCGCCTCGCCGATGCCGAGGCGCAGGCCGCGCAACTCGACACCGGCCTCGCGCGCCCAACCGGCTAGGCGCTGGTGCTTGCCCGGGAGGACGAAATCGCTGCTGAGCAGACGCACCTGGGCCGGCTCCGCCCAGGCACAGAGACTGGCCAGCAGCGCGCCGCAGAAGAGTAGCGAACGGCGCATCAGAAGCTCGCCACCAGGCCGAGATGGAAGGTCCGCCCAGGTTCGGCATAGGTGAAGTGCGTGTCGTCGTCGGCCAGGCGCTGGTCGCCAAGGTTCTCGATGCCGCCGCGCAGCGTCAGGTTCTCGCTGAGTTTCTGGCTCAGCTCCAGGTGCCACAGGCTGTAGGCCGGCAAGGCGTAGCCGACGTTGCTGCTGTAGGCCACCTGGCTGCCGACGTATTCGGTACGCAACTGGGCGCTGAAGCGCGCATTGGGGCTCCAGCGCAATTGGCTGTTGGCG
The DNA here is from genome assembly GCF_001836405.1 of Pseudomonas sp. HMSC057H01. NCBI lineage: Bacteria > Pseudomonadati > Pseudomonadota > Gammaproteobacteria > Pseudomonadales > Pseudomonadaceae > Pseudomonas > Pseudomonas sp. HMSC057H01. The sequence continues at coordinate 22,183 of NZ_KV828459.1, read as the reverse complement.
AGGTGCCGGGAGCGGTCGCCGAGGCGCTGGCCGGCGGTGCGGTTGCGCGCGTCGAGGTAGGTGTAGTTGAGTTCCCAGCGCAGGTCCGCCGGCAGGTCCACGCCGCCGCTCAGCTCGAGGCCGCGGATCCGTGCCCTGTCGACGTTCTCGTAGTTGCGTATCTCGCCGCCGCGCACCCCGCAGCGCGCTACGCAGACGGTCTGGATCAGGTCGCGGACATCGTTCTCGAACACCGTGCCCTTCAGCGACCAGCCGTCGCCCTGGTAGTCGGCGCCCAGTTCGTAGGACGTATTGGTCTCCGGCTTCAGGTCGGGATTGCCGTAGATAGTGAAGCGCCCGCCGCCGCCGACCGCCGCATACTCCGGCGATAGCTGCTTCAGGCTCGGCGCCTTGTAGCCGCGGCCGACGCCGGCGCGCAGGGTCAGCGCATCGGAAAGGTGGTGCAGCAGGTACAGGCGCGGACTGCTTTCCCAGCCGAACGCCTCGTGCTTGTCGAAGCGGCTGCCGAGGGTCAGCGACCAGTCCGGGCCGAAGGCGATCTCGTCCTGCAGGAACAACGCCTTGTGTCGCGCGCTGGCGTCGCCGGCGGTATTCACCGAGCGATCCTCCAGTTCCTCCTTGCGCCATTCGCCGCCGAGGGTGAAGAGATGTCGCTCGAAGGCCGGCACGCTGAGGTGGCCGTCGACCACGCTGTCGGTAAGGCGCTGCGGGTTGCTCGGCGGTTGTCCGTCGGAACGCGCGTTGTGCCGCTCCAGGCGGTTGCGGTAGGTGCGCAGCTGGCTGCTGCCCCAGTCCCACTGGCCATTGTGGGCGAGCGACCAGCGCTCGCGTTCGATCACGTCGCGCGACTCGTAGTAGCGCGAGCGCGGCCCCCCGGTCTCGCTGTTGCGCCAGCGTCGTTCGCGCCCGCGCTGGTGGCCGAGGTCGATGCGCTGGGCGTCGTCCGGGGTCCAACTGAGGTTCAGCCCGCCGCTGTCGGCGTTGCCGCCTTCCAGCTCGGAGAGCCGGCGCTCGTCGGCGTCCGGGGTTTCCTGCTGGCGGCGGCTCTCGCCGTTCAGGGCGAGGCCCAGCTTGCCGGGGACCAGCGGCCCGGCGAGATAGGCGCCGAGCTGGTGGCTCTGCCCGCCGAGGCCGTCCTCGCGCACGCCGCCATCGAGCAGGCCGCTGCCCGTCCAGGTATCGGTGGCGCGCCGGGTGATCACGTTCACCACTCCGCCGAGGGCTTCCGAACCGTAGAGCGAGGACATCGGTCCGCGTACCACCTCGATGCGCTCGATGCTCTCCACCGGCACCCAGCCGAGGTCGAAGTCGGAATGGGCGATGGCCCCGGACGAGGTGGAGATCCGCTGGCCGTCCACCAGCACCAGGGTGTGCTCGCTGGACATGCCGCGAACGCTGATGCCCCGCCGGGACATGCCGACGCCGTTGAACTGCAGGCTTTCCGAACCGCGCAGGGCTTCCTGCAGGTCGCGCACCGGGCGCCGCCGCAGGTCCTCGGCGGCGATCAGCGAAACGCTGGCCGGGGCGTCGCGCAGCTTGCGCTCGGTAGTGGTGGCGCTGACCACCGTCGGCTCCAGGTCGACCGGCGCGGCCAGCGCCAGGCAGGGAAGCAGGTAGAGGAACGGCACGGCGCGGGCCAGCCGCAGCGGAGGAAGACGGTGCGGGGAGGAATGGGGGGTCATGGTCGGCAGGTATGAATTATGAATATTTATAAGTTATAACATAACATTTAATCAAATGAAGAATGCCCGCCGTTTCTTCTTCATCGAGGCGAGGGAACGTCTCGCTCGCCGTATCCCTCGAAGCACAGGCCCCCACTCTCAACCGGGCATGCCCCACAGGAGGAAAGATGACCGCAACCGAGCAGATCATGGCGCTCCTCGAACGCTGGGACCGCCAGCAGGAAGGCTACATTCGCCAGCGCGAGGAGCGCTACGAGGCGATGTTCCAGTTGCTCGAAGACCTCTTCGGCCGCGACGGGCGCTTCACCGCCATCGACGCCGCCTGCGGCCCGGGCTCCCTCGGCCGGCGCCTGCTCGAACGCTTCCCGGCGGCGCGGGTGGTGGCGCTGGACGCCGACGTCATGCTGCTGGAGATCGCGCGTACGGCGCTGGCCGGCTTCGCCGAACGGGTCCGCGTGGTGGAGTGCGACCTCACCGATCCAGGCTGGACCGAACGGGTCGCCGAAGCGCGCGAGTCCCTCGCCGGCGAACGGCCCGCGGCGCTGCTCTCTTCCACCGCGTTGCACTGGCTGTCGCCCGCCGAACTCGCCGGGTTCTACGCCCAGGCCGGCGAACTGCTCGCCCCCGGCGGCGTGCTGCTGAACGCCGACCACATGCGCTACGACCGACGCTGGCCGGGACTCGCGGAATTGTCCCGGAAGCACCGCGAGCGGGTCCTCCAGGCGTCCGTGGCCAGCGGCGCGGACAGTTGGGAAGACTGGTGGCAACGCGCCGCGCAGATCCCCCGGCTGGCCCCGCTGAAGGCGCAGCGCGACGCCCATTTCGCGCGGCGCCCGCTCAGGCGCGCCAGCGAAGACGAAGACTGCTCGCTCGATTTCCATCTCGCCGCCCTGCGCCAGGCGGGCTTCGCCGAGGCCGCCACGGTCTGGCAGCAGTTGGACAACTACGTGGTCTTCGCCCGCCTCGCCCAGGCCTGATACGCCGTCACCCGGGCACGGGGAATACCTCCAATGGAACCCGGGCAATCCGCCGGACGTTGACGCAGATCAACGCCGGCTCGGCGTCGCTCGCCAGAATCCACAACATCTTGTTGTTTTGCAAAATCAAAACACATCATGTTGTGGAGAAGTTGAAATGATCCAGCCCCGGAAGGCTACCTGGCCGGCCACCCTGCTCAAGCGCAACGGACGTGAAGTCCCCTTCGATCCCGGCAAGATCGAACGCGCCATCGCCGCCGCCGGCCAGGCCACCGGCGAGTTCGACCCGCAGCAGGCGCAGGCGCTCGCCGAACGCGTGGTGGAACGCCTGCCGGAACGCGCCTGCCTGGATATCGAACGGGTCCAGGACCTGGTCGAACGGGTGCTGATGGAGGCCGGCCACTACCCCACGGCGCGCGCCTACGTGGTCTACCGCGAACGCCACGGCCGGCTGCGCCGCGAGCGCAAGACCCTGGTGGACGTCGCCGCGTCGATGAACGAATACCTTTCCCGCGAGGATTGGCGGGTGCGCGCCAACGCCAACCAGGGCTATTCCCTCGGCGGGCTGATCCTCAACGTATCCGGCAAGGTCACCGCGAACTACTGGCTGGACGAGGTCTACGATGCCGACATCGCCGCCGCCCACCGCGACGCCGACCTGCATATCCACGACCTCGACATGCTCGCCGGCTATTGCGCCGGCTGGTCGCTGCGCACCTTGCTGAACGAAGGCCTGAACGGCGTGCCGGGGCGGGTCGAGGCCGGTCCGCCGAAGCACCTGGGCAGCGCCCTGGGGCAGATGGTCAACTTCCTCGGCACCCTGCAGAACGAATGGGCCGGGGCCCAGGCCTTCAGTTCCTTCGATACCTACCTGGCGCCCTACGTGCGCAAGGACCGCCTCGACTACGCCAGCGTGCGCCAGGCCCTCCAGGAGTTCATCTACAACCTCAACGTGCCGTCGCGCTGGGGCACCCAGACGCCCTTCACCAACCTGACCTTCGACTGGGTCTGCCCGGACGACCTGCGCGACCAGGTGCCGCGCATCGGCGGCGAGGAGATGCCCTTCGCCTACGGCGAGCTGCAGGCCGAGATGGACCTGATCAACCGCGCCTACATCGAGGTGATGCAGGCCGGCGACGCCCATGGCCGGGTGTTCACCTTCCCGATCCCGACCTACAACATCACCCACGACTTCCCCTGGGACAGCGACAACGCCACGCGCCTGTTCGAGATGACCGCGCGCTACGGCCTGCCCTACTTCCAGAACTTCCTCAACTCGGACATGCAGCCCAACCAGGTGCGCTCGATGTGCTGCCGCCTGCAACTGGACGTGCGCGAACTGCTCAAGCGCGGCAACGGCCTGTTCGGCTCGGCGGAGCAGACCGGCTCGCTGGGCGTGGTGACGATCAACTGCGCGCGCCTGGGCTATCGCCACCGTGGCGACGCCGCCGGCCTCTACCGCCAGCTCGACCACCTGCTCGAACTCGCCTTCGCCAGCCTGGAGCTGAAGCGCAAGGTGATCCAGCAGCACATGGATGCCGGCCTCTATCCCTACACCCGACGCTACCTGGGTACCCTGCGCAACCATTTCTCCACCATCGGCGTGAACGGCCTGCACGAGATGGTGCGCAACTTCAGCGACGACCGCGAGGGACTGCACAGCGAAGCCGGGCGCGAGATGGCCCTGGCCCTGCTCGATCACGTGCGCGCGCGGCTGGTGGGTTTCCAGGAGAACAGCGGGCACCTCTACAACCTGGAAGCCACGCCCGCCGAGGGCACCACCTATCGCTTCGCCCGCGAGGACCGCAAGCGCTATCCGCGCATCCTCCAGGCCGGCACGCCGGAGGCGCCCTACTACACCAACTCCTCGCAACTGCCGGTGGGCTTCACCGACGACCCGTTCGAGGCGCTGGAGCTGCAGGACGCCCTGCAATGCAAGTACACCGGCGGCACCGTGCTGCATCTCTACATGGCCGAGCGGATTTCCTCCGCCGAAGCCTGCAAGACCCTGGTGCGCACCGCCCTCGGTCGCTTCCGCCTGCCGTACCTGACCGTCACCCCCACCTTCTCGATCTGCCCGCGGCACGGCTACCTGGCCGGCGAGCACGAGTTCTGCCCGAAGTGCGACGAGGAGCTGCTGCAACGCTCCACGCCCAAGAGCTGTTGCGGCGGCTGCGGCGGTTGAGTCGCCTGTCGTTCCTTTCATCCACCAGCAAGGAGTACCACCGATGAACCCCAACCAGTTGCCCGAAGGCCAGCGCCAGCGCTGCGAAGTCTGGACCCGCGTGATGGGCTACCACCGTCCCGTGGCAGCGTTCAATGCCGGCAAGCAGTCCGAGCATCGCGAACGCCGCCATTTCCGCGAGACGCGATGAGCGCCACGCTCAGGGTCGGGGGCCTGGTGCCCCTGACCACCCTCGACTACCCCGGCCTGCTCGCCTGCGTGCTGTTCTGCCAGGGCTGCGCCTGGCGCTGCCGCTACTGCCACAACCCGGAACTGATCGCGCCGCGCGGCGCGGAGGAAATCCCCTGGCCACGCCTGCTCGACTTCCTCCGCCGACGCCAGGGCCTGTTGCAGGCGGTGGTCTTCAGCGGCGGCGAGGCGACCCTACAGGCAGCCCTCGGCGACGCCATGCGCACGGTCCGCGAACTGGGCTTCCGCGTCGGCCTACACAGCGCCGGCATCAACCCCCGCGCCTTCGCCCGGGTGCTGGCGCAGAGCGACTGGGTGGGCTTCGACGTCAAGGCGCCGGCCGAGGACGTCGCCGCCATTACCGGCGTGGACGGCAGCGGCGCGGCCAACTGGCGCAGCCTGGAATGCCTGCTGGACAGCGGCGTGGCCTACGAATGCCGGACCACGGTGCACTGGCGCTTGTTCGATAGCGAACGCCTCTGGCGCCTGGCGATGCGCCTGCGCGCGATGGGCGTGGAGCGCTTCGCCGTACAACTGGCGCGCCCGGCCCGCCAGCTCGATCCGCAGCTTCTCGCGAAGCCCGCGCCGCAGGGCGCTGCGCAGCTATGGCGAGAACTGGAAGAGCTGTTTCCCGCCTTCGAACTGCGCGACGCCTGAGCCTCCGGTTCAGCGGCGCCGCTCGGGCCTGCCAGCTCGCTCGGACAGGGCGGGCAGTCCCGACCAGGCCTGCCCTTCACAAGACTCATACGATCGTACGAGAGCACCTCCTCGATTCCTAGTTGCGTCCAATTGTCGCGGACGGCGCCGCTCGCCACCCTTGCTCCAGATTCAGCGACCCCGGACCCGCGCCATGAAACTCACGCTCACCCCTCCCCTGACCCCCAGCCACTGGATGCGCTCGACCGACCTGGCCGACGCCGCCAGCGCCCCCCTCGTCGGCACCCACTCGGCAGACGTGGCGATAGTCGGCGGCGGTTTCGTCGGGCTCTGGACCGCCATCACCCTCAAGCAACTGGAGCCGGACGCACGGGTCCTGCTGCTGGAGCAGGACGTCTGCGGCGGCGGCGCTTCCGGCAGGAACGGTGGTTTCGTGATGTCCTGGTGGCCGAAGATCGGCACCTTGCTGGGCTTCTGCAACGAGGCGCAGGCGCGCTTCCTTGGCGAAAGCGCGGAGCGGGCGATCCAGGAACTCGGGGAGTTCTGCGCGCGGCATGACATCGATGCGCACTTCCAGCAGAAGGGCTGGCTGTGGACCGCCACCACGGCGCACCACCTCGACGCCTGGAACGATACCCTCGCCGCCTGCGAACGGCTCGGCGTCAGTCCCTTCGAACGCCTCGACGCCAGCGAAGTGGCACGCCGGACCGGTTCGCCGGTGCATCTCGCCGGGGTCTTCGAGCGCAGCAATGCCACCGTGCAACCAGCCTTGCTGGTGCAAGGCATGCGCCGCGTAGCGCTGGCCCTCGGCGTGGAAATCCACGAGCGCTGTGGCGTCAGCCAGATCGTTCCCGGCCAGCCGGCACAGCTGCTGAGCGCCGGGGCCCGGGTCCAGGCCAAGGCGGTGGTTCTCGCGACCAACGCCTGGTCGGCCGCCCTGCCCAGGCTCTCCAGGCTGATCGTGCCGGTGAACAGTTCCATCGCGGTTACCGAGGCGATACCGCAACGGCTGGAGCGAATCGGCTGGACCGGCGGGGAAGCCATCACCGATTCCCAACTGATGGTGGACTACTACCGCACCACCCGCGACGGGCGCATCGCCTTCGGCAAGGGCACCGGCGCCATCAGCTACGGCTCGCGCATCGGCCGGGTATTCGACGTCGACCGGGAGAGCCTGGCCCTGACCGAGGCCGACTTCCGCCGCACCTATCCCTCGCTAGGCGACATCCCGCTGGTCGACGGCTGGTCCGGCCCCATCGACCGTACCTACGACAGCCTGCCGGTCTTCGGCCACCTGCACGAGAACATCCACTACGGCATCGGCTGGAGCGGCAACGGCGTGGGACCGAGCCGCCTGGGCGGGCGGATCCTCGCCAGCCTCGCCCTCGGCCGCGACGACCCGTGGAGCCGTTGTCCGCTGGTAGAACGCCGCTGCCGGAGCTTCCCCCCCGAGCCGCTGCGCTACCTGGGTGGCTCCCTGGTGCGCAACGCCGTCCTGCGCAAGGAACGCGCGGAACTCGCCGGTACCGCGCCCTCGGCCACCGACCGCTTTCTCGCGCGCTTCGCCCCCGCCGGCCTTGAAGACAAATCCTGAGGAGCCCATGGCATGAACCCTTCGCTCATCCGTCTCGACGACGAAAGTCCTTTCACCTCGCCCACGCCCGTCGGCCAGCCCCTGGGCGAACCGGTAGCCCTGACCCGTACCGCGGCCCACCGCCCGCTCGCCGACGGCAACGGCGTGACCGGCATCTGGGAATGCACCCCGGGGCGCTTCCGCCGACAGGTCGAGCATGCCGAGTACAGCTACATCGTCAGCGGTGAAGGTCGCTTCACCCCGGACGAAGGCCAGGCCGTGGAGTTTCGCGCCGGCGACGCGCTCTATTTCGCCGCTGCCACCCAGGGCACCTGGGACATCCGCCAGACCGTGCGCAAGACCTACCTGATCTTCGACTGACCCCGAAGAACCGAACTCCACCGCCCTGACAGAGGAAACAAGAAATGGGTATGCGAGAAGCGAACGACAACGCATCGGGCCTCAAGGCCCATCCCCTGGGCTCGCTCGAGACGATCGCGATCATCATCGGCACCAACATCGGCGCCGGCGTGCTGAGCATGGCCTACGCCGCCCGCAAGGTCGGCTACGTGCCGTTGCTGGTATGCCTGGCCCTGACCTGCCTCTTCTGCATCGTCACCATGCTCTACGTGACCGAAGCCTGCCTGAGGACCCGCGGCAACAACCAGCTCAGCGGCCTCTCCCGGCGTTACCTGGGCCCGCTCGGCGGCTGGCTGATCTTCATCGCGGTGGCGGCCAACAGCTACGGGGCCCTGGTCGCCTACATGACCGGCAGCGGCAACATCATGCTCGAGTTCTTCGGCCAGTACGGCCTCACGCGCGAGGTCGGCAGCCTGATCTTCTTCGTCCCCTCGGCGCTGGTGCTCTACCTGGGCCTGAAGGCGCTCGGCGTGGGCGAGAAGCTGATCAGCGCCGGCATGGTGGCCATCGTCTGCATCCTCATCGGCGCTACCCTGATGCACGACGACGCCCGTCTCGCCCACCTTTGGCAGAGCCAGTGGCAATACGTGGTTCCAGTGTTCAACCTGGCGGTCTTCGTGTTCGGCGCGCAGTTCCTGGTTCCGGAGCTGGTGCGCGGCAACCTGGCAACCCCCGCGCGCGTGCCGCGCCTGATCGTGGTCGGCATGCTGCTGACCTTCCTGCTGGTGGCGGCCATTCCTGCCTCGGTCATCGCCCTGGTCGGCCCCGACAACCTCAGCGAGGTGGCGACCTTGAGCTGGGGACGCTCCCTCGGCCAATGGGCCTACTACGTGGCGAACACCTTCGCCTTGCTGGCGATGCTGACCTCCTACTGGGGACTCGGCGGGTGCCTGTTCACCAATATCTTCGACCACTTCCGCCTGGGCAGCGAAACCAACCGGCGCAAACGCCTGGCGGTGCTCGCCGCGGTCTCGGTCCCGCCGTTCCTGCTGGCCTATGCGGGGCTCGGCGGCTTCGTGAACGCGCTGTACTTCGCCGGTACCTTCGGCGGCGTACTGATGGGCATCATCCCCATCCTCCTGCTCAACGCGGCGCGACGCCACGGCGACCAACTGCCGGCATTCAGCTGCGGCTGGTATGCCCATCCGCTGATACAGGGGCTGATCGTCCTGGTGTTCGCCTCCAGCGGGGTCTACGCGATCGCCTCGGCACTGGGGATGCTGCCCGCCAGTTGGTGACAGGGCGCGCTGCCTGCGCCCGGGGCGATTACACTGAAGGCCCATGCCTGGAGTTTCCTGGACATGCCGCAGAGCATCCGCCACCTGATCGCCCTCCCCGAACTCCGTTCACGCCTGCTGAGCGGAGCCGGCGGCCTCGACCGCCCGGTTCGCTGGGCGCATGTCTGCGAACTCGACGACCCCACCGAATGGCTCGGCGAGGGTGACCTGCTGATGACCACCGGGCTGGGCATACCGAGCGACGCCGAGCGGCAACGGCGTTACGTCCGAAGACTGGCCGAGGCCGGCCTGGCAGGCATGATGATCGGCGAGAACATGGAAGCCCCGAGCGACCTCGATGCCCTGCGCGAGACGGCCGAGGCCCTGGGCTTCCCGTTGATTCTCACCCACTACGGCGTCCCTTTCGCCGCCGTGACCCGGGCCATCGTCGATGCGGGGCAGAAAGACGAATACGAGCGCCGCAACGCCCTGGCCCGGATATACGAAAGCGCCCGGCTGAGCATGCAGGGACTGGGCCTGCCGGCGCTGCTGCAACGCCTCGGCAAGGACGTGCGGAGCAGCCTCTACCTCATCGTTCCCGACACCCTGGCGGCTTGGCAGCCAGGCCTACCAGGGCTGCCCGTGGAGTTGGCCGACGCGCTGCGCAACCGCCGTCGCGAGCAGGCGGAGCCGCAGCCGATGGTCCTTCGCCATCCGCTCGCGGAAGGTGAAGCGCTCAGCATCGGCATTCCTTCCGACCGGAACTGCCTGCTGATAGCCCTGGGCGAGCGGCTGCCGGACTACAGTCTCCTGCACCACCTGACGGCAGTGCTCGGCATAGAGATCGAACGGCTGCGCGTCGAAAGCGAACGCCACCTGCGCCTGGGTTCGGAATTGCTCGACGACCTGCTGCAACGACGGCTATACCGGGAACAAGCCGAGGAGCGGCTGGAGGAACTGCTGCCCGGGCTCGATCTCGACGATGCAGTCGTTTCCGTGGCAAGTTCCGAGGGGCTCGCGACCGACCCTATCGGTCTTTTCCGGGGCCACGACTCACGCCTGCTGGTTCGCGCGCAAGGCCAGGAAATCATTCTGCTGCACCAGGCCGGCCTCGCCTCGACACTGCAGGAAGCCCTGGACAGCTCGCTGGGAGTGAGCGCTCCGCTCCGTCGTGCCGAACGTTGCGCCGAGGCCTTGCGCGAAGCGCGCCTGGCCCTGGCCCACAGCCATTCCCGGCGGCCGTTGTGTCGCTACGCGGAACTGGACGACGAGGCGCCCTGGCTACCCAGAAGCCTCGCCGAGGCTGAGCGGGCGTTCCGCCTGGTCCTCGGCGCCCTCCACGACTATGACGCGGCCAATGGCTCCGCACTGCTATACACGCTGCAGGTCTTTCTCGAGGAAAACAGGTCCTGGTTGAACGCCGCGCAGCGGCTACACATACACAAGCAGAGCCTGGTCTACCGGATACGCCGCATCGAGGAAATCAGCGGTCGCTCGCTGGACAGCACCGCCGATGTGGCGACCCTCTGGTTCGCCTTGCAGGCAACCCGGCTGTCGCCGGAAGCGAGGGGCAGGACGGCGAAGAGCAGCCTCCTGGAGCAGTCCGCGCACCATGGCGGCGACATGGACTGACGGCGGAGCCCGATACCTGGCGCTTGCAGGACGACGCCGCCGCCAACAGGCGCGGCCAGGAACGGTTGCCTGGCCGCGGCGTGGCCTGTGGATGCCGGACCACGGTGCATCGCAGCGAGCGTCTTTGCGAATGCATTAATCCCCCTTGCTAGCTAGCCACCCCGCCGCTGGAGCGGCGCGGCCCGCGCTTCTAGGCTCGAACGGTAAGACGGAAGCCCATCGGCGCGGCGCAAAGGAGGCCTGCGATGCGTAACGGAGTCCACGCTGTATCCGCCCCGCTACCCACCCTGTTCGTATCTCCGCCGGCGGTCTTCACCGCCTCCCTCGAGCGACTTCCCCCACGCGCTCGGCAGGCCCCCGCCGCCCAGCGCCCGCCGGGGTCGCCCGGCACTCCCGGCAGCGCCCGGTTGCAGACTGGCGCCGCCACGTCCCACTGACGTCCCAACGCCGACGGCCATGCCGTCGCAAGCGCTTCATCCCCCGCGATCCGCCCGTCGCGCTCGTCCCCATCGGGACCAACCGGGCCGCCCCCGGCCCGCTCCTTCGAACCTGCGTGGAGTCCATCCCATGAACGGAAGCAGATCCACCTTTCTCTACCTTCTCGCCGCCGCCGGCCTGGCGCTGACACCCGCGGCCCAGGCCGACCGGGGCAACGACGTGGTCGCCCGGCTCAACCAGTTGTACAACGACACCCGCCAGGATTGCGGCGGACCGTCGAAGCCGGCATTCCTCTGTTCCGGCGTGCTGTTCCGCGCCACCTGGCCTTCGACCGACTACATGTTCTACAGCATCAGTCCGAAGAGCCAGAAAAGCGGCGGCGTCTCCGCCTCCTACCTGCGCAAGGACGCCAAGTACCGCAAGCTCGCCTATGGCCTGAAGAGTGGCTTCATCTTCGACACCATCTTCGGTAATCCGAAGGACCACCAGGACTATGCGGTGCTCTGTTCCTTCCCCATCGACGCCGCCACCGACGACCGCGCCCAGCAGGGTTGCACCGATTCGCGGCGCACGCCGAACAGCGTCGAGAAGTCCTGCCAGGACATCAACGTCAGCACCGCCGAGCAGTGGGCGGCGAACTACCGGCAGAACCGCGGTGACCATTCGCGGCAGTGCTCCTTCGACGTCCGCGACGAGCGCAATACCGCCGCCGGCCCGGCCTTCTACCAGAGCATCCGGGCGATGGCGCAGATCGCCGACGAATCCTTCACCACCCAGAACGAACTGCGCCTGGCCAAGTGGGAGGAAAACCCGCCGAAGTCGCCGTCGATCCTCGCCGCGTTCTACACCGAGGACGCCGGCCTGGAGGGCGCTCGGCTCAACCAGATCCAGTGGTATCAGTCGGTCCAGGCATTCCTCCCGATCATCAACATGCGACTGCCGCAGACCCGCCAGCAGGACGCGCAGTTCGCCTACGACGGGCGTAAGCAGGCGATCTACCCGACCAGCGAGAAGAATGCCTGCGAGCGCTATGTGGAAAGCGCCACCTGGGTGGAGCGCGACGATCCGGGCTTCAGGAAGAAGATCATGACCCTGGAAGTGGTACCGACCGATTGCGGGCGCAAGATCCAGGACAACCAGACCAACAATTTCTTCAACGAGCTGGTGGTCGACCACTACCTGGACAGCGAATGGAAGGACAACCCGGACAACCGCGACAGCAATATCGGCAGCATGCGCCGACAACTGGTCTGCCACTTCAACGTCGCCCGCAACAAGCCCGAGTGGAACCTGGAACCCTCGCGGCCGTACACCTCCAACGAGGACTCCATCGCCAAGGGCTGCAATAACACCTGAGGCCGCTCCGCGGGGGCGCTACGGCGTCCCCTGCGAACAGCGATATGGCCTTTTGATATCACACGCTCTACCATGCCGTCTTTCCAAGCCGCCAGGGAACGAACGCATGGCTTTCGATGCCGCCCGCTATGTCCACCGCTACTACGCCAGCCTGGCGCCCGCCCCGGGCAACGAATACCCGCGCCTGAGGGCCTGGGAGTACCTCTGGGAGTATGTCTGGGACCCCAGTCGCAGCTGGGACGACCTGACCGCCCCCGAACAGCTCGACACCACCGCCCTGCACCTGGGTTTCTACCTGGCCAACTGGGGCATGTTCCGTGGCTCCTCGGGACTGCTGCAGAACAGCAACCTGGACCTGATGAAAGCGCTGGCCCGGCAGCTCTTCAGCGGTGCCGGAGCGGAACTCTTCGAGCTGTCCCTGGTGGATTTCGCCGGCAACGGCGCGCGCCTGGCGCACAACCGCAAGCTGCTGGAAACGGTGCTCGGGTCGATGGATGCCCTCAGCAGCCGGGTGAGCTGGACCGACACCCTGAAGAGCAAGATCCTGCTCGGCGTCTGGGGCGAGTTTCCCGCCCTCGACCGCCACTACCTGGCCGCCTGTCGCGCGCTGTATCCACGCCGGGGCCTGACGAGCGTCAACGGCGGGACCCTCACCGCGCTGCACCGCCTGATCGGCGAAGAAAGGCTGTCGTTCCCGCGCCTGGAGACCGCCCGCAAGGGGCTCCTCTACCCCACCGGGCGCCTGGCCGACATGGCTTTCTTCCAGTACGGCCTGGAAAACGCCTGAGGCGCTGCGCCGCCGATCCGGGGGACTTGTAGGCATGCCCTCGCTGTAAGTAGTATGAGACTCATTCTCAATTACAACAGCGATCCCCTCCATGCCGCCGGCCGACGCCTCCCTGCACGACGCTGTGAGCCATCTCTATCAGGACCACCATGGCTGGCTGCAAGGCTGGTTGCGGCGACGCCTGGGCTGCGCGGAAAACGCCGCCGACCTGGCCCAGGACACCTTCGCCCGCCTGCTCGCCTCGCGCCGGGTACTGGATGCGCGCGAACCGCGCGCCTACCTGACCACCGTCGCCAAGGGGCTGATGATCAACTGGTTCCAGCGCCAGTCGCTGGAGCGCGCCTACCTCGATGCCCTGGCCAACCTCCCGGAAGACCTCGCGCCGCCGCCGGAACAGCGGTTGATGGTGCTGGAAACCCTGCATGAAGTAGACGCCCTGCTCGGCAGCCTGCCGGACAGGGTCCGCCAGGCGTTTCTCCTGGCGCAGATCGAAGGCCTGAAGTACGAAGCCATCGCCGAGCGCCTGGGCGTGTCCCTGGGCTCGGTCAAGCGCTACATGCAGCAGGCCTTCCGCCAGTGCCTGGAGCTGATGGAATGAATTCCGCGGGCGAAGGCCGGATTCCCTCGCCGATCCTCGACGAGGCCGCCGAGTGGCTGGTGCGCCTGCAGGACAGCGGCTGCACCGACGACACGCGCCAGGCCTGCGCCCAGTGGCGGCAGCGCAGCCCACAGCACGCCCATGCCTGGGAGCGCGCCGAGCGCCTGCTGCAATGCCTCGGCCGACTGCCGCCGGCGCTGGCCCTGCCGACCCTCGGCCGCGAGCGCGGGCTGGACCGGCGGCGCGCGATCAAGCACCTCGCCCTGGTCCTCGGCGGCGCCTCGCTGGGGCTCGCCACCTGGCAGGCCGAGCCGTTGCGCGACTGGCTGGCCGACCAGCGCACCGGCGTCGGCGAACAGCGCCGCCTGACCCTGCCCGACGGCAGCCTGCTGACCCTGAACACCGACAGCGCCGTGGACCTGGCCTTCGACGCCAGCCAGCGGCTGGTACGCCTGCTGCGCGGCGAGATCTTCGTCGATAGCCGCGCCGACCCGCGTCCGTTCCGCGTCGCCACCGCCGAAGCGCGGCTGCATGCCGGTGCCGCCCGCTTCAACGTACGCCAGGAGATGGCCGCGACCCGGGTCGCGGTACTCGCCGGGCGGGTCGAACTGAGCCCGCTCCACGGACGCGGGCGCTGGCTGGAAAGCGGCGAGTCGGTGCGCCTGGGCGCCGACGGCGAAGCGCGCCGGCTGGCCTTCGACGGCCTGCCGGACGCCTGGACCCGCGGCATGCTGATGGCCGACCGGATGCCGCTGGCCGAGGTGCTCGCCGAACTCGCCCGCTACCGTCGCGGCTTACTGCGCTGCGACCCGCAACTGGCCAGGCTGGCGGTGTCGGGCGCCTATCCGCTGCTGGACCTGCGGCGCACGCTGGGCATGCTGCAGGCCACCTATCCGCTGAAGGTGCGCGGGGTGACCGACTACTGGATCAGCCTGGTGCCGGCGTGACGGCGCGGCCGCCATCCCCGTGGCAAGCGCCCCTCGCGTCCACCCCGGCAGGCCGTCCGCCGCTGCGCCGGAACAGGCGTTGCCATCGACATACCGTGCTCCGCAGAAAAATAACCGCCTCGACCTGAGACCTTTTTCCTTCTCGGCTGGCAAGTAGAGGAATCCGCCCCGACCCAAGGTCCGCAGAGACCACGAGGAACCCTGTACATGCCCGTACGCACGCTTCGCCCCCGTTCGCTGTCCCTGGCCATCCACGCCGCCGCCATGACCCTCGCCCTCGCCGGAGCGGCCCCCGCCCTGCTTGCCGCCGAGGCGCCCGCCGCCAGCTCGGCGCGCAGCTATGACATCGCCCCCGGCCCGCTCGGTCGCACCCTGTCGGCCTTCGCCAGCGACAACGGGGTATCCCTGGCGTTCGACCCGGCGCTCACCGAGGGTCGCCGCAGCGCCGCCCTGCGCGGCCGCTACGCGCCGGTCGAGGCGCTGCACCGCCTGCTGCTGGGCAGCGGCCTGGAGTTGCAGCAGCGCAGCGACGGCAGCTACACCCTGGTGCCGGCAACCACCGATGGCGCGCTGGAACTGCAATCCTCGCTGATCACCGCCCAGGCCGCCGGTGCCGAGACCCTGCCCGCCGAGTACGCCGGCGGCCAGGTGGCCCGTGGCGCGCGCCTGGGCATGTTGGGCAACGCCGACGTGATGGACGCGCCATTCAGCATCACCAGCTACACCGCCAGGACCATCGAGCAGCAGCAGGCGCGCAGCGTCGCCGACCTGCTACAGGCCAACGATCCGTCGGTGCGGGTGGTCGGCGGGCGCGGCGACCTGGTGGACAGCTACACGATTCGCGGCTTCAGCGTGCAGAACGCCGACGTCGCCTTCAACGGCCTCTATGGCCTGCTGCCGTTCTGGCGGGTACCGATCGAATTCGCCGAGCGCGTGGAAGTGCTCAAGGGACCGAACGCCCTGCTCGGCGGGATTTCCCCCGGCGGCAGCGTCGGCGGCACCATCAACCTGGTGCCCAAGCGCGCCGACGACCAGCCGCTGACCCGCGTCAGCGTCGACTGGACCCAGCGCGGCCAGCTCGGCACTCACCTCGACATCGGCCGACGCTTTGGCGAGAACAACGCCTTCGGCGTGCGCTTCAACGGCGTCTACCGCAACGGCGATACCGCCGTCGACCATCAGAGCCGCGAGTTTCCCATGCTCTCCCTGGGCCTGGACTTCCGTGGCGAGCGCCTGCGCCTGTCCAGCGACCTGCTGTACCAGAAGGAAAGCCTGGAAGGCGTGGTGCGCCCGCTGCTGACCGGCCCGGGAACCACCCACATCCCCCACGCCCCGGACTCGAAGACACGCTTCGGCCTGCGCGATTCCTACCTGGACCAGGAGGACTACTCCATGGTCAACCGCGGCGAGTACGACCTCGCCGACAACCTGACGGCGTTCGCCAGCATCGGCGGCCGCCAGAGCAACTACGAAACCATCGCCGCCAACAGCATCCTCATCGGCAACCAGGGCGATATCGTCAACAGCCTGGCACGCCAGCGCGGCGACCGCCGCACCTATTCCGCCGAGGTCGGCCTGCGCGGCAACTTCGACACCGGCCCGCTCCGCCACGACTGGACGCTCAGCGCCAACCGCCTGCACGAACGGCTGGGCATGGTCTATGCCTTCACCGGGATGCAGCCGGGCAACCTCTACCAGACCTCGCCGCATACGCCGCTGCCGGACTTCTCCAGCCTCGACGGGAGCATTCCGAAGACCAATGAAACCGACCTCGGCGGCGTGGCGCTGGCCGACAGGCTGTCGTTCCTCGAGGATCGCGTGCAGGTCACCCTGGGCGTGCGCCGCCAGCAGATCGAGTCGCGCAACTACGACCAGACCAGCGGCGCGCGCACCAGCCACGACAAGCGGCACGTGTGGACGCCGATGGCCAGCGTGCTGGTCAAGCCGCTGCAGGACCTGTCGCTGTACGCCAACTACATCCAGGGCCTCAGCCAGGGCGAGGCGGCGCCGATGACCGCGGCCAACGCCGGCCAGGTGCTGGCACCGTACAAGGCCGAGCAATACGAGATCGGCGCCAAGTACGACCTGGGCGGCTTCACCACCACCCTGGCGCTGTTCGAGATCAGGAAACCGAACGCCTATACCGACGCCAGCAACGTCTTCCGCGCCGACGGCGAGCAACGCAACCGCGGCGTGGAGCTGAGCCTCTATGGCGAACCGCTGGACGGCGTGCGGGTGATGGCCGGCGCCACCTACATCAAGCCCGAGCAGAACAAGACCGGCGACCCTGCCAGCGAAGGCAAGGACGCGCCCGGCGTGGCCCGCCGCCAGGCCAACCTGGGGGTCAGTTGGGACACCCCATTCGTCGACGGACTGACCCTCGACAGCCGCTGGATCTACACCGGCTCGGCCTACGTGGACAGCGCCAACGCCCTCGCCGTGCCGCACTGGAACCGCGTCGACCTCGGCGCCGCCTACGCCTTCCAGGTCGCCGGCAAGCCGCTGGTGGCGCGCGCCAACCTGGAGAACGCGCTGGGCAAGGACTACTGGACCGCAGCCAACGGCTACCTGTCGATCAGCTCGCCGCGCACCCTTTCCCTTTCCCTCACGGCGGACTTCTGAGTCCGCCCCACCATAACCAGAAACCGCCGATGACCAGCCAATGACCGCGAAAACCCTGCGCACCTGGTACCTGGTGCACAAATGGACCAGCCTGATCTCCACGATCTTCCTGCTGATGCTTTGCCTCACCGGGTTGCCGCTGATCTTCCACGAGGAGATCGAGCACTACTTCGAGCCGCATCCGCAGCTCGAGCCGCTCACTGCCGAGTCGCCGCGCATCGACTACGACGACGTGATCGCCCGCGCCCTGGCCGCCCGGCCGGGCGAAGTGGTGCGCTTCCTGGTATTCGAAAAGGACGACCCGCTGGGCCTGGTGATCAGCGCGCCGAGCCTGGTACCGCCGCCGGAGAACGGTCACATGCAGCCGTTCGACGCGCGCACCGGGGAATTCTTCGACGCGCTGCCGCCGCCGGGCGGCTTCATGTACCTGATGCTGAAGCTGCATACCGACCTGTTCCTCGGCCTGCCCGGCTACCTGTTCCTCGGCCTGATGGGCCTGCTGCTGGTGGCCTCGCTGGTGTCCGGGGTGGTGGTATACACGCCGTTCATGCGCAAGCTGGACTTCGCCACGGTACGCGCCGAACGCAGCCGTCGTCTGAAGTGGCTGGACCTGCACAACCTGCTGGGCATCGTCACCCTGTCCTGGGTACTGGTGGTCGGCGTGACCGGGGTGATCAACACCCTGGCCCTGCCGATCCTGATGCTCTGGCAAGGCGGGCAGTTGGCGGAAATGACCGCGCCCTACAAGGACGCGCCACCGCTACAGCGCCTCGGCTCGCTCGACGCGGCCCTGGCCACGGCACGCCGGG
The DNA here is from genome assembly GCF_001836405.1 of Pseudomonas sp. HMSC057H01. Taxonomy (NCBI): domain Bacteria; kingdom Pseudomonadati; phylum Pseudomonadota; class Gammaproteobacteria; order Pseudomonadales; family Pseudomonadaceae; genus Pseudomonas; species Pseudomonas sp. HMSC057H01. The sequence continues at coordinate 4,055 of NZ_KV828459.1, read as the reverse complement.
CGGCGCCGGACATGGAGGTCAGCTTCGTCGGCTTCCCCGGCACCCAGTTCAGCAGCCAGCATCACTATGCGGTGTTCATGCGCGGCAACACGCCGCTCACCGAGCGCCTGCTGAAGCCGGCACTGATCGACGCGCAGAGCGGCGAACTCACCGACATGCGCGAGATGCCGCTGTACGTGAAGACGCTCCTGCTGTCGCAGCCGCTGCACTTCGGCGACTACGGCGGCATGCCGCTGAAGATCGTCTGGGCGCTGCTCGACCTCGTCAGCATCGTCATCCTCGCCAGCGGTCTCTACCTCTGGCTCGGCCGACGCAAGACGCCATTGGAGAAGCGCCTGGCGGAACTGCCGGACGGCAGCCTGGCGACGGAGGGCAAGGCATGAGGCGCGGTCTCTGGATGATCTTCCGCTGGCCCCTGCTGCTGGCCCTGCTCGGCCTCTTCGGGCTGCTCTCGGCGCTGCTCGGCGACGGCCTCTACGACCTGCTCTCCTGGCTCGCCCTGGGCACTCCGCTGGTGCTGGTCGGCTGGGTCTGGCTGCGCCTGCCGCGAACCCGAAGGAATCCCTGAGATGACCACCCCGCCGCCCTCCGCCAACACCCTGGACCTGCGTCCGCTGATGTTCGAGACCTTCGTCTGCACCCTCGCGGTGATGTCCTTCGTCGCCCTGGTCGGCCCGCTCGCCCGCAAGCTCGGCCTGGCGCCCTGGCAGGCCGGCGCCGCGGTGACCGTCGGCGGCATCGCCTGGATGCTCGCGGCGCGGCCCTGGGGCATCGCCAGCGACCGGCATGGGCGACGGCGGATACTGCTCGGCGGGCTGGCCGGCTTCGCCCTCTCCTACGCCTCGCTCTGCCTGTTCATCGTGCTCGCCTTGCACTGGACGTTGCCGACCCTGCTCGCCTTCGCCGGTATCGTTCTCCTGCGCGGCCTCGCCGGCGGTTTCTACGCCGCGGTGCCAGCCTGCACGGCGGCACTGGTGGCCGATCACGTCGAGGCGCAACGACGCGCCGCGGCGCTGGCCGGACTCGGCGCGGCCAGCGCGATAGGCATGGTGATCGGGCCGGGGCTGGCCGGACTGCTGGCGACTCACGGGTTGGTCCTGCCGTTGCTGGTCACCGGCGCGCTGCCCCTGGTCGCCCTGCTGGCGCTCTGGCGCTGGCTGCCGCGCGAGGAGCGTCGCCAGCCGAACCGCGGCGCCGCCCTGGCGATCGGCGACCGCCGCCTGCGGCGGCCGCTGGCGGTGGGCTTCGTGGCGATGTTCAGCGTCACCGTGGCGCAGATCACCGTGGGCTTCTTCGCCCTCGACCGGCTGCGCCTGGATTCCGCCGACGCCGCGCGGGTGGCCGGCATCGCCCTGACCGCCGTGGGCGTCGCGCTGATCCTGGCCCAGCTCCTGGTGCGCCGCCTGGACTGGCCACCGCCGCGACTGATCCGGGTCGGCGGGCTGGTCGCCGCCATCGGTTTCGCCGCCGTGTGCTTCGCCGACTCGCCGCCGCTGCTCTGGCTGGCCTTCTTCGTCGCCGCGGCGGGCATGGGTTGGGTGTTCCCGGCAGTCTCGGCGCTCAACGCCAATGCCGTGCGCGCCGAGGAACAGGGTGCCGCCGCCGGCACCCTGGTGGCCGTACATGGCTTCGGCCTGATCAGCGGGCCGCTGCTCGGCGCGCTGCTCCACCAATTGGACAGCCGCGCCCCCTACGCGCTGGTCGGTCTGCTGCTGGCGCTGGCGGCGTTCTGGCCGAGCCAACCGACGCGCCCCGTGGAAACGAGGAGCGAAGCACCATGACCGCTGTCGACCTGCTGCTGGTCGCGACCCTGCTGGCGGCCCTGCTCGCCTGGTGGATACCCGCCCTGCCCGGCCGCCGTGGCCTGCTGGCGCTCGCCTCGACGCTGGCGCTCGGCGCCGGCCTGTACGCTGCATGGGACGACCGCTGGCAAGCCGGCGTCGGCGCCTTCGCCGGTTTCTCCCTGCTGCTCGGCGCCTGCCTGCGCCGGAAGCCCGTGCGCGGCCTGCCGTTCCGGACCGGTTCGCTATACGGCCTGCTGGTGCTGCTGGCAATCGCCGCGCTGTACCTGTTCCCGGTCGCGCCGCTGCCGGCGCCGAGCGGCCCCTATGCGGTCGGCGTGCGCGATTTCGAACTGGACGACCCCAGCCGACCCGGCCTGCTCGGCGCCCCGGCCGGACAACCGCGGCGCCTGCTGGTACGCGCCTGGTACCCGGCACGCCCGATCGCCGGCGCCGCGCCGCGTCACTATTTCGACCCAGGCGAGGCACGCAGCACCGCGCGAGGCTTCGGTGAAATACTCGGCTTTCCGCCGTTGCTCACCTACCTCAAGCACCTGCGCACCAATTCCTATCCGGACGCCCCGCTGCGCGACGATTCCGCTCGCCTGCCGGTGGTGTTCTACAGCCATGGCTACAGCGCCTTCGCCGGCGGCAACTGGACCCTGATGGAAGAACTGGCCAGCCACGGCTACGCGGTCTACGCCATCCAGCACAGCGGCGACGCGTCGCCGACCCGCCTGCCCGACGGCACGCTGCTGCCCATGGACCCCGGGCTGGTCGAACACCTGCGCCGGGCCGCCCACGACGGCTTGCCGCAGGCCATGCGCCAGGGCTATGTCAGCGACGATCTCGACCAGCGCCTCGACGGCCAGTTGCACACCGCCCTCGACCTGCCCGCCCCGGCCAACCGCGCCGTCAACCTCAGCGCGCCGGTATGGCTGGCCGACCGCCTGTTCGTCCATGACCGCCTGCAGGCCGGCGAGGTCCCGGACAGGGTCGCCGACCTGGTGGCCGCCAGTGACTTCGCGCACACCGGCGAGATGGGCATGTCCTTCGGCGGCTCGACCACCGGCGCGGTCTGCATGGTCGACCGACGCTGCGCGGCGGCCGTCAACCTCGACGGCGGCGACTTCGACTTCGCGCCCTTCGATAGCGATTTCCCGGCGCCGCTGCTGATGCTGCACGCCGACCTTGGCAACTTCTACCGGCTGTTCGGCATCGAAGCGCCGGCCCGCCCGAGAAGCTTCAACGACTTTTCCTACGAACGCTTCGAGCACGCCGGCCAGCGCCAGGACATTCATCGCCTGGTACTGCGCGATTCGGCCCATGCCGGGCTTACCGACAATCCGCTGTTCATCCGCCGGCCGCTGCGCGACGGGCTGCTCGGCTCGGCACCGACGGAAGTCCTCATCCAGGCTCCCAATGCCCTGGTGCTGGGTTTCTTCGATCACTACCTGCGCGGCCGCGCCAACGACTTTCCGCAAGCGCAGATGGCGCGCTTCCCCGCCTGGCTGACGCGCTACGACAACTCGGCGGTGCGCGACTGGTGGCTGGCCAAGCCGGAAGCCCAGCGCCTGGCGCTGCGACAACGCATCGACGATATGAAACGGCGCAAGACCGGGCTGGATCTTCCCTGACGACGGGTTACAGTGGGCGCCCCATCTGCGGAGCGCCGCCCCATGCATATCCCGCCCGAGCTGATCATCCACCAGACCCGCCACTGGACGCTGAACCAGCGGATCGACTCGGCCCTGCCCGGCTACTGCATGCTCGGCTCGCGGCAACCGGCGACGGCCTTCCACCAACTGCCGGAACAAGCCCTCGCCGAATTCGGGCCGCTGCTGGCCAGGGTCGAGCGCGAAATGGACGCGCTGCTGCGGCCGCGACGCATCTATGTCGGTCGCTACGGTCACATGCCCGGCCTGCCGGTGCATTTCCACCTGATTCCACTGTACGACTGGGTCGAGGAACTGTTCTGGGAGGACACGCGCTACCGGACGCTCCAGCAGTTCGGCGTGCCGACCACCGAACCCCTTACCGATGGCGCCGAGCTGACCCTGTTCGTCTGGCGCGAATTCTGCGAACGCGCCGATCCACCGGCCGTGCGCGGCATGGATCGGCAACAGGCGATCGCCGGATTGCGCCGGGCCTTCGGCCACGGCGTCCAACCCCGAACATCGCCTGGGCCGGACTCCGAGCCCGCGCAGGGCGCATGACCGCGTGCGGTTGGATGGGCTCCAAGGCCGCGTAGGGCGAATAACCGCTTGCGGTTAT
>NZ_KV828458.1:0-1255 GCF_001836405.1 Pseudomonas sp. HMSC057H01 | reverse complement strand
CCGAACTCGAAATGGATGCTCGGCGATTGGGGCGGCAAGCGCACCGAGCTGCTGGAGAAGGGCTACGACTTCAAGCTGGAGTACGTCGGCGAGGCGGCGGCCAACCTCGATGGCGGCTATGACGACGACAAGACCGGACGCTACACCGACCAGTTCGCCCTGGGCGTGCACATGGACCTGGAGAAGATCCTCGGCTGGAAGGCTACCGAGTTCCAGTTCACCGTCACCGAGCGCAACGGCAAGAACCTTTCCAACGACCGCATCGGCGACCCGCGTGCCGGGCACATCAGCTCGGTGCAGGAGGTCTGGGGCCGCGGGCAGACCTGGCGGCTGACCCAGCTGTGGCTCAAGCAGCAGTACTTCGACGGCGCGCTGGACGTGAAATTCGGCCGTTTCGGCGAGGGCGAGGACTTCAACAGCTTCCCCTGCGATTTCCAGAACCTGGCCTTCTGCGGCTCGCAGGTGGGCAACTGGGCGGGGAGCATCTGGTACAACTGGCCGGTCAGCCAGTGGGCGTTGCGGGTGAAGTACAACTTCGCGCCGGACTGGTACGTGCAGGTCGGCGCCTACGAGCAGAACCCGTCGAACCTGGAGACCGGCAACGGCTTCAAGATGAGCGGCAGCGGGACCAAGGGCGCGCTGCTGCCGGTGGAGCTGATCTGGCAGCCGAAGGTCGGCGCCGAGCAACTGCCGGGCGAGTACCGGCTGGGCTACTACTACAGCACGGCGAAGGCCGATGACGTCTACGACGACGTCGACGGCCAGCCGCAGGGGCTGACCGGCAACGACTTCAAGTCGCGCGGCAGCAAGCATGGCTGGTGGGTGGTGGCGCAGCAGCAGGTCACTTCGCACAACGGCGATGCTTCGCGCGGGTTGAGCCTGTTCGCCAACCTGACGGTCCACGACAAGGCGACCAACGTGGTGGACAACTACCAGCAGCTCGGGGTGGTCTACAAGGGTCCGTTCGATGCGCGGCCGAAGGACGACATCGGCCTGGGCATCGCGCGCATCCACGTCAACGACGATGTGAAGAAGCGCCAGCGCCTGGTGAACCAGGTGAACGGCATCGACGACTACGACAACCCGCTGTACCAGCCGCTGCAGGACACCGAGTACAACGCCGAGCTGTACTACGGGGTGCATGTGACCGACTGGCTGACGGTGCGGCCGAACCTGCAATACATCAAGCAGCCGGGCGGGGTCGACGAGGTCGACAACGCGCTGGTGGCGGGGATCAAGATCCAGACGGTGTTCT
>NZ_KV828457.1:0-394 GCF_001836405.1 Pseudomonas sp. HMSC057H01 | reverse complement strand
CCTACGTGGACAAGCTGCTGGGCGATACCGAGTATCTCCTCGAACAGTGGGGGTGGTGGCGCATGGATGGGATGGGGGTTCCCGGGTATGTGTCGCCGGCCGCCGCTATCATGAGCCAAGCCATGCCAATGTCGAGCCCCAAGGCCTACCATGTCACTGACGATATGGCCTTGGCCGTCGACCGGGTCATTGCTCGACTCATCGACAGGGCGCCGCAGGCCGGCGACTTCGTGTGGCTCTACTACGGCGCGAAGTGGCCGGCCCTGCGCATCGCGCGTGAACACCAGATCGGCGAGGCCAAGGTGAGGGAGACGTTGAAGCTGGCGGTAGGCTGGGTCGATAGCGCCCTGGAGCGGTTCCGCGAGAGCGCTTGAAGAAATAGTTTTACGCGCGG
>NZ_KV828456.1:39326-80279 GCF_001836405.1 Pseudomonas sp. HMSC057H01 | reverse complement strand
CTCGCACGCTCTGACCCATGGCTTCGCATAATGTATATTATGTTAAACCAGATGCTATGTCAGAAATGTTCATGAGCCTTGTAAGACACTGATTCGACAAACCCGCTTCTGGCGTCCACTCTCTCAACGGGCCATGTCCTTCGTGTTCATGACAAGTCCTTGAATGAGGTGACTGACAATGAAGCTGATTCAGTGCCGTTTCTCTTCAGGTCAGCGTGTACCGCTGCTCGTGCAAGCTGGTAACGCAGCGCCGTTGCCCAAACTCATTCCGTTCATTTACGTCCAACTCAAGCTCAGACACCGCGCATATAGCACTGCTGCGGCTCATCTACGCGCGATTATCGATTCGCGCACGCGTGACCAGTACCTGCGGTTGCTGAAGCAGTTACTCGCACCAAAGCCAGGAGAGCCCGAATCAAAAACTAACCAAGTGGATCAGTCATGGTACCCTTTGCCTTGCCGATCAACACCCGATTCTCTTGCAGTACCAACGAAAATTCATGGCGACCGGAACGAGAAACTTCTCTTGAGTACAGATTCCAGTATTCAGTCGAAGTTTCAGCTTCTATGTGATAGTTTACTGAGGAAATGTTGTATTTTTGCTTTAGTTTCCTTAGCCCACTCCGAAGCCTGCCATACTCCAGCCCTTTGCTTTTTTCCTGGCTCTTTGCTCCAAAATAATGGATTAGACCATGTTCAAGCAGCATCCCTTCATCTTTCTTTTGCACCTCATCAATCATTGAATTGCCAAGCATGAATTGAAGGTTGTGAGGGCTACGCTGAGAAATAGAAATTGCCTTGAATAAATTATAGTAAACAAACACATCTTTCTCGGTGGTATTGACTCCATAGATTGAATCGCTATAGCCACGATGATTTCGTTTAAGTGGCCGCCGGGCAGGGTCGTCAGTTGAGCCCACATAGAGAACTTCTGTGTCTACGCCAATGTTGATGCAGTGCATCATCAAAAACTCGTGGATATTAATTCCCACTGGATGTTCCATTCCAGGAAATTGAAGCAGGATGAACCGCCCGTCATCAAGAAGTTTCGGAATATTCATTCCGAAAATTTCAGGGCGCGCGAGCATCCGAATTTCCTTTATTTTCTTTTCTACTCCCACCTCCAAATGGATCACGATTTCATTCTTCAATCGACTCAAACGAGGGGCTATAGCGGTGTGAAATCGCACCCGATCCCGTGCAGCGATAAAATATACAAAACGTTTGTCGTTGTTCTGCTTTACCTCTTCACGGTACGCGTTCAAAAACTTTGATACGATGCTTTCATAGTCAGAGCCTCCCGGAGCGTTGATTAGCAGATCAAACCAAAAAACGTTATAATTGGTTAATTCAACATGCCAATCTTTGTTTAGATTTTTGTATGCGGGATGGTCTTTCAAAAAGTTCAGATAGCCACGAGAGCTCATAGAAATCCTTAAGTAGTAATTTGGAGCGTTAGCCTTCACTGCGTATCAGTTTTTCTCGGATTAGGCTGAACAATTCTGCTTGATAGACAGCGTCGTGCAGAGCGTCGTGATCGCCAGAGTTGTCGGGCCTCACCACTTTATCAATCTCACTCGAGCGGGTTGACCTCCAAGTGCAATCTGATGCTCCGAAGTACATCGACTTGATGTCGAGCGCGGCTATCCCGAAGGGATTTTCACCAAGGTACTCGTGGAAATAATAGTTCACGAAGCTCCAGTCGAAGGAAGCATTAAATCCTACGAACACCACCGTCTGACCAACGCCAGCAAGTGACTCAACCCACGCTTTGAACTGTGTCATCGCTTCTGCAGGATCCAGCCCCTCTTCTCGAAGTTTCTCCAATGAAAGCCCCGTGACCTCTAGGGCCGCTGGAACAAATTCCTCGGAGATGGGCTTCAGCAAGCACGAGAACTGCTCAGCCGGATTCGACGTCAGGCACGCGCCGATCGACAGCATACTGTACTTGCCCGGAATCGGGCCCGATGCCTCGATGTCGACCGAGACGAAGATTTCTTTTTCGGCTTTCATAACTACTCCGTTTGAGCTGGTGTCTGAATGGCAATCGCTGGTACCACTACCAGACACCAAGACCCTGGAAAGATCACTGACCTAGTCGGTAGTGAGTGTGGGCAAAGCCCCCTCCTCCAACCTCATGGGCCGGTATACCGCTTACTTGTCTTCCATAACCGGTGATGGCTTCATCGTAAGAATCGAGTCGGTCAGATCCTTGAAGCTCAGCGGACGATTCGGGAAGGCTTTGGCCATCGCTGTAGGGTACAGGCGCGTCCGAATATCGGAGTAAGTCCAGGCTGGCTGCCCGTTACGCTCGCCTGTGACGGTTGCCAAGTCATTCAGTTGCTTCTCCGTAAGCCCCATGCCTGCCAGATCCATGCTAAACAGCTCTTTGCGCTCAGCAACATCAGGGCGCGTGAACTCTTCAACGATGGCCGCACGACGACGGAGAGCTGCGTCCAGCACCGAAAGGCGGTTGGTGCACAGAATTACAACAATGCGGCCACCGTACTTGCGCAGCTCGTCCACGCCTTGGATCAAGGTGTTCACTGCAACCTTATCTTCGTGGTGGCTCTGGCTTTGCGAGCGAGAAGCTGCAATTGAGTCACCTTCGTCGATAATGAGAATCGCCCGGCGTTTTTTGCCGGCGGCTTCAATCACCTCTGCGAAGGCTTGGGTCAAGAGCGTCCCCATTTCGCCGACCTTACCGGAGCCGCGGACTCGGTTACTCAGCTTGTACAGCAACGAATCTTCAGCGCGAGAATCGCTCACAATCCGGTTAGCGATGCATTCCGCTGTAGCCGTCTTCCCGGTACCGACGTCTCCGTGGAAGATCACCAGAGGGTACTGATCGGCAACCAAATTACATATTGGGAGCACGCTTTTATGGTGCTCCTTGCTCCACTCGGACAGTTGCCCTTGGTTCAGAAGCAACTGGAGCTGGTTCTGTACGCGCTCGTAGCGGCCCGTAAACCCGAGCAAGACTTTTTCGCGATCATTTAGCTGGGCGTCCGGCAATTCAATGGCAGAGTCAAATACGCTGTTGTTGCTCATCGGGTGTAGTCCTTCCGTTCCATGCCGTAGCCGTTGCTCGAATATTCGCGACCACCGCTCTGAGTGAGCTGGGAGTGGCTGATGTCGTCGTAAGAGGTTGTCCAGTTGATCTTCAGCTTTCCAGACATGTTCTCCCGCGCTTGCTGGGTGTAACTGTCGTTGTAGGACAGAACGATCCGCAGGTGCGGGTTGGATACCTTGGGCCAGCGAGCATCACCCGGGCGCTGGTTGGCTAGGGAGCCGGACTCGTTGACGTAGTACCGGGTTGCCTTCTGCTCAACGCCATTGCTCAACAGCGTGAGATCCGCGAATTTCAGATACCCGTTCTTGGCCAGCAGCTCGATGTCATAGGCCCATTCCTTGGCCTTGGCTTCAGTCACTGCTTCGCTGCTCGAGGCGATCATTAAGAGGTCGGCGGTGATCCGGCGTACGACTGCTTCAATGTCAGTAGTGGTATAGGTCGTGGTTTGGGTAGCGCTGTAGGTCATGCTGCATCCTCGACTTTGAAGCCCTTGCCGAACAGCTCTTTCCAGATCTCGAAGTCGTCTTCCACCGAAGCGAAGTGGGCGGTTTCCCAGGACTCGTCGGCGAGCTGGACGATCTCTTTGCGCTCATCTTCAGTAATGCGGCTCGCGACATTATTGGTGTCACAGACCGGATCGATGATTACAACCGTATCGGAGAACTCGGGGACATTACCGTTCTCAGGAAACTTGATGACTTCCTTGAGACCCGACTCAGCGATGTAAAGGAGGAAGTCACGGAAACGCTTCTCCAGCGAGCCGGTCTTCCCCTTCAGTTCGAGCACATGAGCCATGATGAGCTCGATGTGGAAGGACTTCAGCGGCACCTCTTTCCAGGTACGCCAGCGCTTGGCCAGGCGTACGAGGGTGCGGAAGTCCGGATCTACATCCTTGCGATCCTTCACGAACTTCACTTGGCACGGGGCGCAGGTCTCAGTCTTCGAGCCATCGATACGATCGAACTGCCAGCCGTAGTTTTCCTTGCTCGGGTTCTCAATGACCGGAACGATATCGACCTCGAGCCCGGTACCCACGAAGGTGACCTTCGCTGCCTTACGCTGGATTTCGAAGTCTTCAACAGACTTGTTCGGATACAGCTTGATCAGGGCGTCGTAGATTTTCTGGCTGAGGGTTGCGAAGGTCTCCTCATCTACCTTCTCGCCGCTAATGTAGAAAACCACGTCCACGTCGGCGGGGTTCTGAGCGTTGGGCCGCAGAATGGTGTGCTTGGCAAAAGAGCCTGCCTTTACCACCTTCTTGATAGTGATTTTGTCCTGCTTCTTCAGGCTGTCCTTCAGCGCTGCTATCAGGCGGTCGACCTGGGCGTTGTAGGTCTCCCGCTTGTCCTTCGGCAAGCGCAGCACGTTACTGTCGTAATACTTGATCTGAGTGTTGGTGAGTGGCATGTGCCATCCCCTCCTAGAAATGTTGTGTTGGTCGCAAAGCATCCCTACCAGCAGCTACACCACATGCCGACGGATGAGATGGCGCGGCAACTCGAGAATCTGGCCCGAGTCACCCCTTACGGCGCGCTGCAGGTCAACCCCTCCCCCAGACCACCCGTAACCCTCTAGAAGATCAGGCAAGGAAAATTGCGAACCGCAGCTCGCTAGCGTATTATTACTATACGCATAGTTTTTAGATGCAGTCTAGTTTTTATACGCTATCGAGGTTCGAGCATGACAGACGAGTCCAAACCCACGGACGACCAACCCACCAGCAAGGGACGGCAAGGAGCACGTTGGGGCCAGGAGCGTCGGTTGGAATTCATCGACTATCGACTACGGTGGGATGGGCAGATCAACCGCAGCAGTCTTACTGACTTCTTCGGAATCTCGGTGCCTCAGGCGTCACTGGACATCACCGAGTATGCGAAACTCGCCGAGAGCAACCTCGAGTACGACACCCGGGCCAGGGTCTATAGGGCTACCGAGTCATTCAAAGCAGTCTTCCCTTCCAGTGCAGTTGAGCGCTACCTGGATGACCTGCTGCGCGTCGCCGTTCAGCCAGAGATCCCCTACGGCAGCTTCTTGGGCTGGCAATCCCCTGTCGCAGCTGTGCCCAAACTGGGCCGTCGCCTAAATGCGGACATCGTTGGGGTAATTCTCCGCGCGATTCGCGAGACCGGATTTATCGAGGTCTTCTACCAATCCCTGACAGACCCTGAAGGCGGTGAGCGGATGCTCTCTCCTCATGCCTTGGTGCACGACGGTAACCGCTGGCACGTCCGGGCGTACTGCCACAAGCGTAAGGCCTTCCGGGATTTCTCTCTTACCCGTATCAAATGCTGCAAATATGTGGGGCAGGATCGGGATCGGGCTGATGAAGACTATGCCTGGAACACAATGGTCAATGTGGTTCTCACCCCTCACCCGGGCCTCACCCCCGCACAGCGCAAGCTGATTGAGAACGACTTCCTGATGGAGGGCGGCGAGATGCATGTCGAGTGTCGCCGAGCACTTCTCTTGTACCTCCTATTCCAGCTCAACCTGAATGAAGACCAAGCCGATCAGAGGCCCGAGGTCATCCAGTTGGCCCTGAAGAATAGGGATGAGATCAAAGACCTCATCCAGTACTAACACCTAGAAGCCAACACTTAACACCTCAGCTACCGGAATTGTCACGATGGAAAAGCTTGAAAATGAATTCATTCTGATTGCGGGCAGCATCTCCAAAAAGACAGAGAAGGCCTCGATCGATCTCGCGCACGACTTCACCCGTGCGATGACCAAAAGCGTCTTGGCGGCACAGGGTGGACTCGTTGTCTACCTCGCAGGGCTCCCTACCAATGAGGCTGGTGACCCGCTGACTTTCGATTGGACGGTGGTGTACGAGGCGGAAAAGCTGTTGGCTGGTTGCTCCCCTGCCCGCCAATTGAAAATTGTGACGTCTAAGTCGGCCATGCAGGAAAAGATGACTCCTGAGCAGCGGCTGCTCATCCGCCGCCTCTCGGCTGAAGACTTTGCGGAGATCATCTACCTCGAGGACGACGTGATCACCGGAGGGAACATTGGAGACGAACAAGTTGAGGTCGCAACAGCGATGATCGCCTTGGGTGGCGGCAAGGGTGTCTCAGACCGCGCCCGCAAAATGCGTAGAGATAAGCGTCCCGTGCTGCCATTCGACCTCCAGCTGGGTGGATTCAGCGAGGACGGCCAAGGAGCGCTCGGCCTGCACGCAAACTTCTTCAAAGAGCCCCTGACGATGTTCCCTCTCACCGGCGAGCAAGTGAAAGGACGCCTGGATAGCATGTCCCTACAGGAGCCTATCTACGGCTTGGACAAGATCGCAGATCTCTCTGTTGGATTGTTCCAGGCTGAAATTGAGGCCCGGGAAGCAGCACGATCTCCGGATCTTCTGGTGATCACGGCCATCGCCATTGAGTTGGCAGCTGCAAAAAAAGTTTTCGGTGTTGGCGAAGATGTACCAGCACGCTTCACCGCCCACGGCGTCCACTATTGGCCAGTGACGATTCAACGAGCTGACGGCCCACTTTCTTGCGTCATCGCTTCTCTCGGCAATGCTGGCAACGTCAATGCAACCGCCATCACAACGCTTCTCCTGTCTGAGCTAAAACCGAAAAAAGTTTTGATGATGGGGATTGCAGCGGGCCGCCGTAAAAAACTGAGCCTCGGTGAAGTCATTTTGTCCGAACGCGTCGTGTACTACGAAGGGGCGGCAGCACTCGCCGGTGGCAAGGTTGCAGCGCGACCGGAGATGCCGCGACCTGGGCTTTCCACCCAGCAAAACCTCAATGCTTACTTCGCGACCGCCTCCCTGCCCGATCGCTTGCAAGAGCATGCGAACAAACTCGGCTTTGCGATGCCGACTGAGTCCAAAGCAGGCGAAGTTGCTGCCAGGTTGATGGTGTCACCAGCGACCATTGCTTCCGGCGAACTACTGATTCGAGATCGGAAGCTTTTCGAAGGATTCCAAGGCCTTCACGACAAAGCTGTTGTCGCAGAGATGGAGGCTTACGGAGTATTCGACGCTTGTGACAAGCAGAACGTGCCTGTCTTGGTCGTTCGCGGTATCAGCGATTACGGGGACACGACCAAGGACAACACTTTCCACAAGGTGGCTTCTGAAGCGGCAGCCATTGTGACCCTTGATTACGCCACTTATGGATGGAGCCGAAGACCGGCTCAGTAAATTGCTGTGTCGAGCGCCCCAACTCTGGGGCGTTTTGCCCCTTGGGGCACCAGTATCGGCCTGCGCCTTGGACAATTAAGGGAACTCTAATCGTGACAAATGACACTGCTCCTGAGACACAGCAACTTCCTCCCTGCTCGATACCTTCGACCTGCCAGATATCATTTCGAAGCATCCCCGAGAATGCTGAATGGAAGGACAAATTTTATCGCCGTTACCCAAAAGCTAGTGGAGACCACTGGTCGGTACATGAACCTATCCAACCTGGACGGCATCACCATCGGCTTCGACTACGATGATGCGCTTGCCTCTGTCGACTTGGGTTACGAGTCAACGATTGCGAAACAATACACCAAGCAGGAAAACCTCCTCGGCGTAGGTAAAGCGCTGAGGGTTCGTCGAAACGGCGAGATCAAAATGCACGTCGTGCTGAACGGACATGTCCTGCTCGATCTGGTTGAACATGAACCGACGAGTGACGAGTTCTGGGGGGCAGCCAACATTCTTGCCCATGAGCTCGGCCATGTGCAGACCGCAGGATGGTTCGAAGCACACTCTCCTGGAGTCATGCTGGCCCAACATGAGGGGGACTGGGCCACAAGCACGCTACGGGAGACAGCTCATATCCTCTGGGAAGAATATGCAGCGTGCCGACTTAGCGCGCTTATAAGCCAGGGATCGTTGATGACAGTCAGCTACACACAAGGCTTAGAAATTTCGGTTCTAGGTGCTGTAGACCGAGCCCGTTCCGCGATTAAAGACTATCGAACGCACAGCGACGTCGCTCGGCTTCTGGTCGAGACAGCACGTGAAATTGCCATGCCTCTGAAAATGTCTGCCTACCTGCTTGGTCATCTGGATGGTCTCGATGAAGAAGTCGATATCGACTCGCGCTGCCACTTTGCCGGCGAATTGACCCCGCACTTCCATGAACTACTGGGTGCACTCAGAGATGCGTGGGAAACTCGAGAATCGTGGGATGGCCTTGCCAGTCTTGATTCAATCGTTGATGTAATTGTGAACGCGCCGCAGACAGCGGGAATCGACATCACCCTGAGTCAACTACCGCCAGGCTCCCGCGTAGACGTCCCCTACAGGGCGGAGACGCTGCCCAATGGCGAGGCGGATATGGCGATAATCCGACTGAGGCAAGCGCTCGGGCTCGAACCGTAAATTCCGATCAAGCTTCCGTGCAGCTCTCGCCATCCCTCCCCTTTATTCCCACAGCCATCCCAGCTATCTGCCCATTACATTTCGCGGTCGCTCTTGGGCCCCGACATGATGGGTTTACTTGAGCAAAACTGCGGCTTGGCTTCCCCAGACAACAGGCCGGACTGATTGCCCGCCCCTAAACTGGCGCTGGACACGATCTAGCGGACATACAGACTTGCCGATCACCGTCGTCCGCACAAAGCCACGCCGTATGCCCTGCAACATCGTTTTCCAATCCAGAACCCAACGCATGCTTTTTGAAAACCAGCATCCCTCATCCTCTGGATTGGGACCATCAGCGGTTTGGGCGGCGAGGCTAAGACGGGCCGGGAAAAACTAGGTCTATGAACATCAATCGATGAACAGCTGCATTCATTTCGAGAGCATTGAGTCAGCAACATCAGGTCCGTGAGCTGCTTATGAACATATGACATCGCCCACTTGTTAAATTATGTAAATCGTTTATTAGACCCTTGCTCTTTTGCGCTCCGTTCCCGCTTCCATGCTTGGTTTGAAGCCTTCAGTCGAGTCCCACACCTCGACGGCTTGCTGCCCAGGTTAAATCCCGGACAGATTTGGCAGCACCCGCACAAGACCTCTGCTACCTCCTTCGCACGGAGCCGATTGCAACAATGCGGTATCGCCCGACACGGACCCGACATGAGCAAATGCCCGTCTGCACGCTGAATATCGCGCAGCCATGAAGCTGCATCTGTACCGCGGCTCATTGGCCCCATTTTCACCCTGTGCCACGTACTCGCAGCCTGCCGGCTGCTCTGGCACTCCGTCTGGACAATGGATTGGCAATCAACAGTCGAATGGATAGATCGACGTTGAATGCATTGGGACGACGTCCGCTGTCTTGAGTCGAAACCGGAACATGACATGAAGATGAAATTGTAGGTATGTTCCATTGACGATGACGGCGCTGCTGCGGCAAGCGCCGTCCTGCATTGAATATTCAAAAAGTGCTCTGGCGGGACTCATCTTTCTATTCGAAGATGAAACGAGCAGGCAACCATAGCAGAAGGACGACGGATGTCACCTAGCCCCTCCCCCGACGAGCGTCGGCTTGTATTCGAAGCGCGCCGACTGACCATTGAAGCACTGGTGAAAATCTATCTTGAGCAGGTTTCTTCCTCAAGGAACCTGGTGACGGTCTACCTTCGCCTCATGTTCACGTTGTCACTCGGTGCCCTCGCCGGCGTGATAACTCTATATGGGACCATGCTTCGCTTTGGCACTTCGGCCAGTATCAGCATGATCACTCCCCTGGAGGTGGTTCTTGCTATCGCAGCGCTTGCGGCCCTGGTCACTTCGGCTCTGCTTTCCGCGCGGGCGCTCCAGAAAAGTGCATTCGATGTCGCTCCGCTCTTGCATAACCCATTTCCAAGCGCAGACTCGGTGATCGATTCAATATTCGATGCAGACGATATCGATGAGCGGCAAATACTCAGAAAGCTTTATTTCGCCCTGGACAAGACTGTCGAGCATCAGCCTCCTCTCAGGCTCAGCACTCGTCTGATCACCCTCTTCCTTATTGGCGGTCTTTTCCTGACCGGGGCATCCTTTTTACTGTGAAGAGCGCGTTCGGTCTTTATGGTTATTTATCATCATCGATCAGGGGAGTACTCCAGATCACCAGTTCAAGGGCCGCGGCGATCTGAATGCGATGATCGGCAAGCCGGACGGGCAACAGGTCCTGGGCACGCTCCAGCCGGCGCAGCAATGTGTTGCGATGCGTGCCCAGCGCTTCTGCGGTCTGGGTGACATTGCAGCCATTGGCCAGGAAAGCGTGCAGCGAGCGCTGAAGCACCGAAGGCTCCGTCGCCAGCCGCCCCAGGGTGCTCAAGACGAACTGCCTGGCCGCGCGGTCGTCCTGGGTCATCAGCGACACCATCCTCACCTGGTCGATGGTGGCAACGGCGGGTGCGCCCGCCAGGCGGCCCATCAGCCTTTGCGTCGTCAGGGCCTCCAGATGCGAGCGACGGAAGCCATTGACTCCCGTGCCCGGCGAGCCGATTGCCGCGCGAATCCCTGAAAACCGCAGTGCGATGCCTTGCAGCAGGTTCAGGTCCAGCGGTTTCGCCGCATGGCTCCAGACCCACAGGGTCGCGGGGCCGGCGAATACGATCAACGGCGCCGCCGTGCCCGTGAGTTGCGCCAGGGTACGCGCCACATCCTCCAGAAGGCGGATCTCGGCGTCCGGGCTTTCGCACCAGACCAGGCCGGCGTAGTGCTTCTGGAAAAGGCTGTAGCCCAGCCGCCTGCCGAATTGCTCCGTATCCACATCCCTGCCCTCGAGCAGCCGACTGACCAGGCTTCGTTTGTCGATCGGGTCGTCATGGGCCTGGGCGCTCTTTTCTTCGAGGATGATCTGGGTCACCACACGCATGTTGCTGTCGATGAACTCCGAGATGGACCGCGACGAGACCTCCAGGAATTCCTCAAGCACCCTGGGATCCTGCGTCAGGTTGAAGGCCATCTTCATCCATAGCTCCCAGGCGGTGTTCTGTGTCGACCTCGCGACATTCATCAGCAGCTCGGACAGCCCTCTGCGGACGAGCTCCCTGGCCGTGTCCACCATGTCGGCCGAGACGTAGGGTTGCACCGGTTCTCCGGGGCGCTGCAGATTGGCGTTCGCCCAATGCAGCAACTCTGCGCGGTTGGCGCGCCGGCACGCCGCGAGGATGACCGGGTCCTCCAGCAGCTTGGCATCTTCCGGTGAAGAGAACAGCGCCTGATTGAGGCGCTCGACCCACTCCGGCGGCAGCGCCTGAGCGAGCTCGGCGCCTTTGCGCATGAGTTCACGAACGGCTTCCGATGGGCGTGGCCAGGAGGATGGCGTACTGGTCATGGGCGGTGCAAATCACTCAGAAATCACAGAGGAAATGGTGCAGTTCGTACCTTGGCGCAAGGTTGGGGGAAACCTAGCATGAACTCACTGCCTGAACAAAAAATACAAGGAGGCGCCGTGACGCTCCATGTTCTCTTTTTGGGGTTTAGCGCAGTGGCAAGCGGGCTTGTTCGCCGGTGCCCGTTGCCCGGGCAGCGACCCGCCTGCGCCAACCGTTCCTTCAATCCGGAGTTCTTTCAATGTCAGCCTCTCGCGATACCTTCAGCCTGCCCGTCGTAACCCGCTCGACTCCAGCGCAAGAGATTGCACTGCTGAGCGACCAGGCAGGTGCGGTGATCATCCGCAACTTCATGACCCCCGAACAAGTCGCACGGATCAACAACGAACTGGACGCTCCCCTGGCCGCGCTCGAGGCCGGCTCCAAGCACCAGCACGAGCTGATCGCCGAGTTCCATGGCCGCCAGACCAAACGGCTCACCAACCTCGTCACCCACAGCAAGACCTTTCGCGAGGAGATCCTCGATGACGACCTCTTTCACGACCTGGGGAACGTGCTCTACGCCGCGGAGTGCGGTGACTGGTGGCTGACCACGGCCCAGTTGATCGAGATCGGCCCAGGCAACAAAGCGCAAATGCTGCACCGCGACATGGCGCAGTACCAACCGTTCGTGGCCATGAATAAACATGCGCCGCGCACCATCACCAACCTGATGCTGGCGCTAACCGATTTCACCGAGGAAAACGGTGCCACGCGCTTGATCCCCGGGAGCCAGGACTGGGATGACTTCGACGATGTAGGAACCCCAGAAATGACGATCCCTGCCCTGTTGAAAGCAGGAGATGCCGTGCTGTTCGGCGGGAAAGTCGTTCATGGCGGCGGGGCCAACGTGACCGCTGACTTCTACCGTCGCGGGCTGACCATCCCGATGCAGGCTTCGATCATCACGCCTGAAGAGGCCTACCCGTTGATCGTGCCGCTCGAACTGGTCAGAACGCTTGCTCCGCGCGTTCAGAAGATCCTCGGCTTCCGCTCCCAGTACCCCAATGGCAGCCCAGGCCTGTGGCAACATAACTACGCAGACCTGGCCGACTATCTCCAGCTCTAGAAGCCTTCCACGCTGGCCGGCCTGGCCCCGAAGGCGCCAGGCCCAACCGAGTCCCCGGACAAGCAAAGAGGCCGGTGAACACTTTCATTCCTGGCGGGGCATTACTCCGCGACGTGAAAACAGCAGCGGCGTGCCGTCGGCGTTGAACAGCGCCGCCGTCAGCGAGAGGCCGTCAGCCGACGGTGCTTCCTGGAAACTGTTTCCACCATCCCTGCTCCGTACCTTCAGTCCGTCAAGCCCGACCGCCAATACCCGCGCGCCAGCCACTGCTATGGATGTGACAGAGCCCTTGCCTTGCGTTGGCACTCTGCGAAAAGCCTTGCCATCGGCAGAGCCCTGCAACAGGGTGCCACGCTGACCACCCAGCAGCAGACGCCCATCGGCCAGCACCGCGCCAGACCACAGGGTGCCTTCATAGCCGGTATCCAGGTAACGCCAGTTCTTCCCCTGGTCGTCGGAGCGCAGCACCTGCCCATGCTCGGCCGTGGCGTACAGGCTGCCGTGGTTGTCGGCAAACAGCCCCATCAGGTTGAGGTCGGCCCGCTTGGCTCCTGGAGGCGCTTGCAACGGCTGCTCCGTCCATGTCTTGCCGCCATCCTCGGTGGTCAGCACCAACGACCAGAGGCCTACCGCAACGCCCTGCCGGGCATCGAAAAAGTGCACGGCGAACAGCGGCCGGTCTTCTTCGCTCGACAGGCGCTGGACCTGCCAGGATTCCCCGCCGTCGGCGGTGGACAGGATCGCGCCCCAGTGACCCACCGCCCAGCCGTGCCTGGCATCCACGAAGGACACACCCGTCAATGGCGTGGATAGTGGGACCGAGCGTGCCTGGCGCCACTGCCTGCCCTGGTCGTCGGACAACAACACGACACCGTGGTTGCCCACGGCAACCACCCGCTCTCCGGCCCAGCCGGCGGCCAGCATGGTGGCCTGCGTGGCATTGCCCGCCTGCACGGCCGGCACGGCCTGCAACGGCGCGGCCTGGAGAGACATCAGCGGCAATCCTGCTGCGAGCAAGGCCGCGGTGAGTGAAACCCTGAACTTCATGTTTCTCTCCTCAGTGCACCAGCGCGCCGATCATGCGCACGGGACGTTTGCGCGGGAACGCCCGCTCCAGCCACACGGCGAAGGCCGGCAGCACGGTCATGGCCATGACCATGTTGACGATGAACATGAAGGCCAGCAGCTTGCCCATGTCGGCCTGGAACTTGAGCTCCGAGAAGGCCCAGGTGGCCACGCCAACGGCCAGGGTGATGGCGGTGAAAATGGTGGCGACGCCCACCTCGAGCAGCGCGTACTCCACCGCCTTGGTGATCGTCTGGCCATGGGCCAGGTGCAGTTGCAGGCGGTTGTAGATGTAGAAGGCGTAATCGACGCCAATGCCCACTGCCAGCACCATCACCGGCAAGGTGGCGATGGTCAGGCCGATCTGCAGCTCCTTCATGAACCAGTAGCCAATGAAGGTGCCGATGGTCAGCGGCAGGCAACACACCAGGACCGCCCGCAAGTCGCGATAGACCACGAACACCAGCAAGGCGATGGCGGCATAGACGTAAAGCAGCATGGGGGTCTCGCTCTTCTCCACCTCTTCGTTGATCGCTGCCAGGACGCCGGCGTTGCCGGAGGCGAGGCGGATCGAAATGCCTGACATCGGATACTCGCTGCGGAAGGCCTTGGCGGCGTCCACCACTCGGTTGATGGTCGTGGCCTTGTGATCGGCCAGGTACAGGTGCACGGCCGACATGCTGCAATCGATGCGCATCAGCCCGGGGGTTCGCGCAACCTCGGTGGCCAGCGCGGCGTAGTTCATCGGGTCGATGGGCACCGCCGCCATCTTCGGGTTGCCTTCGTTGTAGCCCTCGTTGAACTGACGCATGGTGGTGGAGAAGGACGCGACCGAGAGGACGCCGGGCACCCCCTGCATGGCCCACACGAAACGATCCTGGTACTGGCCCAGGGCGACATCCTCGCAGGCCACCTCGGAAGGAGCCTTGTCGACTTCGAACACCACGCTGAGCCAGTCCAGGCCAATGTCGTAGTTGCTGGCGATGGAGACCGCGTCGCGATTGAAGCGCGAGTCCTCGCGCAACTCCGGCGCACCCGCCTGCAGCGTGCCGACGACGCGGTCATGGCTTTGCCAGATCGCCGCCAGGAACACCGCCAAGGCCGCGCCGAGCACCCACTGCGCCTTGCGTGGCTCGGCGAGCCGGGCCAGGCCCCGCAGCCAACGGCTGCGACGCTGCCGGGAAACCTCCTGGGCGGCTGCGTACTTGTCGTCGACGCGCAGCAACGACGCCATCAACGGCAGCATCACCAGGTTGGTGACGATCTTGTAGGCCACGCCAAGCGAAGCCGTGATCGCCAGTTCCCGCACCATCGGGATCGGGATCAACAGCAGCGTCACGAAGGAAACCAGCGCGGTCACCAGCGCCAGCGTCCCGGGAACCAGCAACCCGGTGAAGCTCGAGCGTGCCGCCTCTTCGGCGCTCTTGCCGATGGCGATCTCGCGCACGATGAAGTTGATTTGCTGCACGCCATGGGAAACCCCGATGGCGAACACCAGGAAGGGCACCAGCACTGCCAGCGGATCGAGCCCGTAGCCCAACAGGCGCAGGCTGCCGAACTGCCAGACCAGCGAGGCCAGCGAACAGACCAACGCCAGCAAGGTGAAACGCAGCGAGTGGCAATACCAGTACACCGCCCCCGCCGTCAGCAGCAACGCCAGCAAACAGAACTCCAGCACGGCTGAAGCTCCGTCGGCGATGTCGCCGATCTGCTTGGCGAAACCGATGATCTGGATTTCGAAATCGCCGTCTTCGAAGCGCTGGCGGATCTCTTTCTCCAGCCGATGGTTGAAGGTTACGTAGTCCAGATGGGCGCCCTGGCTATCGTACTCGTTGAGTTCCACCGTGATCATCGCGCTGCTCTGGTCCCGGGAAACCAGCGTACCGATGAAGCCGCCCTGGGCAGTGGAATTGGCGATCTTCGCGATGATCCGGTCATCCAGGTGCTCGGGAGAAACCGTTCCGGGTACCAGCGGATCAGCACGAAAACCTTCCTCGGTGATTTCGTTGACGAAGGCGTTGGGCGTCCACAGGGAGCGCACGCTGCTGCGCGATACTCCGGGGAGGAAGGTCACCGCCTGGGTGACGTCATACAGCCGCTTCAGGCCCGGGGCGCTCCAGATATCGCCCTCTCGGGCCTTGACCACGATGGTCAGTCGGTTCGCCCCGAGCAGGTCATTGCGGTAGGCCTCGAATGTCTCGATGTATTCGTGGCCTACCGGCAATTGCTTTTCGAAGCCGGCATCCATGCGCAGCTGTACGGCAAACCAGCCCATGATCAGCGTGAATAGCGCCAGGCTCGCCAGCACCAGCCGGCGATGCCTGAACAACACACCTTCGACATATGACAACAGGCCACGTGTCGGGGCCTCAGGTAGCTTTACAGAACCGTTCACGGCAAGCCTCACAAGGTGCGGGAGATCGCGATGCCGACATAATCGCGGTCACGATAAAGCTGGTCGTAGGGCGTCTCACCGCCCATGAACTTCGCGTAGTTGAGGGAAATCTGCCAACTGGCCGGGTTCCGCACGAAGTTCAGGTACAGGTTCATGCTGCTCGCGTCCTTGGTGAAGGTTGCGCTGAGGTTCGGTGTCCGTCCTCCCTGCGACCGTGCATAGAAGACGCCCGGCGTGACCTGCCAGCCCGGCAACAAGGTGCCGTCATAGGTCAGGCTGAAGTCCAGGTTGATCCCTGAAGAGGTCTTGTCGCCACGGGACTTCGGCGCTCTGGCAGGATCCAGCTGCCAGGCATTGAGCCCCGCGGCGAGCGGTTCGCCATTGACCTCGTCATGCAGCCCCGGGTACTTGATGACCACCAGTTCGGTCAGCAAGCTGCCCGTGCTGGCCCCGCTGAAATCCAGAAGCGTCGGGGAATTGGACGGCGTGAAGCTGTACAGGCCGGTCAGGTGCCACTGGAATTTCTTCTCGTCCTTCCAGCATTTGCCGCCGTTGCCGGTACACAGGTCGATGACCGGGTTGAGCATGACCGAGTCCTTCGGCCGGTACGACAGCTCCGTACCGACGGCCCAGTCACCGATCGGCATGTTGGCACTGATGCCGTACATCATCCGGTCTTCCTGGTACTCCCAGGTCGGTGCCGCCGCGAAGGTGTTCGGGTCGAGAATGGCGACACGCAACGATGGCAACTTGTCGTGATAACGCATCACGTAGAAGCCATAGGCGACGTCGCTGTCCTCCGGCTGCCAGCGCAGCGAAAGGCCCCACTGGCCGCTGTCACGGGCGTCCTTTTCGGAGAATCCATAGTCCCCCCTGCCCTCACCCAGCGCGTTGGTGGTGGACCAGTAGCTGCCCACCGGCGGCAATTCGCTCTTGTTCCAGCGGAATTGATAGTAGGCCTCGACGTTGACACCCGAACCCAGGCCCGACGCGACACTGAGCATCGGCGCCGGCAGCACGGCCTCCTTGAGCTGCACGCCGGGGCGCGCCAAGGCCTGGTAATCGTAGGCGTTGGTATTGTTGATGCCACCGGCCACGAACAGGCTTTCGCCCCAGTTGATCACCTGGTTGCCCAGGCGTGCGCGGACCCGCTGCCCGCCCACGTCGAAGCCTTTGCTCACCCACAGGTCCAGCAGGCGGGCCTTGAACGCGAGGTCGTCGCGGGCGTCGTCGCTCAGCCCGTTGCTGCCGACGCTCTCCGGGGTGTTGAACGACAGCGTGCCGGTGGTATCGGTGGCAGCGAAGTCGCGGATCCAGGTGCCGCGCGCCATGAAGGTGATGTCCTCGGGCATCTTCAGCAACAGCTCATGGGTGCCCTTGAGGTAGTTGGTGAACATGTCGCCGCGGTCGTAGTTCAGGTCGCCCTGGTCGGCCACGCCGGAGCTCTGCGCCAGGCAGCCGGAGGGCGCGTTGTGCCCGGTCGGTCCCTGGTTGATCAGGTTGCAGCCCCGTGACTCGGTACGCAGACCCATGCCTGCGGTGATCGTGGAGTCGAAGGAGCCATTGAGGGTTTCGGTTTCGAACGTGAATCCCATTGCCAATGGGGTTGTGCACGCGATGACAAGGCCTGAGGCTTTCGTAATTATTTTTTTCATGCTGGCTCTCGATCTGACGTCGGTTAGCGCTCGCTGATGGCTCGCAGATTGTCGGAGGTGAAGAAGTCACGCTTCAGGCGGGGGGAGCCGTTGTCTTCGGTGAGCCAGCGAATATCGTTCTTGCCCGCACCGATCGAGGTCATGTCGAAGAGGTAGCGGCCATCCGCCAGGTTGTACTGGACCTGGGCCTGGACGTCGCAGGCGCCTGTCTCGTACACGGGAATCGAGAACCCTTCGCGCACTTTCCAGATCTGCCCTTGCTTGTCGTAGTCCACCGCCAGCAACGGGTTCCAACTGTCCTCGTCGATGTAGAACATGCGCTTCGGCGCCTGATGGCGCATGCCTTGACGGACATTGGCCTCGACGACCCAGACCCGATGCAGCTCATAGCGACGCGACTGCGGCGCGATCGAGTCGTTGCCGGCAAACGTCTCCACCTTGGCGCCAGTGTCGTAGGCACCGAAATCGTTGTAAGGCACCAGCAACTCCTGCTTGCCGATCAGCTTCCAGTCGAAACGGTCCATGGTGCCGAAGAAGACGTTCGCCTCGTCGACGGTGTACTGGTTATCCAGGCCGATCTGTGGCGCATCGTAGGAGTACGACGGCATTCGCCGCACGCGGCGCTGGCCGGGGAAGTAGTAGAAGGTCGTGGCCTGTTCGCCGGCCACGGCAGTCTGTACCGCGGACTGGCCGGCCAGAGCAGCCGGCTCGAGGTAGTTGAAGAAGGTCGCATTCTCCAGGCGGCCAACTGACGAGAAGAGCGCACTCCCCTTTTTCCCCCAGGGCGTGAAGAAGAAGGTATCTGTCGACTGACGTAACCATTCCCCCCCTTTGCGTGGAGAAATTCCGGAAATGGTCCGGGGAATTTCGACGCCAACGCCGCGGTAGCGCATCTTCATGTTCCACATCACCTCGGCACCGGTACTCGGCATGGGGAACGGGATGCCCGGAACGTGAGCCTCGTCCAGAGCGAGGCCGGCAGCATCGAGCTTGGCGAAACCAACGTTCTGCCGGGTGTTCTCGACCACGAAGTCCGGAGCGCTACAGGTCCGACGGGTCGGATACACATCCATGCGATAGCCGGGAATCCTCTTGAACAACTCGACCTGTCCGGGGGACAGCTTGCTCGAGTGTTGCGCGAGATTGTTCGCGTCGATGCTGTAGAGCGGCTTGTCGCCCTTGAACTTCCAGTGCTCTCCTCGCACCTGGCCGTAGCTCCATCCCTCGTCCTGCTGTCCAGGCTGCGTCCAGGCAGGAATATCCCCGCTTGCACTCGCTGCGATCTCCCCGCCCAAGGGGGTCAGTTTCGACCCCAGCGCCTCGGGGCCCTGGGGCGCAGCCTGGACCGAACAGAGCACGGTCGATACCGCGAGGGTCATGAACAACTGCTGCTGGAAAACACGACGGGTGGGCGCTTCACCTTCCAGCCGTTCAGTTACATCTTTCATTGGATGGCTCCTCACACAGGGCATGGACCGGTTGCTCGACCTCCCAAGGGGAAGAAGTCGGCTCCTGTCGATAATGATCATTTGACCTGATCAATTGACCATGTCGGACGATCATGAGGCAAACCATATGCCAGTTCTCTTTCATGTTTTTTTAATTGTTATAAATCAGGCGGTTATGGAAAAAGTTCTGTTCCAGGCCCAGTGCCCTGTGCACCACCTTGGGAAGTAAAGAAACATGTGTTACCTGGAGATGCTTGGTAACAGGGCACAAGAGAGCTTGAGGGGAACTTTCGTAGATATCGGCTCGAGCATTTTCAATTGTCGTTTCGCCTCGAGTCAGAGGGAGCGATCGGATATGACCGGTCATGAATCGAGCAACTTTATCCGACAATGCCCGCTCCGCGGCGGAGCGGGACTATAACGGATGTAATGCCTGCAAAAAAAACCGCCCCGAAGGGCGGTAAAAGGCAGGGCCAGGGCCTGCCATGGAGTTACAGCAGAACAGTTCTGCCAGGTTGTCGGATCAGAAAGAAAAACTTGTCGCGCCGTATTGTTTAGCGTGGACGAGGAAACGCTTGGCCGTATACCTTGTTCGAACGCTCCAGCGCACCATAGGCATAGTACAACTGCACCATGGAATAGGACCAAGCCAGGAAGGCCATGGTCATGAAGACCATCTTCGTGTCGTCTCCCGGAATCGGGAAGAAGTCATACCTGAGCGCTACTACCAGGCCCGCCAGCCCGCCAACGATGGTGGCCAGAGTATGGAGGGCTTCGCCTGCACGGGCCAGTTGCAAGGTGAAGTAGCAAAGATACAAGGTATAGGCTGACCACATGAATACATAGAAATAAGGGAGGAATCCCTCGATGATTCCAGACAGGAAATAGACGCCGGTAGCGGCAAAGCCAGCTACAAAAATGAGGATGTCCTTGGCGGGCGACGGTTTGTAATCGTGGGTAACTGCCATTAGCCCGAGCGTAGCGATAACTGGCACTCCCACCCCTCGCGAAAAGGCGTCGAGAAAGATCGCGATGTTGTAGTTGGCTTGCCAGCCGGTGGCTATGAATGTAGTGAAGTTCGATGCCGAGATACCTACGATCAAGAACTCCAGACCAAGCAAATAGTTTTTCCGCCTGATGAATGCAGCGCCATAAAACAATCCGGAAATCACCAGGAGAATACATGAGAGCAGAGCGAACAAGTCTCTCGGTTCCACGTTAACTGCTCCTTCAGATAGAGTTGTATCGATGCCTTGTGTCTAATCGGTGCAAGGGAGTACGGGCATATCCCCATTAACTCCCCGCATCGTTATCAGCCGTTCAAGGCTTTGTCTTTGCGCACTTTCTTGTCGGTCCATGCATCCAGTAGCCTGGCGGCCGCAAAGGCCGTCTTTATGGCGCACCATTGAAGTGGCTCGGGTAGCATGGATGGCGTCTTGTGTTCCAGCGCCGCTAGCAGCGGAGGCTCTCCACCGCCGATTCGCTCGGCGAAAAGCGCGCCCATGAGCGATTGAGTGGCAAGGCCATGCCCTGAACATCCCGCCGTATAGAAGATGTTCTGCCTGGCCCCTGTCACTCCGACCACGGGGAGGAAGTCGTAGGCCCCGCTGATATACCCGCTCCAGCAATGCCGAATGGCAAGGCCCTGCAAGGAAGGAAAACGCTCGCGCAATACTCGCGACAACGCGGCGTAGGCGGCGTGGTCCGGAATATTGGGTGTCTTCGAGCCGTAGGCATAACCCAATTGCTTCACGGTCAGCAGCAGGGTGTCATGGGCCGTCAGGCGATGACTTTCCATGGTGTAGTGCGGCGTAATGAGGCCTTCACGCTCTTGCCAACCCAGGGACGCCAGTTGCTCCGCCGATAGTGGCTGGGTTTCGATTGCCGAAACCCGGATCGGTGCAACCTTGTTGCGTAGCACTCCCAGCTGAGGCGTGTAGGCGTTGGTCGCCAGAACCATTACAGGGGCGGTGGCGATACCCTGGGCCGTATTGCAGGTAATCACCTGTCCTTCACAGTAGGAAAGCACCGGCGTGCGTTCGTACAATTTCACGCCAGCCTTGATTGCCGCACGACGCAGGCCGTTGACGTACTTTCCCGGATTCAAGGTGCCGCCACGCTGCTCGCTGCCAAACAGGAATGCGGGCGGTATGCCTCGCGCGCGCATCTCGGCGCTATCCACGAAGCGAGTGACAGAGCCCAGCGCGTGGCCAAGCTCCATGTTCGCTCGCAGTCGCTTTTCCTGGCTGGGATGGACGGCGGCCCGGATGATTCCCGAGGGCGTGTAATCGCAATCGATGTCCAGCGCAGCCAAACGCTCTTCCACATAAGTGACGGCCTCGTCATAGAAACCGACGAACTTACGTGCCTGCTCAAGCCCCACTCGCTTGACGAAAACCTCGCATTCTATGCCCATGCTGCCGAGCAGATAGCCGGCATTGCGCCCGCTGGCCCCGAAGCCTGCGAACTGCTGTTCCAGAACGATGACGTTCGCTCCACGCGCCCTTAGTTCCAGCGCCGTTGACAGGCCGGCGAACCCGGCGCCGACCACGACTACGTCTGCGTGCTCGTGGCCTGTCAGCGCCGGCTGCAGGTCGTCTGGCTGCTCCACCCATCCGCCAAGGCTGCGGAATGTCATGGGTTCGGCATTGTTGCGTGCCGCTCCGTTGAAGGCATTCATTCACATCACTCCCGGGTTGCCGGACGTTGTTCCTCTCATGGGCCGATCCATGGCAGTGCCGCTAGAACCCCTTCCCTGCCTCGGAAAAGGAGGGCATGCCCAGCAGCTCTTGCGGGTCACGCATCTGACCATCGATCTCCACCCATCCCAGTAGCGTGGAACTGGCACTCCACCCCAGCAGACGCTGCATTTGCGCGGGGAGTTGCCGAACGCGCTCGACGGGTATGGAAAGGAAGTGGTTTTCTTCCAGGCGCAGGAAGGCCAGGTCGTAGGCCATGGTCAGGCCTGTGCGAGGAGCGTCGGATCTGTTGGCGCCACCGCCGTGATATACCGATCCCAACCAGAGAAGCGCAGTGCCTGCCTTCATTTCCGCGCCGATGGTTTCTTCCTGGGTGGGCATACGTTCGTCATCCCATTGATGACTGCCAGGAATGACCCGCGTCGCGCCGTTCTCTTCGGTGAAGTCGGTAATCGCCAGCATGAGCTGCAAGCGAGCCTCGCGACCATACTGCGGATGCCGCCAGAGCGAAGTGGCATCGTCGCGATGCAGGGGTTGAAGACCTTGTCCAGGCCCGATCTGTATGGCCTGGGTCATGCTCAGTTGGATATCGGGCGTGATCTCGACCCGATCGTTCCCTACCCAGACATGGGTGGGAGTCTGCAATACCTGCTTTGCCGTCTCGAGGAACAGGGGGTTCAGTGCCACTTCCACGGCGGAGTCGCTTTTCGCCAGGATCCGCGCGGTACGTCGAGTCTGGGTGCCGGCGAAGTAAGGGTCCATGCCGCAGGGGGTAACGCCCAGATAGCTGTCCAGGTCCTCGGTAAGAGACTTCAAGGTTTCTTCCGAGACGAAGTTGCAAATAGCGACAGCGCCATCACGCCTGATGATTTCCACTACCTGCTCGATCGGGGTGTCGCAGCTGACTGTCGTCAATCTTCGCGTACTCATCTGATGCCTACCTGTGTGGTGTTGTCATTGTTCTGCAGGGCCTCCGCAATCAGCCTCAGCCCATGAGCGTTCACTCTCATGCGGTCAGACCGCCCTCTCCTTGCGCCTGGCGCGGAAAGGAGGTTTGATCATACGACATGATCACGTGATCAAGTCAAACGATTAATAATTCTGCGTGGCATCTCGGCGCTCAGGAAAGGCCTGCCGAATCAAGATGCGGCTCTACGCGGGTTCGCGCTGGCGATAGCGGATTGCCCAGGCTCGATCCTGTTCCGCTTCGGCTACGCATCGCCTGCGGTCGGAGCGAAACATCTGGAGAGACAAAGGGTCGCTGCCTTGGTCTTCAGGCGTGTCGACTCATGGATTGGAGAACGGCCATGCGTTAGCATTCGTTCCGGTCGACAGCGGACCAGTCGCCTGGCGGCAACACCGAAGAAGGAGAAGCTGAATGGCTCGAGTGGGCGCCGAAGTGCGCAGGCAAGACTTTATTGAGGCCGCCGTGAAGGTGATCGCGGAATATGGTGTGGCGAACGCCACTACCCGTCGCATCGCGGCCGCGGCGAATTCTCCATTGGCCTCCCTGCACTATGTCTTCCACACCAAGGACGAATTGTTCGACGCGGTCTATGAATCCCTGATAGACACGCCACAGCAGTCCTTGCTGCACGTTACGGCGGGAGCCACGGCGGCAGACTCGGTAGCAGAGATATTGCGCCAGTTGGTCGGGTGGTTCACCACGCATCCGCAACTGGCGACTACCCAGTTCGAGCTGTTTTTCTGGAATCTGCGTAACAACCCCGCGATGGCGAGCAAGATCTACACCGACTCCATCGAAGCGACGAAGCAGGCCATCGAACAGGTCGCTGGCTCGGTGCTGGACCAAGAAGCGCTGGGCACTGTCAGTCGCTTGCTCATCAACCTGTTCGATGGCTTGCTTCTCGCCTGGTCCGCCCATGGTGACCAGGAGCGGCTGAATGCCGAGACCGAAGCCGCCTGCCAGGCTGTGAAGCTGTTGGTGGCCAGCTTCTGATCTTTTCGAAGGCGCATCTCTAGAGAGGGGCATGGTGACACGGTTCGCCGTGCCCCTGCTCTTCGGGCCTCTTGCCAGTGCAGGTGCGACGCCTCTTCTAGCTCTCCTCTCCCCGCCTCCAGCGGGGCTACCTCGCCCGGTCTCCTCCTCGTAGTCCTGCAAGCGGACTGTGCGCTTCTCGTCCATGGATCAGGCCTTCCGCCATGGCCTGGCGGGGAACAGGGTGCGGCACCTAGGTGCAAATAAACCCAAACCGATGGAAACCTGGTGCATTTCGCACCTTGTACCAGCAACTCGCTCGCGTCTATTCTGGTCAAACGATCAAGTCAAAAGATCAAGTCTCTATAACACAACAATAGGAGGCGACATGTCCTCTCACACTGCTCTTCCAATTGAGCCGCTCGATGTTCTGATCATAGGAGCCGGTGTGTCTGGCATCGGCGCTGCGGCTTACCTTCGACGTCACCAGCCGAACAAGGTGTTTGCGATTCTCGAGTCCCGGGAGCGGATGGGCGGCACCTGGGACCTGTTCCGCTATCCCGGCATACGCTCCGACTCGGACCTGTACACCTTCGGCTTCGACTTCAAGCCTTGGACCAAGGCGAAATCTCTGGCGGATGCCGCCGACATTCTCGAATACCTGCGAGAAGCCGTCGCTGAATACCAGTTGGACCCTTTCATCCAGTACCGGCAGAAAGTGGTCTCGGCGAATTGGCAGAGCGACAAAGGGCTGTGGGCAGTATGCGTCGAGGACGGCCACACGGCAGAAACCCGCACCATCGAATGCCGCTGGCTGTTCAGCGCAGGCGGTTACTACCGTTATGACCAAGGCTTCAGCCCACGCTTCGAGGGCGCGGAGCAGTTCAAGGGGCAAATCATCCACCCGCAACACTGGCCCGAGCGCTTGGACTATCGGGGCAAGCATGTGGTGGTCATCGGCAGCGGCGCAACGGCGGTGACGCTGATTCCCGCCATGGCCGACGAGGTCGCCAGCATCACCATGTTGCAGCGGACGCCCTCCTATATCGTCAACCAGCCCGCCAACGATTCCGTTGCCGCTTTTCTTCGCAAGATTCTGCCGGCGCAAACCGCCTACTCACTGACGCGCTACAAGAATGCCAAGATCACCCTGGTCTTCTGGCGATTCTGCCAGCGCTTCCCCGGGCTCGCCCGCAAGCTGCTCATATGGCTGACCCGTAGAGAATTACCGAAGGGCTATCCGGTCGACGTTCATTTCAACCCGCCCTACAAGCCCTGGGACCAACGCTTGTGCTCGGTTCCCGAAGGCGATCTTTTCAAGGCCATCAGTGCAGGTAAAGCCTCGGTCGTTACCGACCATATCGAGCGCTTTACCGAGTCCGGTGTCTTGCTCAAGTCCGGCACGGAACTGAAGGCCGATATCATCATCACGGCCACCGGTCTGAACGTGCAGTTGTTCGGCGGTATCGCCCTGCACAAGGATGGCGAGCCGGTAGTGTTGAGCCAGACGCTGGCGTACAAGGGCACGATGCTTTCCGGCGTACCCAACTTTGCCTTTGCGGTGGGCTATACCAACTCATCCTGGACGCTGAAAGTGTGCCTGCTGTGCGACCACTTCTGTCGCTTGCTGGGCTTCATGGACAGCCAGGGCCATAACGTCTGCGAGCCGAAGGCGCCGGATGGTGTCGAAACCCGTCCCCTGCTGGATTTCGGGGCCGGATATGTCCAGCGGGCATTGGATAGCATGCCGCGCCAGGGGCCTCGCGAGCCCTGGGTGATGTCGATGGATTACTTCCGTGACATCAAGCTTTTGCGCCGAGGGAAGGTCGCCGACGAATGCCTCCGGTTCAGCACGGTGCCTGACGCCTACCTGCACAGAAGCGTGGCGCTTCAGACTCAGGGCGGCGGGCGATGACTGCGGATCGGTTCTGCGAGCTACCGGGCAAGCGTAGCCTCTGCTATCGCAGCCACGGTCCGGAAACCGCGCCTGCGGTCATCCTCATCGTCGGCCTGGGGCTGCAATTGATCTATTGGCCTGAAGCGCTCATCGCCGGTCTGGTCGAGCGGGGCCTGCGCGTGATCACGCTGGACAACCGTGACTCGGGCAGGTCTTTCTTCACCGAGGTTACCCCGCCCACGACCCTGCAACAGTTCTTCCGTAAACCGACTGCGGGGTATGACCTGGGCGACATGGCCGACGATGTGATCGGCCTCATGGATGGCCTGCGCCTGGGTGCGGCGCACGTCGTAGGGATGTCGATGGGCGGCATGATCGCCCAGACACTTGCCGCTCGTTATCCGCAGCGAGTCATGAGCCTGGCGTCCATCTTCTCGACGACAGGATCGCTGCGAGTAGGCCAGCCAGCGTTCAAGACCATCTTGCAGCTTCTCCGGCGCCCTCCTCGGAACCAGCAGGAGAGCGTTCGCGACTATGTGGAGATCATGCGTTCCGTCGGTACGACGCTGGAATGGGACGAGCAGGCCCATCGCGACTACGCCATGCAAGCCTGGGAACGAGGCGGCGGGGAAGCGAGCAACCTCGGGATGGCGAGGCAGATCGGCGCCATCATCAACTCGGGCGACCGAACGCAGGAACTCCAGCGAATTCGTTGCAACACGCTGGTCATCCATGCTGAGAAAGACCTCATGGTCGCCACCAGCGGAGGCTTCGCCACGGCGGCGGCCATTCCCAGGGCACGCTTGGTGCTGTTGCCGGGAATGGGGCATGACTTCCCCGCCTGCCTGACAGGAACGCTGCTTTCCCTGCTCGCAGGCCAAATGCATTAGTACGGAACATCCCTTCAGGGGCGGGTGGGTGGGTGCCGCCCCTCTTTTTACACCTCGGGACTTGCATGGGGCTTTTCGAAGTTCGTGCTTATCCAGGCCCACATAAGACAAAAAGGTTCCCGGTTGATTCTCGACCGCAGAGCCATGCATCACACGCCGGAGCCGTTGGTTCGCCCTGCGCGTGAATTCCTCCACTGCCGTTCAACAACGACAAAAATCGAGCAAGAGGTACGTATGGAATTCAAGTTCTTACTCCCCGCCAAAGTCGTGATGGGACCCGACCTGCGTGAGCGCACCGGCGAATACCTGCGGGAACTCGGCATGGCGCATGTGCTGATCGTGACGGACGCCGGGGTAAAGGCCGCAGGCCTGTTGAATGGCGTGTATGCCAGCCTGAATGAGTGGGAGATCGCGTTCGACGAGATATCGGACGTCAAGGCAAACCCTCGCAGCGAAGACATCAACCAGGCGGCGCAGCTGTATCGCGGCAAAGGTATCCAAGGCCTGCTGGCCATCGGCGGCGGCAGCGCGATGGACGCGGCCAAGGCGATCAGCCTGCTGCTAACCCACGAGGGTCGGATCGAAGACTACGAGGGCTCTTTCACCCTCAGGCACGCCATCCCGCCTATCGTCGCCATCCCGACCACCGCCGGAACCGGCAGCGAAGTGACCTGTTTCTCGGTGATCACCGATACCGCCCGGCATTTCAAGATGAGCGTCCAGGATTACCGGGTGGGCCCCGTTCTGGCATTGCTCGACTCCCGCATTCTCGACACGCTGCCTGCATCGATTGCCGCCGCAACCGGCATGGATGCCCTCACCCACGCCATCGAAGCCTACACCTGCCGCGTGTCGAACCCGATCAGCGACGGGCTGGCGCTGCATGCCATCCGCCTGATCAGCCAATACCTCAGGCCCGCCGTACTGGAGCCGGACAACCTGCATGCACGCGAGCAAATGCTGGTGGCCAGCCTGATCGCCGGCATGGCCTTCGGTAACGCGGACGTCGGCAGCGTGCACTGCATTTCCGAAGCCATCGGTGGCATGTACGACACGCCACACGGCGTGGGCAACGCGATCTTCCTGCCCTTCGTGTTCGGCCATAACCGCGACGCCGACATCACCCGCCACGCGCAGGTCGCCTATGCACTGGGTATCGACCCCAACCTCTCGCCGGCCGAGGCCGCCGAGGCCGCCGTTGGCTACCTGTTCCAGATGAGCAAGGACCTGGGCATCCCCCGCTTCGCCGAGGTGAAAGGCGTGCGCGAGGAAGACTTCCTGAGCATCGCCGAAAAGTCGAAGAAGAATTTCTCCGACGGCAGCAATGCCAAGCAAATGACGGTGGAAACCTACCGTGAAATCGTCGCCGCCGCTTACGGGGTCATGCCGAGATAAAGGAAAATTAGGACATAGTGGTTCTATCCTATTGATATAAATAGAATTTCACTTGGCCTGTTTGTCCCGCCTGCCTCATGCCCGGAAGCGTCTATGCTGATCTATTTGCATGCATAGGGGCTGAGCGATGGCGGCTTTGGAGAGAACGGCATATCCACGACTAGCAACTACCCTCAGTGCGAAGGACTTACACCGCAACTATTCGCTTTCCTCAGGAGAGCTTGACTGGATTTCCAGGACAGCTCGTAGCCCAGCCCTTTCCCTTGGGCTGGCAGTCCAGCTCAAGGTATTCCAAGAGCTCCATTACTTTCCTCCCCTAGACGAGATACCTCCAGAAATCACTGACCACATCAGGAATACACTCGGTTTTGGCCCTCGTATCACTTCCCGCTATACCAACTCGCGTACTTTTTATAGGCATCAGGCGGCCATTCGTGAGTACCTCCAGATCAAGGCTTTCTATGGTAGTGAAGCGCTCACCATAGCTCTCCACCTTGCGCACGAATCTGCCGAGGTACTCGACCAGCGGGCGGATATCATCAATGTGCTGATCGGCGAGTTGCTGCAGCGCAGCTACGAACTCCCAGCCTATTCCACCCTCAATGACGCTGCTGAGGATGCCTTAGTTGCAATGCAGGAGCGGCTATTCAATCTCGTTGTGACCAGGGCGCCAATTGAGGTGGTCTACAAACTGAAAGAACTGCTCGAAACGGATTTCGGGCGACGCCAAAGTGACTTCAACGCCCTCAAGCAGGCACCCAAGAAGCCATCCCGCAAACACTTGGAAGTGCTGATAGATCACATGGCTTGGCTCGAGAGCTTTGGGAATCTAGATGCCATTTTTGATGGAATCGTCGATACCAAAATCCGCCACTTCGCTGCCCAAGCTGCGGCGTCGGACGTCGCCGAGCTTAAGGACTGTTCGCTGCCGAAGCGTTACACGCTGATGCTTGCCTTGATCTATCGGATGCGCGTGCGGACTCGGGATCACCTAGCCGAGATGTTCATCCGGCGAATCTCTACGATTCACAAACGTGCCAAGGAAGAACTAGAGCAAATCCAAGCACGGCAACGTCAGAAGCTGGAGCAGCTGGCGGCCACCCTGGACGGTGTGGTGCAGATTTTGGTTCAGGAACCGGATGACCAAGAGGCAGGTAGCCTGATTCGGGAATACCTCTCCCCCGACGGCAACCTGGAACGGTTACGCGAAACCTGTGCCGAAGTCCAGGCTACCGGCGGTAATAACTACCTGCCGTTGATCTGGAAGCATTTCAGGTCCCATCGCTCGCTGTTGTTCCGTCTCAGCCACCTTCTCCAACTGGAGCCCACGACTCAGGATCGGTCGCTGGTTCAGGCACTTCAACTGATACAGGACAGCGAGAATTTGCACCGCGTGTGGATCGACGAGCACGTCGACTTGTCGTTTGCGTCGGAGCGCTGGGTCAAGGTCGTTCGTCGTCCTGCCAGTGAGGGGCCACCGACCAACCGGCGCTATCTGGAAGTTTGCGTATTCTCCTACCTGGCCAACGAACTGCGATCCGGTGACATGTGCGTACAAGGGTCGGAATCCTTCGCCGACTATCGCAAGCAGTTGCTACCCTGGGACGAATGTCTCCAGCGACTACCAGCCTACTGCGAAAAGATGGAACTGCCTGGCACGGCGAAGGAATTTGTTACCTCCCTCAAGACCCAGTTGGAGGAAACCGCGCAGCAACTGGATGACAAATTCCCCTCTTGCCGAGGGGACGTATCGATCAACGAAGCCGGCGAACCGGTATTGCGCCGAGTGACGGCGCGCGACATCCCGCCATCGGCCATCTCGCTACAGACGGCCCTCATGCAACGCATGCCGGCCAGGCACGTACTCGACATCATGGCCAACATCGAGCACTGGATTCAGTTCACTCGACATTTCGGGCCGATGTCCGGCAACGAGCCAAAGCTCAAAGAACCTGCCGAGCGCTACCTGATGACGATCTTCGCCATGGGTTGCAACCTCGGCCCCAGCCAGGCCGCGCGGCATCTGGCCGGTAATGTCACCCCCCACATGCTTTCCTATACCAATCGCCGTCACCTCTCGCTGGAGAAACTGGACAAGGCTAACCGCGAGCTGGTGGAGCTCTACCTGCAGCTCGATCTGCCCAAACTCTGGGGCGATGGCAAGGCGGTGGCTGCGGACGGCACCCAGTTCGACTTCTATGACGACAACCTGCTGGCCGGCTACCACTTCCGCTACCGCAAGATGGGAGCCGTTGCCTATCGGCATGTGGCCAACAACTACATCGCTGTATTCCAGCACTTCATCCCCCCGGGCATCTGGGAGGCAATTTATGTAATCGAGGGGCTGCTCAAGGCCGATCTCAGCGTCGAAGCTGATACGGTGTATTCCGATACCCAGGGCCAGTCGGCCACGGTGTTCGCCTTCACTCATCTGCTTGGTATCAACCTGATGCCACGCATCCGCAATTGGCGCGACCTGGTGATGTGCCGGCCGGATCGCGGCGCTGCGTATAAGCATATCAACCGCCTGTTCACCGACACCGCCGACTGGCACCTGATTGAAACCCATTGGCAGGATTTGATGCAGGTCGCGCTATCGATCCAGGCGGGCAAAATCTCCTCGCCTATGTTGCTGCGAAAACTCGGTTCCTACAGCCGGCGTAACAAGCTCTACCACGCGGCACAGGCACTGGGCAGCGTGATCCGTACGATCTTCCTGCTCACCTGGATCGGCAGTCGCGAGTTGCGCCAGGAGGTTACCGCGAACACCAACAAGATCGAGTCCTACAACGGATTCTCCAAGTGGTTGTCCTTCGGTGGCGACGTGATCGCCGAGAACGATCCGGACGAGCAACAGAAGCGACTGCGCTACAACGACATGGTGGCCTCGTCGGTGATCCTGCAGAACACTGTGGACATGATGCGGATCCTGCAGAAATTGGCCCGCGAGGGCTGGCAGTTCACCGATGAAGATGTGTCCTTCCTCAGCCCCTACTTGACCAGCAACGTCAAGCGTTTCGGCGAGTTCAACCTCAAGCTCAACCGGCCGCCGGAGCCCTGGATCAAAGACTCGGTGTTCCAGCAGGCAGCCGGGTCCATCCGCACTGGCAAGCTCGGTACTGCGGAAACCGAGGAGATGACCTGATGAACATTCCTCCTGCGTCATTTCGCGTCACGCCCTACGGCGAGGTAGATGCCGAGGCGCTGGAGCGTTTGCATGACGACTACGACACCATCCAGTTGCTGCGTCTAGTCGATGGGCTGGATCTGCTGCTGAAGGAAATGAACAACATCGGCGGCCTCAGGGATGGCCTCCTGCGGGTACATGCCATGGCGAAAACGGTGCTCGATGGTGCGGCACTATCGGTGTCTGTGACGGAAGGCGGCAGTATCTGGGAGGAAGCCGAGTCGCTTGATGAGGATCTGGTGGAACTGGGCAATTGGCTGGCCAGTGTCAGAGTTCAACTGAAACCCTTGATCGAACTCATGCCGGTCGATCCTCATTAACCAGCTAGTCGCCAGCGACACCGAGCAAGCTACTGACTTCTGAACGGCTCGACAATCTGACCCACATAGCCTGTTGGATAGTCCCGGTCACGCAGTCCTACTTCGGCGCTGCTGGGCTTGCTTGCGCTGTCATAGAAGGTTCCAAGCAGTTGATCCCACACCAGCAAGAACTCACCAAAATTGACCTGCGCATCCTCGAAGTCGCGTTTGTGATGCCAGCGGTGTGTTTCTGCAACGCCGATGACGCGCCGTAGCCAGCCCAACGAGTAGTCCAGATTTGAGTGCTGGAAGGCCAAATGTACCGTCAGGATGCCGAACCAGGTGGCCACGAGTGCAGAAGGAGTGCCCATCGCAAAGAGCACGAGCAGCCCAGGCCCTGCCATGATGGCGGCATGCAACGGGTGCCGGCGCTCGCCGTTCATCCAGTAGAGCCGCTCAGCGCTATGATGTGGCTCATGCAAGCGCCACAGCCATGGAACCTGATGGCTGAAGCGGTGCATGGCGTACAAGCTAAGGTCCAGCACGGCGGCGACAATGACTAGCTGAGCCCACAGCGGTAACTCTGTTGGGAAGACACGGAACTCTGCGGGCACCCAATCGCCCAGCCGGGCCAGCACGGTCGCCGTAATCTGGATCACGGACAGGTTCACGACCATATGGATGATATCAGTAAGGGTATCCTGGTGGTCCTCCAACCAGTCGTCACGGAACGGCTGCACGCGTTCCAGCAGCGCCACCAGCAGAATCCCTAGGGCGGCAATGATCGGCGTGCTGGGCCAATACGGAATACCCGTGTAGAGCAACCAGATCATCCAAGCTGCGGCCCCGCCAAAGATTGTTGGGTAGCTGAGCCAGCGGATCATGAACCTGAGTGAATTGCCCATCGTGAAGCCCTCCCTGAGATGACTCCACTTTGTGCCAATCACCTGTGATGGCGCTTGAACAGAAAAGCTGAATTCAGCCTTTCAGACTGACATGACCCAAGGCAGATGAGGGGTCGAGGCCAAACAGGTCGCGGAAGGTGCGGGAAAAGTGGGCAGCGTCAGCGAAGCCGGCAGCGTGGGCGGCCGCAGTCAGGTTGGCGCCGCTGGCGATATGCTGGAGCGCTATGACCAGGCGATTCCATTTCCGGTAGCTGCGCAGCGGCAGACCGGTCTGTTCGACGAACCAATGTGAGAATCGGGTAGGCGACAGATGAACGCGCTTGGCCAACGCCTGCCTGCCATTAATCGGCTCTTTTAACGCAGCGAGGACCGACTGCAGTCGCGGATCGGAGGCCGGCGGAGTCGTAAGGTTGAGAACAAGGCGCACCATTTCCCGAATTTGCTGGGCTGACGGATCGGAGCTGCTCAGCAATTTTCGCAGCGATGCTGTATCGCCCATCTGAATCGGAGTGATGCCCTCCCCGATGTTATCGGGAAGTGCTCGCGCCTCATCGGACAGCGCGTCGAGGTAGATCGACAACACTTCGTCAGCTTCGATCTGATGGGCCACCCCTGCCCTGATGCAGATGGCCCTTGCCGTCACCGACGAGGATGTACACTTCACAGTCAAGCTGCCGTTCAAGCTGACGGTAATTTGATGCGCCATGTGGCTATGCCAATCTTGGCTACCCGCCTGCCCCAGAAAAATGCCCAGCCCGGGTGAAATCCAGGCTCTGCCATGCCAGCCGATACCCTGCGTTGCGTTCATTCAGCGGCACCTCAGGGTTCCACATCCCGCTGCATTTTGTGCACTAATGAGCTTTATAGCTAATTGTGGAGTGATTATAGAATCCTCTTTGGCCTGAACTCTATCGCTTGCTCGATTGAAATCTCACCCGCTACAAAATCAGCTCGCCCTGTGAGACTAGACACTCTATTTGATCCAAATCAACGAAGTGCTGTTATCGTCAAAAGGAGCATTCATGGCTCGGGGGCAATCTGCTATCGTCGGCCTATTGCCCCGACTGGTGAATTGCTGTGCGTCGGATTGGATTGATCCTGCTAATGATTGCTAGCCTCGTGCTGCCGACCTTCGGCGGTGTGGCTTTCAGCATGCCGGCACAACCTTGCCCGATGCAGAGCGCCGATCATCAGGGCCATGCAATGGCCGATGCTCCGTGCTGCGAGCAAATGGACAAGTCTGATGGGGTGGCCAAGAAGTCCCCTTGCAAACCCGGCCAGGAATGCAAGACCGGAGGACTTCTCCAGACCACCGTGATCAAGAGCATATCCCCTCTCCCCTCACGCCCCGAGATATTGCTGACCCAGTCGGTGATTAAGCGAGAGCCCGC
Source organism: Pseudomonas sp. HMSC057H01 (assembly GCF_001836405.1). Lineage (NCBI taxonomy): Bacteria > Pseudomonadati > Pseudomonadota > Gammaproteobacteria > Pseudomonadales > Pseudomonadaceae > Pseudomonas > Pseudomonas sp. HMSC057H01. The sequence goes on along the minus strand of NZ_KV828456.1, from coordinate 46,713 downwards.
AGGACTCTGGCGCCCTCCTCGTTTCGTCTAATGCAGTGATCATCCCGCGCCTTACAGTCAGGCGCATCGTCGCGGTCACGTTTCGTAGTCGCGACTTCGATCAATCGCATTGGAGGCGAAAGCATGTCCGCTTTCCTTTTTCCACGCCGTGGCTTTCTCGGTGTGTTGGCTGCCGCATTCTGGGCAGCTCCCTGGCTTGCCGCGCAGGCGCAGCCCCTAACTTTCGAACGAGCCCAAGCTCTGGCCGAGCAGAGTGCCCCTGAGAACCTCGCGCGCCAGGCGCAGGTGGCATCGGCACAGCAGGCTGTCGAGCCCGCAGACGCCCTGCCCGATCCCAAGCTGATTCTAGGCATCGACAACCTGCCGATCGAAGGCCCTGACCGTTACACGCTTAATCGTGACTCCATGACCATGCGCCGCATTGGGTTCATGCAGGAAGTCCCCAACAGTGACAAGCGTCAGGCTCGGCGCCAGTTGGCCGAGGCTTCAGTAGGCCGAGCCGAGGCCGAGCAGCGTGCCATGCAGTTGGAGATCAAGCGCCAGACGGCAGTGAGCTGGCTGGATGTGTACTACGCCGAACGCAGTGTTGGCCTCTTCGATCAACTGGACCGTCAGATCGAGATGCTCCGCTCGACCGTGCAATCGCTGATTGCCGGCGGTAGTGCTCAGCCTGGCGAGCTGTTGCAGGCCGACCAGGAAGCTTTGGCGTTACAAGATCGGCGAGATGAACTGAATCGCGATGTGGCAGTAGCTCGTGCCAAGCTGCGCCGCTGGATAGGCAACGAGGCTGACCAGCCTTTGCAAGGAGGTGTTCCCAGTCTGAACCTGGTGGCACCGCACCTGCAGCAACGCATTGCCTCACACCCTGAGTTGCGCGCTGCCTCCGCCCGAGTCGGCGAGGCTAGCGCCGAGCTGAACGAGGCCATCGCCGAGAAGACCCCCGACTGGGGTGTTGAGTTTGCCTACAACAATCGCGACAACCAGTTCGGCGATATGGTGATGGTGCAATTTACCTTCGACCTGCCGTTGTTCGTAGGCACACGTCAGGGGCCCAAGATCAACGCCAGACAACAAAGCGTGTCGCAGATGGAAGCCGAGCAGGAAGCATTACTGCGCGCCCATCAGGCTGAGCTGGAAGGCGGTATTGCCGAGCTTGAGCAACTGCGCAGGACCTTGTCACGCACCGAAAAAACCTTGATCCCGCTTGCAAGCAAACGTGCCGATCTCGAACTGGCCGCCTACCAAGCCGGTAACAGCCAGCTCACATCCGTTATTACTGCCCAGCGCGACCTGATTGATGCGCAACTGCGGCAGATTGAACAGCAGCGCAAGTTGAGCCAGCTCTCCGCAAGCCTGTACTACGCCTATGTGGAGGGCCTGAAATGAAGATATCGACATTTGGTTTTGCGGTCGCCGTGCTGACCGTGGGCATTGGCGCGGCGGGCGGTGGCTACTGGCTGGCCCAGCGGCAAGCCAAACACGAGCTACTGCCTAGCTCCGCACCGACGGACGAGCGCAAGGTGCTCTATTGGTACGACCCGATGCAGCCTGAGCAGCGCTTCGATAAACCGGGCAAGTCACCTTTCATGGATATGGAGCTTGTCCCTAAATACGCAGGATCCGAGCAAGATCCGTCTGTCCTGAGCGTCCCCGCTCAAGCCGTGCAGAACCTCGGAATGCGAACCTCGACGGTGATCCGCGGTGTACTGCCCTCGGATATCGAGGTGGTCGGCTCCCTGGCCTATAACCAGCGAGAGGTAGCGAACCTCCAGGCCCGCGCTGGCGGATTCGTCGAGCGGGTTTACGGGCGTGCCCCTGGCGATGTACTGCCAGCTGGAACACCCCTGGTCGACCTGCTGATTCCCGAGTGGTCCGCCGCGCAGTTGGAGTTCCTCGCGGTACTGCGTACCGGTGACGCCCGCTTGATCACTGCGGCCCAAGAGCGCCTCCGCCTGCTCGGCATGCCACAAGCGTTGATAGAGCAGGTTCGCCGCAGCGGCAAACCGCGGGCAGTGCAAACCCTCACCACACCTATCAGCGGCGAGCTCCAAGCCTTGCAGGTACGCGCCGGGATGACCGTTGAAGCCGGGCAGGATCTGGCGTTGATCAACGGGCTGTCCAGTGTCTGGCTCGATGCGGCGATACCCGAGGCCATGGCCGGAAGTATCCAGGTCGGGGACGAGATCCGCGCCAACCTGACGGCCTTTCCTGATCGACCGCTGCTGGGCCGCGTCATAGCCTTGCTGCCGAGTGCCGATCCGCAAACGCGCACGCTCACGGTACGCAGCGAGCTACCCAACCCTGCCGGTAAGTTGCGCCCCGGCATGTTCGCCGCCGTACGCCTGAACAGTGCCGTCGAACAATCCACGCTTCTTGTGCCGAGTGAAGCCGTGATTCGCACCGGCAAGCGTGCATTGGTGATGCTGGCCGAAGGCGACGGACGCTACCGCCCCCAGGAAATCACCTTGGGCCGCGAGGCCGATGGGCGTCTGGAGGTGTTGTCCGGTCTCGAGGAAGGTCAGGCGGTCGTTACCTCCGGCCAGTTCCTCATCGATTCGGAAGCCAGCCTGCAGGGCATCCTGGCCGGCAATGCAGAACAGGACAGCACGGAGGGGCTGCATGTGTCTCACGGTGTGATTCGTGCTCTGGACGCGGAGTCAGTCACCCTGGAGCACGGGCCCTTCGAGAGCCTGAATATGCCAGGTATGACCATGGCTTTTCCATTGGTCAGCTCAGAAGTAGCTGTGGGACTTAAGCCAGGAGATCACGTACGTATCGGCGCCCGCCAGAAAAACTCCGGCCTGATGATCGAGCAGCTCAGCAAGGAAGGAGACCAGCCATGATCGCACGCCTGATCCACTGGTCTATCGGCAATCGCTTTCTGGTGCTGCTGGCGACCCTGTTCATCACCGCCCTGGGCATCTGGTCGCTGCGCAACACGCCGTTGGATGCACTGCCGGACCTATCTGACACCCAGGTCATCATCAGAACCAGCTTTCCCGGACAGGCACCGCAGATCGTCGAGAACCAGGTGACCTACCCACTGGCCACAACCATGCTCTCGGTACCGGGGGCGAAGACGGTGCGCGGCTACTCGTTCTTCGGCGACTCCTTCGTCTACGTGCTGTTCGAGGACGACACCGACCTCTACTGGGCGCGCTCGCGGGTGCTGGAGTACCTCAACCAGGCGCAGGAACGCCTGCCCGAGGGTGTTACCACCACCCTTGGGCCGGATGCCACCGGCGTGGGCTGGATCTACCAGTACGCCTTGGTCGACCGCAGCGGCCAGCATGATCTTGCCCAGCTGCGGGCACTGCAGGACTGGTTCCTCAAGTACGAACTCAAGAGCCTGCCCAACGTAGCCGAAGTGGCCACCCTCGGCGGCATGGTCAAGCAATACCAAGTGCTGCTCGATCCGCAGAAGCTGGTGGCTTATGGGGTAACTCAGCAGGAGGTCGAAGCGGCGCTGAAGAGCGCCAATCAGGAAACCGGCGGCGCCATCCTGGAGCTGGCAGAGCGCGAGTACATGGTGCGGGCTTCAGGCTATCTAGAGAGCCTGGCGGATTTCCGCAATGTGCCGCTGCGGGCTTCGGCCAGCGGAGTTCCGGTGCTGCTGGGTCAGGTGGCCACCATTCAGCTGGGGCCAGAGATGCGTCGTGGCATTGCCGAGCTGGATGGCCAGGGTGAAGTGGTAGGCGGCGTGGTCATCTTGCGCTCCGGAAAGAATGCCCGCGATGCCATCGCCGCGGTGAAGACCAAGCTGGACAGCCTGAAGGGCAGCTTGCCGGCCGGCGTCGAGGTGGTCACCACCTATGACCGTTCGCAATTGATCGACCGCGCCATCGATAACCTCAGCTACAAGCTGCTGGAAGAGTTCGCGGTGGTTGCCCTGGTTTGCCTGATCTTCCTCTGGCACCTGCGCTCGTCGCTGGTCGCGATCATCACCCTGCCCCTGGGCATCCTGATGGCCTTCATCGTCATGCGCTACCAGGGCGTCAATGCCAACATCATGTCGCTGGGCGGGATCGCAATCGCCATCGGCGCCATGGTCGATGCCGCCGTGGTGATGATCGAGAACGCGCACAAGCACATCGAGGCCTGGAAGGCTCGACACCCCGGTGAACCGCTTCAGGGCGAGGCGCACTGGCGGGTGATCGGCGAAGCTGCGGCCGAGGTCGGGCCGGCGCTGTTCTTCAGCCTTTTGATCATCACCCTGTCTTTCCTCCCGGTCTTCACCCTGGAGGCCCAGGAGGGTCGCCTGTTTGGCCCGCTGGCATTCACCAAGACCTATGCCATGGCTGCCGCTGCTGGCCTCTCGATCACCTTGGTACCGGTGCTGATGGGCTACTGGATTCGTGGGCATATCCCCAGCGAACAACAGAACCCCTTGAATCGTTGGCTGATCGGTGCATACCGGCCGGTGCTGGAGTGGGTGCTGGCTTGGCCTAAGGTGACCCTAGCGCTGGCCTTGCTAGTGTTTTTGTCCAGTCTCTGGCCCCTCAGCAGACTCGGAGGAGAGTTTCTGCCGCCGATGGACGAGGGCGACTTGTTGTACATGCCATCAGCCCTGCCCGGCTTGCCGGCCAGCAAGGCCACCCAGCTGCTGCAGCAAACCAACCGGATGATCCTCACGGTGCCCGAAGTGGCACGGGTATTCGGCAAGGCCGGGCGAGCAGAGACCGCCACCGATCCAGCACCGCTGGAAATGTTCGAGACCACGGTGCAGTTCAAACCACGCGATCAATGGCGCGCGGGGATGACACCCGAAAAGCTGATCGAGGAACTGGATCGCGCGGTAAAAGTTCCGGGGCTGTCCAATATCTGGGTGCCGCCCATCCGCAACCGCATCGACATGCTGGCGACGGGGATCAAGAGCCCCATTGGGGTGAAAGTGTCCGGAACCTCCTTGGTCGACATCGAGCGCATAACGCGCGATATCGAGGCCGTGGCCAAAGAGGTGCCTGGGGTGAGTTCGGCCTTGGCAGAACGCCTTACTGGCGGCCGTTACGTGGACATCCAGATCGATCGACTGGCCGCGGCGCGCTATGGCCTGAGCATCGCCGATGTGCAGGCGGTGGTATCGGGCGCCATCGGCGGCAGCAATATTGGTGAGACGGTTGAAGGACTGGCCCGCTTCCCGATCAACCTGCGCTATCCCAAGGAGTGGCGAGATAGTCCGCAGGCACTACGGCGTATGCCGATCCTCACGCAAGCCGGCCAGCAGATCACCTTGGGCACCGTCGCCCAGGTTAGTCTGACCGAAGGGCCACCAATGCTGCGCAGCGAGAACGGGCGTCTGTCCGGTTGGGTGTATGTCGATGTACGTGGGCGCGACCTGGCATCGACCGTGCGCGAGTTGCAGCAACGCGTCGCCGAGCGGGTACAACTCGACGCCGGCATGACCGTCTCCTACTCCGGTCAGTTCGAATTCCTCGAGCGCGCCAATGCGCGGCTGGCCTGGGTGGTGCCGGCGACTCTGTTGATTATCTTCGTGCTGCTCTACCTGACTTTCAGCCGCTTCGGCGAGGCCCTGCTGATCATGGCCACCCTGCCCTTTGCCCTGTCGGGCGGCATCTGGCTGCTCTACTGGTTCGGCTTCAACCTGTCGGTGGCCACCGGCGTGGGCTTCATCGCCCTGGCCGGCGTCTCGGCCGAGTTCGGGGTGATCATGCTGCTGTACCTGAAGAACGCCTGGCATGCGCGTGTGGATACCGGGCGCAGCGGTGATCCGGCCCTACTGGAGGCAATTCGTGAAGGCGCGGTGCTGCGTGTGCGGCCCAAGGTGATGACGGTGGCCGTGATCATCGCCGGCCTGTTGCCAATCCTCTGGGGCGGAGGTGCCGGATCTGAGGTGATGAAGCGCATCGCCGCGCCCATGGTCGGCGGCATGATTACCGCGCCGCTGATGTCCATGTTGGTTTTGCCGGCCGCGTACTGGCTGATGCGAAGGCAGCGTACACAGAAGGTTCGCGCACCGCAGGAGCTATAGCTTTACAAACCCGGGCAAGCCACGCGCCAAGCTGACTCGCCCGGGTAACGCGGCAGGAAGCATTACGGCGATGTAACTTTGACTTCATTTTTATGACAGGTTGAGCGGATATATTTTAATCACCACCTTGAAGGAGTGATTAAACATGAAAAGCCTCAAAGTTATTGCAGCCCTTGCCGCTATGGTTGTTTCCTCTGCCACTCTGGCAGAAGGCGGCGCTGATCGTGTTTATGGTCGGATGATTCAGGCCAATGAGCAGGCCATGCAAGAGTATGCTGCCGCTATCAGCGTGGTGCCCGCGTAATATTGATTCCAGGCATCCTTGAGGCGGCTGGTGTAGAGACTAAAGCCGACGTTGTCATTAAGCGTGTAATCACCACCGAAATAGGCGATCCATGGCGAGTCCACTTCGCCCGCGTAGAAGGTAGCGAAGCCGTCGCGCATGCTGCTGGTATTGGGTTGGCTCATCGAGTGGAGGCGACCGCCCTGAAGCGACAGTCCTTCCACGCTGCTGTTGACCACGGTGACACCTCGAAAACTCTCCGGTAAAAGCCGTGCATCACCGTATTGGACGACCGGGCTGACGGGAAAGACGTCGCCTGCCTTGATCTCGGTATCCATGAACCGAGCTTTCACCGCGCCACCCAGTTTGGAGTAGTTATCCTCAGCCTGCCCGAGGCTGTTGTAAGGCAGCACATCGACTGAGCCACCGGCTCCTGAACGGCCGTCGCCAGTGTCAAGTTTAAGTCCTAGCATGGCAAAGGCATCGACACCGAAGCCTATGGTGCCCTCGGTGAAGCCAGACTCGAATCGGCCTATCACGCCATGCGCCCACTCTTCCGAATAGCCATTACCCGAGCTGCTGGACTGGCCTTTGCGGAAGTCACGGTTGAAGTAGAGATTTCGATTGAGGATGGTCAGGCTGCTGCCTTCGATAAATCCCTCGCCTTTCTCGTCGGCGGCCATTGCAGCTTGCCCGGTACTGACGCTCAGAGTGAGCAGAGAAAGTCCTAACAGGGTTCTGTTATTCATAAATGCTCCTGATGTTATTGGCAGTTGTCATTGTGTGGTCGCATATATGTGCCAAGCGCGCCGGGCATAGCCAGGCACGCCTTGGTCATATTTCCACATGCCAAATAACGTCAGGGTGACTTGGAAATTACATTTCAGTCAGCGCGATGTCATTTATCTAGTTTTGATTACGGCAACCTGTCCCGGCTGCCCGGTATTCAAGAATATTCAGATCGCCATTGGAGTCCTCGTAGGTCATCTGGGCCGGCATCACACCGCAGCTAGAGTCCGTCGGGGTAGTGGCCACGACCCTGGCGATATCGAGTTTCATGCCGTAGCGGTAATGAATAACTAAGGATGCCTGGAATCAATATTACGCGGGCACCA
>NZ_KV828456.1:0-39226 GCF_001836405.1 Pseudomonas sp. HMSC057H01 | reverse complement strand
GCCTGGAATCAATATTACGCGGGCACCACGCTGAGCTACCCGCTTGCGGACGATGTCGCCTTGATCGGCGGGCTGAACTACTACAAGGCGGTCGATGAAGGGAAGCAGCTCCTCGGGAGCTTCGATAACAACATCTGGAGCGGCAAGGTCGGCATCCAATTCGGCGCTCACACAGTGCTGGTGGGTCTCCAGCGCAACAATGGCGATGATGACTTCGACTACTTGCGCCAATCGGACTCCATCTACCTCGACAACTCCATCCAGTACAGCGACTTCAACTCGCCGAAGGAGAAGTCATGGCAAGTGCGCTATGACCTGGATATGGAGCCTTTCGGTGTGCCTGGGTTGAGCTTCATGACTCGATATGCCCAAGGCTGGGATGCCGACTACAGCAACGCCAACGAAGTCTATATGCGCCGTGATGACAACGGCGATCCGTTGACCAACCAGAAGCGCTGGGAGCGGGACATCGAGGCCAAGTACGTTGTGCAGTCTGGGTCGTTGAAGGACATGTCCTTTCGCATTCGACAAGCCACGACTCGCGCCACCGACTTCGAGTCGGATTTGGATGAGTTCCGCCTGATTGTCGAGTACCCGCTGGAAGTTCTCTAACCCTGGCAAGCGAGCGGGTTGATTGCCCGCTCGCTCCTTGGTCCTGCTGTCCCCTCGTAGTGCTCCTTTGGTTTGGAGACAGCCCTTGGCGCCCTAGGGCGCCTTTTTTACTTAGGTTAAAGGACGTATGAAAATGAGTCGGCCACTACACACAAGCGGCCGTGCTGGCAGGCAGTACTACTGGGCGGGATATTCTGCAACGACCTGATCAGAACCCGTCTTGGTCAAGCCAATGACCTGGTAGGCATGCTGTACGCCATCGACTTCCATGCCGGGGGAGCCCGCCGGCATCCCGGGAACAGCGATGCCCAGCAGATCATCGCGCTTGGTGAGTTCGATGACCTGAGCCGCCGGCACATGACCTTCGACGAACTTGCCGTCAATCACCGCGGTGTGGCAAGACGCTAACCGTGGCGCGACGCCCAGTCTTTGCTTCACTGCTGTCATGTTGCTTTCAACATGGTCGACGACTTTGAAGCCATTCGCTTCGAGGTGTGAAATCCACTTCTTGCAACATCCGCAATTGGCATCACGATGGACATCAATCGTCAGGGCATCAGCTGCTTGAACCGCAGACGTGACGGAGAGAGCGGCCAGTAAGGCCAGATATTTAGCTTTCATGTACGTGCTCTTTGCCATCGGCGTGGGTGTGGGTCTTGGGCGAGGCGTTCGGAGCCTGCTCGGCGTGATGATCACCTCCGTTGGACGACGCCTCATCTCCAGCATGGTGGTCATCGCCACTCATATCCGAATGGTGACCTGCCTTAGGTGCGGAGCCACCCTCGCTATCCGTAGCCGCGGCATCGTGATGACCAGGCTCTCCAGCATCACCTGATCCATGATGGTCATCGCCACCGCCACTATTGTCATGATGGCCAGGCTTGTTGTCGCCGTGCTGTCCTTCATGGTTATGCATCTGCGTTTCCCCACCACCGTGCTGATGGCCGCCACTGGATGCGACGAGTGTTTGGTATTGCTTGGCATCCATCGTCGGCAGTTGGTTGAGGAAGGCAACCATGCCCCAGATGTACTCGTCTCCCATGCTCTTGCCCCACGCAGGCATACCCGTTGCCTTGATGCCATGCTTGATCACCCAGAACGCTGCTGACGGATTGCCATCGACACCGATCTTGGCGAGGTTGGGGGGCGCAGGATAAAGCGATTGGCTTAGCTCGGTCTCCGCCACACCTGGCGCCAAATGACAGCCGATACACATGGAGTTGTAGTTGCCCGCACCGGCGCGAATAAGAGCTTGATCATCCAGGTTGGGAACCTCGATGTCCCGCGAACGGACTTCGATAGAGCGGTCACGGGCCATCGTGAGAAACGCATGCACTGCAGGAAAATGGGGATCGTCGGCCCCCACGTTGACCACGCCAAAGTAGGCGCCGGCCAGGACAGCTGTGCTACCGACCACGCCGGCCGCCACCAAAGTTTTAATTGTTCTTTTCATGTCAGGTTCTCAAAACCACATCCGGATACCGGCGACAAAACGCGCCTCGTCTACATCACCGCCCTCGTCGCGCACCATGTCTGCCGTGTTGCCATAGGAGCGGCTCCAGGAAACCCCGACATAGGGAGCAAACTGTCTGACAATCTCGTAACGCAGACGCAAGCCGAGCTCGGTATTTGCCAACCCAGACCCCACACCTCGCTCAGGATCGTTCTTGCCGTAGAAGTTCATTTCGGCAGTTGGCTGGAGAATCAGCTGGTTGGTCAGCAGAATGTCGTACTCGCCCTCCAGTCGGGCAGCAGTTTGGCCATTCTCGCCGACGAAGGCCGTGGCTTCGGCCTCAAAGGCGTAAAGCGCCATGCCCTGGATACCGAAGGCAGCCCAAGTCTGCGGCGACTCCGGTTTAAAGTCCTGGCGAACGCCCGCGACGACATCCCACCAAGGGCCGATCGAGCGGCCGTACAGCAGCTGTAATTCAGCGTCCTCGGTAACGCCGTTGGTACGCTCGCCTTCGGAGCGGAACCAGACCCGGTTGATATCACCGCCTACCCAACCCGACGCATCCCAGGCCAGGGTGCTGCCCTCATCTGCGTCTTGGTATTCGAGCTGATCGAGCAGGAAAAAGCTGTTGATGGCGCTGTCATGCACCTTGTGGCCAGGCAGTGGCGGGAAAGCCGCTTGGCGATCAGCATCCGTCAGAACGGGAATCGGCGTACGACTGGTAGTTCTCGGGGCTTCAGCGGAGCCATGGTTCATCTTCGAATGATCCATGCCCTCCATCTGTCCCTGCATGGTGCCGTGTCCCATCTTGCTGTGGTCCATGGCTGGGGCCTTCTCTTGGCTCTGGCTGTGGCCCATCTGGCTATGGTCCATGCTGCCCGATTCGCTCTGCATGGCACCATGATCCATCTTGCTGTGATCCATGCCCTCCATCGGCGCTTTGGCGGAACCGTGGCCCATCTGGCTGTGGTCCATCGACATGGAGCCGTGCCCCATTGCCGAATGATCCATTTCTTCCGCAGCCTGGGTAACGCCGCCGCTGAGTGCACTCAGCGACACGGCCAGCGCTATGAGGGACGGGCGTGAAAACCTAGTGGTCATGGTTCGAACCTGCTTCGGCTTCGGTGCCGCCATGCTTATCCATCATCTTCTCGTGCCCCATATCGTCATGGTTCATACCCTCATGATCCATGGCGCCATGATCCATCTGATGGCCAGCGGCCTTGCCTTTCGATTGATCTGCAGGCTTGTCACTGGCGTCGGGCGCAGCCGACTCGGCAGCATGTTGTTCGTGCTCGCTGTGCCCCTCACCTGCCAATGACGTCGGCGCGTGCAGAACAGCCAAAAGACTGAACATCGCTGCGCTGCCAAACAGGGCATTACGCTTCATAAAAGTACTCATCAGAAATCTCCTTTACTCATCCACACGGACTTCACGGAACATGCCCATTTCCATGTGGAGCAACAGGTGGCAGTGGTAGGCCCAACGCCCCAACGCATCGGCGGTCACCCGATAGCTGCGCTTGGAACCTGGCGGCATGTCGATGGTGTGTTTACGCACCAGGAAATTGCCGTTCGCATCCTCCAGATCACTCCACATGCCATGAAGATGGATCGGATGAGTCATCATGGTGTCGTTGACCAGCGTGATGCGAACACGCTCGCCGTACTTGAGGCGCAGAGGCTCAGCGTCAGAGAACTTGATGCCATCGAAGGACCAGGAGAATTTCTCCATGTGCCCGGTAAGGTGCAGCTCGATGGTGCGACTTGGTTCGCGACCATCCGGATCAGGGAAGGTGCTGCGCAGGTCAGAGTAAGTCAGGACGCGCCGGCCGTTATCACGCAGGCCGATACCTGGGTCGTCCAGCTTGTGCGTCGGCGTCATGGTCTGCATGTCGACCAAAGGATTGTTGGTCTCTGAGGCCGGGTGTGCCTGCATGTTGCCAGCCATGCCAGCCATGCCAGCCATGCCAGCCATGTTTGAATGATCCATTCCGGCCATCTGGCTGTGATCCATACCAGCCATGCCACCCTGCATGCTGCCATGATCCATTCCCGCCATATTGCCCTGATCCATCCCGGCCATGCTCCCATGATCCATGCCGCCCATGCTGCCGTGGTCCATGCCCATGTCACCCATGGCAATCAGTGGGCGCGGGTCAGGGCTTGGTACCGGTGCACTCAACCCTTCCTGTACCGCAAGGGTGCCGCGCGCATAGCCAGTGCGATCCATGGATTGAGCAAAGACGGTGTAGGCTTGCTCGCTATCGGGCTCGACTATCACGTCGTAGGTCTCGGCTACGGCGACACGGAACTCATCGACGCTGACTGGTTTGACGTGCTGGCCATCGGCCGCGACTACCGTCATCTTCAGGCCGGGGATACGCACATCGAAGTACGTCATGGCCGAGGCATTGATGAAACGCAGACGAATCTTCTCGCCCGGTTTGAATATGCCGGTCCAGTTGCCATCAGGTGCCTGGCCGTTCATCAGGTAGGTGTAGGTGTAGCCACTGACGTCGGCGAGATCAGTCGGGCTCATCTTCATTTCGGCCCACATCTTACGGTCGGCTACGGCGGCGGACCAACCCATCTCGCTTACGTCATCGATGAAGTCACCAACGGTGCGTTTGTGCTGGTTGTAGTAGTCCGACTGTTTCTTGAGCTTGGCCAGTACCCGCGTTGGATTTTCATCCGTCCAGTCGCTCAGCAACACGACGTAATCACGGTCGTAACTGAAGGGCTCGGGCTCCTTGGCATCGATGACCAGCGCACCGTATACGCCGACCTGCTCCTGGAGCCCAGAATGGCTGTGATACCAGTAGGTGCCGTTCTGGTTGACCTTGAACTTGTACTCATACATGCCATCAGGGGCGATGCCATGGAAGCTCAGGCCAGGAACGCCATCCATGTTCGCCGGCAGGATGATGCCGTGCCAATGGATGGAGGTGTCCTCCTTGAGGCGGTTGCGCACGCGCAATGTGACGGTATCGCCTTCGCGCCAACGAAGAATCGGCCCAGGGAGCGAGCCGTTGATGGTCATGGCCGTGCGCGCTGCGCCGGTGATGTTCACCGGGGTTTCACCGATGAATAGGTCGAATTCGTTACCAGTCAGTACGTTGGGCTGGCCGGGGCTGTTCACCGCCCAGACCGGCGTGCGCCACAGGCCAAGTCCGCCGATAATACCGGTGGCTGCCAGGCCTTTGACGAAGGTGCGCCTTGTGGTTTTGCTTTGCATGCCGTTTTGTCCAATCCGTCAAATGAGCCGGTGATGGTGTGCCCGGTCTCGGGTTCATGGCTGCTTCAATGTCGGGTATTTACCCCTCAACTTTCCACGTCGGTGCATTGCACAAGCCTTACCGACGATGAGCAGTATGAAACTGCCATATCCCAACCATCCGGGTGATTACATTTCTGTAAGGTAGATGACTTCAGCAGTTGGTGTGCTCTGCTTGCTCGGTTGGACTGCTGGCTACAGGAGCCTCAACTTTCTGCTGCTGGGCCACCCGGTAGGCCTCCAGAGACGTCTGGCGTGCCTGCTCCATGCGCGCGAAGGTTCGGTCAGCACCACCTTCAGCCATTGCCAAGCTGGAGATGCTCAGAGCAGTAACTACAAGCAGAGCTTTGATCGATTTCATTTTGGGTATTCCTCGTAAGTTAAGTGGTCCCTGCAACTGCAGAGGCCGAGCTTTAGGCTCGATGTCACGTTAACTAAGAGGGCCTGTCAGCAACCTGAGCCGAACATTACAGTTCTGTCAGGTTGCTATTTCTTTCTTGTAGCCCATCCAGAAGGCTCGGTACTGTCTTTCATGCCCTCATAAAGCCTTGCGAATTTCTTGAGAGGGCATGCTCGGCAGCGATGCCTAAGCTACTCAGGGTAATTCGCACCCGCGGATAAGACCACCAACAATTAAGAGAGATTGTCACTATGTCGAATAAATCCAACGTCGCTACCGGTGCCGCTCTGGCTCTCGTGGCCGCCAGCCTGTTTGCTACCCTGCCTGTCCAGGCCGCCCAGGACACCAAAGCAGCTGAAGTGAAGTGCTTCGGCGTCAACGGTTGCAAGGGCCAGAACGACTGCATGACCGCCAAAAATGCCTGCAAAGGCCAGGGAGAATGTAAAGGCCAGGGTTTCAAGCTGATGACTCAGGCCAAGTGCGATGAGGCCGGTGGCAAGACCAGCGAATAATGCCGTTGCGGGGAGTGCCTGCCACTCCCCTGCTGGAGTCTTGAATGAGTAAGCGCAAAACACTGGGTTTCGGTCTTGGCCTTCGCAGTGAGTATTACCAGCAGATTCTTGAACAGCGACCTGCGGTCGACTGGTTTGAGATCATTTCCGAGAATTACCTGGTGGGCGGTGGCAAGGCCCTCTACTTTCTCGATGCGATTGGCGAGCAATACCCGTTGGTGATGCACGGAGTATCGCTGTCGATCGGCGGTTCGCATAACCTGGACATGGGCTACCTACGACAGCTCAAGCAACTGGCGGACCGGGTACAGCCCCAGTGGGTTTCCGACCACTTGTGCTGGAGTCGCGGCAACGCCCATCAACTCCACGACCTGCTGCCGCTGCCGTTTACCCAAGAAAGCCTGCTGCATGTCGCCGCGCGGGTGCGTCTAGTGCAGGATGTTCTGGAACGTCCCATTGTGCTGGAGAACGTTTCTTCTTACGTGCAGTGGAAGACGTCCAGCATGAGCGAATCGCAGTTTCTCTCGGAACTGAGTTTCCTGACCGGTTGCGAATTGCTCCTTGACGTGAACAACGTCTACGTCAGCGCACGAAATCAGGATTTCGACCCATGGCAGTTCATCTTGGAATTGCCGCACGAGCGGATTCGTCAAATTCACCTGGCCGGGCATAGCGATTACGGGCAATACCTCATCGACACCCACGACCAGCCCATCGCTGACCCGGTTTGGGCGCTCTACAGCAAGACTTTGAGCTACTTGGGTCCAACGTCGACGTTGATCGAGCGGGATGATCATTTTCCACCGTTCGAGGATCTGTTATCCGAGTTGGAGCATGCCCGAGCTATCGCCAATGGCGTGATATCGAGGGCAACCCTTTGAGCCTAAGCGCCTTACAGACTGCATTTGAAACTTACCTGACAGATGGTGCCCTGCCCTCCAACGAGCTTTTGGAGCAAGTCCGGGGTTGCACTGCGCTGAGTGCCCTCGAAGGCCTGCGGATCTACCATAACGCCTATCGCTCGCGCCTGCTGGCGGTGCTGCGCGAGGATTTCCCGGCGCTGCAGCAATGGCTGGGAGAAGAGTCGTTCGAGCAACTCGCACTGGCCTATATCGCCGCCTGGCCACCGCGGCATTTCAGCATTCGCTGGCTGGGTGAAAAGCTGCCCGAGTTCATTCGCAGCTACATTGCGGAACCTCAACTTTCACCGATGCGCGAACTCGCGGAGCTGGAGTGGGCTTTTACACTGGCTTTCGATGCTCAGGATGTCGAAGCGCTTTCACTGCAGGCCATCAGTGAGTTTTCGGCTGAAGACTGGGTTTCATTCAGGGTTTCCCTGACTCCATCTGCCAGATGGCTGCGATTGCAGTACAACACGCTGGCGCTGTGGAAGGCTGCCAAGTCTGGGGATCTGCTTCCCGTTGCCACCCAACCAGCCGGGAATCGAGACTGTCTGGTCTGGCGTCATAACCTCGTATGCCATTACCGAAGCCTGGAGCCAGAAGAGGCGTCAGCATTGCGGTTTTTCGTCGAGGGTGGATCGTTCGCCGAACTCTGCGAGTCATTGAGCGCAACACATGGAGAGCAAGCCCCCCTGCAGGCCGCAACTTGGTTGAAATTGTGGGTCAACGAAGGTTTGCTAAAGCTCAGGGCAACTATTCACGAATGACCCGGAACCTATAGGCTAGCGGCTTCTCTTTGGCCACTCCCGAGCGCGTCGATGACACACCGCATCATTCATTTCAAACAGCAAGCCTTGCTGGACCCAGAGACTTACCAGGCGATGCTGGCCGACGGCGTCGGTCATTGGGAGGCGCTTGTAGGAAAAGTCGTCGGAATAGAAGACGAGAAAAGCCACGAGTTCGCCGCATTGAAAAGCCTGTTCAAGCGAAAGCGCTACTCCTATGACACGCTGGAAATGCGCGAGCCAGGCGATCACTCAAACTGGCTTCGCGGCCGAGATGGGGATGAAGGTATTACTAACGAGGTCACCAGTATTCACGGGCTGAAAGAGCTCTCAGAACTGGAGATTTAGTCGGTCGGCAGGCCAGCGCTCAAGCGCTGACCTGGGCCGCATAACCAAGCTCCTGGATCAGCTCGCGGATCGATTCGGCACTTTCTGTGCTCTCTACAGTGACCTTGCCGGCTGCCCGATCCACCTCTACGCGTGCGTCCTGATCCAGCGTCTGGATGGCCTTCGTGATTTTGCTGACACAACTGCCACAACCCATACCCGAAACATTCAGGCTGAACATCTCTCTCACCTCATTTCGTCCGCGGCTCAAGTTACCGCACAGACAGCATCGACCTTGACACGATGGCAAGGTCAAGTGCGCAAACGCAACAATAAGGCTCAGCCGTTGTTCACAGGCATCAGGATGGGGTTCGATGAACACACCACTACGTGCCTTGCGCCCCTCGTCAGGGCGACATACAGATTCTGAGCGGTCATAAGTTCAGGATGCAGAACAACCGAGACATCGGCCTCGAGCCCCTTGAGAAGTAATGTGCTGCCTACCGAGCGTCTTGCGATGGAGCGGGCAAGGTGTCGATTGCGTTCTCGCGCTTGAATGGCTGCACTCAGAAAGTCGGCTGTACCTCCCGCCACAGCTTGCATAGCGGACCGGCAGCAGTGCAGAACTTCCGGTCGGTACACCCGTGCCCCCGGCTGTTCGGCGAGGGCGTTGAGCACAAGGAGTGCTCGCTGCGGTGTTGGCTCCCCGACGAATGCGACGGCCTCGGCCTCGGCCGGGGTCGGTGGCGTTCGGGCACGTCCTGTGCGCAGAGACTCCACACGCGTTCGCAGGTTTGCTGCACCTACCCCCGTCATCACGCTTGAAGCAAATTCCGCAAGTTGTGCCAGAGCATTGGCACCCTGCAGGTTAAAGTTCCTGGCGAAGTTGACGAGGTCCCTTAGGTCGACGGCTTCGACGGCCATGGCGCCGGGTGTCTGGCTCGTGAGCTGATGGCGACCTTGCACGTTGATGGAGTCCCCGATGATGAGGACGCTGCCCCGAGCGTTGGGTGACTCGGTTCTAGCGGCCACCAGCCGCTGCTGGACTTCGGTCCCGGCGTTGAGCTGCACCCAGCGCACTTCTGCCGGAGCCGTGCGCAGATCCACCGGCTGGCCAACTTGAAGTTGCTGCCGTATGGCGAGTAGCCACTGCCCAAGGTTCTCAGCTCCGGCCAGCCGCCAGCGCCAGGGTATCCTCAGCTCTCCTGCCGCGGGGAACAGGGGCTGCACCTCATTCGCCCAATGCACCAGTCGATTGCCACGAAAGTCGAAGATGGCTTGCATTGGGTCACCGAGCACGCAGGTCGGTAGCACCTGGGCCAAACCTGACACGATGGCGTGCTGGACGACGTTGCAGTCCTGGTATTCGTCGACAAGCAAGCGCGCGTAAGTGGCACGGAGAGGCTGAGCAAGGTGGCCTGCCTGCAGTAACAGCATGGCGGCGTGCCGAATTGCAGGGTAGTCGGTGTTGGGCTGGTGGAGCTGTAAGATCTGTGGGTTATGGCCGCTTCGCGCTGGGAACTTAGCGATGAGGCGCATCGAGAATCCATCAATGGTGGAGACTCGATATGCGGAGTTAGGAACGCCGGCTCGTCTCAGGCGTGCCCGTAAGGCCGCAACGCCTGCGTTCGTGTGCGTTAGTACGAGTATGGGTTTGCTCTGCCTATGCGCGATGAGCGTCTCGGCAATCAATTGCGTTTTTCCACAACCTGCGGGGGCTGTTATGGAGCCACGCTCGATAGCGAAAAGATCGATCTCAAGGGGCACTTGTAAACGTCCAGAGCTGATTCGTGACTGCCATGAAGCCCTGGTCGGCGTTCTGTAGAGACGGGCCGACGATGTCCCTTGCAACCTCCTGATAGGTTGTCAACGACTTGAACCACCCGCTGTTGCGGATACGAGATGCAGCTCCCAAAAGCTCTCGCGTCGCGGGCAAGTAGCCCTGAATAAGTCTTTCAGCTTTGATGTCATGTAGTGTCATACGTCCTTGGGACTTCGTCTGGATATGCGCATTCATCAGCTCTGCACCCACTATTGTTTCGGCTTTCGCCAGAAGTGCATCGAGTGCTTGGTCACTGAGATGGCGGAAGATCTCGTCCTCCAGAGTGAGACCTGGTCGCCATGTCAGAATTTGTCCGCCTGCGGCCAAGAATGCTTCAGGTAGCCCTGCGGTCGAAGGTTTGTCGGCGTCTACAAAAACCATCACGCGATAGCCTAGGTTCTGAAGTGCCGTTCCGCGGATAAGACTGTTATCGGGACTTCCCCCGCCGGCGTCCACATAAGCGCCACCATGAGCCAGGAATGAGGTAGCGCCAAGGCTGCCCCACCATTGGTCAAGGCCACGCGCGAAGCCAACCTCGCTGGCACCCTCGCAAACGATAATGGATTTGGCGAGGAATGCCTCTGGGTCCTTCCGAAGGGTACTTTGTACTTCGTTGGCCTCCCCTGCCGCCATAACGCTGTGGCGTTGAGGCCCAGACCGAACAACGAATAACTGGCTGCCGGACAATTCGCGCAGCGCGACCGGTGAGTGAGTCGTCATGAAGACCTGCAGCGGAGCGGCAGCGTCCTTTGCGCCCAGGGAGTCCAGGAATCGCATGAGCCGATGAGGTTCAAGCCCATATTCCACCTCATCGACAAGAGCAATTGGCGCGGCGCTAGCTGCAGCTCTTTGCAACCCTGCCACTAGCAATCGCGACGAGCCCGTGCCAAGGGAGCGAAGGGGAATGCCTGTGTCGCTGTGCAGCGCGATCGCACCCTCGCCAATCGACACAGAATGTGCGTCAAGGAGTGCTTGTGGCATCGCTCCAACCGAAACCCCAAGATGCTGAGCCGTGCGTTGCACCACCTCAAGCGTCTGAGTTAGATGTCCGACGGCTTGATTGCCAAAGTTCGCTCTTGCTTGCCTCGCGGCGCGCGCAAGTTCGGCACCTAGCTCTGCACGCTCGTCAGTAAGTCGATTGAGCACTGAGCCACGACTCCACGACAAGTTCGAACTCGCAAAGCTGCCGATACGGGCGGGTGCTAGTGCCGCTCGTTCCTTCCAGGGAAGAGTGCGTTCGAGTTGCTGCTGCTCCGCACGCTCAGAAAAAAGTGTCCAGGTAGGTTCCAAATCGGCACCAACTTGCAGAAGCAAGGTGATAACGGTCTCCAGCCCCGCTCGCGGTTCGTCTTCGACTTCTCCCGTTCCTGGATTGAATCCACGCAAGAACTCGCCGTAAACATCGATATCCATCAGCGATACCGGCAAATCGCCAAGCGTCACACTGATGGTGATGGGTGTTTCGACGTTCAGAGCGAAGAAGTCCATGTCGCCGAACGTGCCGCCCCGGCGGGCACCGACGCAAAGGTCAATCGCATCTAGAATGCTGGACTTTCCACTATCGCCAGGACCTATGAGGCAGTTAATTCCTGGGGCCGGCACCCAGTCGAGCGCCTGGATAGATCGGAAGTTGCTGATAATCAGTCTGCGAATGCGGGCCACGGAGAGTCCTCATGGGTTAACGACGACCAGTCTCCTACCCGCAGCGGCAACAGTCCATCGAACGTCACCTCGTCACTATGTGTTGCGACAGATAGGTCGGACCGGAAACTACCGTACGGCATTTTCCGGTCAGATGCGCTTCTGAATAATCACCTGGTCGGTGGTATGGAAGCCTATCCGATGTCCGTTGATTTCAACCTCAGAGCATTGAAGACCACCGACGCCGAGCTGACACTCATCGCCAGCGCAGCAATCAAGGGCGACAGAAGATGCCCCGTCAGCGGGTACAGCAGCCCCGCTGCTAGCGGGATTCCCATCGCGTTGTAGAGGAACGCAAAGGCGAGGTTCTGCCTCATGTTTTTCACGGTTGCCACTGACAGGGTGCGCGCTCGCAGGATGCCCATCAGATCTCCCTTGACCAGCGTCACTTGGGCGCTGTTCATCGCCACATCGGTACCGGTGCCCATGGCGATACCTACGTCAGACCTGGCCAGGGCGGGCGCATCGTTGATGCCGTCACCCGCCATGGCGACACGACGGCCATAGCCCTGCAAATCGGCGACCAGTTTCTCCTTATCCTGCGGTTTGACCTCACCATGCACTTCCTCGATTCCGAGCTGCTTCGCCACGGCTCTTGCTGTGGTGAGGCCATCACCAGTGGCCATGATGACCTTTACGTCTTCGCTTTGAAGCTTGGAGACAGCCTGTTGAGAAGTAGGCTTGATCGGATCGGAAACGGCCAGGAGTCCCGCCAGGCGACCATCAACGGCCAAATAGATGATGCTGATGCCTTCCAGACGCAGTTGCTCGGCGCGATTGCGCAGCGGGGTAATATCGACGCCCGCCTCGTCCATCAGTGCGGTGTTGCCGAGCTGCAGCTGATGGCCATCGACCTGACCGCGCACGCCAATACCCGAGCCCGACTCGAAAGTGTCCGGCTTGACCAGTGCAATGCCTTGACCCCGCGCATGATCGACGATGGCATGAGCCAGCGGGTGCTCACTACCCTGGTCGAGACTGGCAGCCAGGCGCAGCACTTCATTGGAGTCGTAACCGCCTGTCCCTTCCGCACTATGGAATACGGGGCACCCCTCAGTCAGGGTTCCGGTCTTGTCGACGATGAGCGTGTCGATCTTGCATAGATTTTCGATGGCGCTGGCATCGCGGAACAACACACCGCTGCTAGCGGCCTTGCCAGTCGCAACCATGACGGACATCGGGGTTGCCAGACCCAGGGCGCAGGGACACGCAATGATCAGCACCGCCACCGCATTGATCAGGCCAAATACCCAGCCAGATTCCGGCCCGAACAGCCCCCAGCCGAAGAAGGTCAGAATCGCGATCAGGATCACCCCGACCACGAAATACCCCGCAACGGCATCGGCCATACGCTGCATGGGTGCCTTAGAGCGCTGGGCCTTGGCCACCATCAGCACGATCTGCGACAGCATGGTTTCGGCACCGACTTTCTGCGCCTCCATAACTAGGCTGCCGTGGGTGTTTAGGGTGGCACCGATAAGGGCATCCCCTGCCCGTTTGGTCACGGGTAACGGTTCTCCAGTAAGCATCGATTCGTCGACTGCGCTCTCACCCTCCAGCACAGTGCCATCTACAGGAACCTTCTCGCCTGGCCGGACACGCAGATGATCGCCCTGATGGACATGGGTTAGAGGAATGTCCTCTTCTACTCCATCGGGCATGATGCGCCGCGCTGTCTTTGGTGCCAGTCCCAGCAGCGATTTGATAGCTGCGGACGTCTGCGAGCGGGCCTTGAGTTCGAGCATTTGGCCCAACAGCGTGAGTGAGATAATCACCGCGGCTGCTTCAAAATAGACGCCGATACGTCCGTCCTGGGCAAAAGCCGCCGGAAACCACTGCGGAACCAAGGTAGCGGCCACGCTGTAGAGGTAGGCAGCGGCCGTTCCCAAACCGATCAGGGTCCACATGTTGGGGCTGCGGTGCCGGATGGAGTCAATGCCGCGGGCGAAGAACACCCAGCCACCCCATAGCGTCACGGGCGTCGCCAGAGCCAGCTCGACCCAGTTCTGGGTCGTGCCATGAAACAGTTGCAAGGAATGGCCAGCCATCGCCAGCACGGTCACGATGACGGTCAGCGGTAGGGTCCACCAGAATCGCCGAGAGAAGTCCTTCAGCTCCGGGTTTTCCTCCTCTTCCAGCTCCGGGATGACAGGCTCCAGCGTCATGCCACAGATCGGGCAGTTGCCAGGGGTCGGTTGGCGAATCTCTGGATGCATCGGACAGGTATATGCGGCTCCTTCTGGTGCCGATATCGTAGGGTGACTCGTATGCTGATGTGCTTCATGAGACGAGTGGCCCATGTACGAGTGGGGATCAATTTGAAACTTCTGCAGGCATTTGGCACTGCAGAAGCGATAGGTCTTCCCTTCAACGCTCTCGCGGTATGGGCTATCAGATTTCACCTCCATGCCACACACCGGGTCGCGCTGGCTCTCGGAGTGGGCGTGCGAGTTATGTGAATGATCCTGGTCATGATGGCAGGAGGTCTTTTGCATGCGATCTATGTCCTTTCTTCGTCCTTGGAAACAGCGGTGCTGCTGGAGTGGGAGTGCCCGCCGTGATTGTGGCCAAACAGATGCATCAGCGGGCATAGCAGCAGGATGAGGTACGGCAGGGCCTGCGAAAGATGACCGTAATGCTCACGCGCTACATAGAAGATGCCGATTACGGCCAGCATGATCAGCGCAATGCCAATCTTGCTCTTCCAAAAAGGCGGCTCAGTGGTACTGGTGTGATGGGTATGGTCCACGACAATAGCCTCGTTTCAATGGCGGCCGGATCAGTATAGGTGTCTCAGACTGGACGGAGTTGGCGAGTATCAATAAACGTCAGCGTACGGTCACCTTACCGACCATTCCCGACTGATAATGTCCTGGAATATTGCAGGCGAACTCCAGTTCGGTGGCGGCGGAGAAGGTCCAGATCAACTCTTCGCGTGCTCCAGGTTCGACAAGAACACTGTTGGGGTCATCGTGTTCCATACCGACCATCTTCATGCCGCCCATGGCATGGCCCATATTGCTCATGTCATGTGCACCTGTAGGGGACAGCGTGCCGTTCTGAAACATCGCGGCCATCTCTTTCTGGTGCGCGGCATGGGATGCCGCTTTGCCAAGATTGAATTCGTGTAGCAGTGCACCGTCATTTTTCAGGACGAAGCGAACTGTCTCGCCTGCTTTGATCTCCATTGCTTTGGGTTCGAAGAAGATGTCCCCCATCCGGACTTCGATGGTGCGATCTACTGCCTGACCGTCTCCCGGTTGCCCAATACTGTCTTTCTTGTGGCCCGGGCTGGCCAGCGCATTGGCAGCACTGAGCAGCAAGCCAAGGGTGGTGATTATGAAAGCGGGTCTGAGTTTCATGGTGTGCCTCTGAGGTGTTGAGGAGGGATGAGTCCCGATGCTAATGAGGTGCAGCTGGCGGTACGCTGACGTGAAAACTACATCGCAGTAAGGTTCGTCAGATCGGTGCTACCCAGCTCGCGGCCAACGGGTAGCACCGATGCCGGACTAACGCAGAGCAAACTCACCGACCATCCCCGCCTGGTAATGCCCAGGCAATGTACAGGCGAAGCTCAAACTGCCCGCCTTAGGGAAGGTCCACACGAACTCTTTGGTTGTGCCGGGCTCGACGAGAACCGCGTTCGGGTCGTCATGCTTGGCTTTGATGACTTCCGGATAGCCTGGAGGGTTGGAGTCTCCCATGCCATAACGCTCATGCCAGACAATGCGCTCGGCCATGCCGGTCGGGGTCAGTGTGCCGTCCTTGAACAAGGACGCCATCTTGCGCTGGTGCTCCAGCTGGGACGCTGCCTGCCCGATGTTGAACTCGTGCATCAACGCGCCCTCGTTCTTCAGAACGAAGCGCACGGTTTCACCTGGCTTCACATCGATCGTTTTCTGGCTGTAGTTGATGTCGTCCATCTTTACCAAGATGGTACGAGTCGCTGGCGTCGCCTGGGCCTGCTGCCCAATGCCATTGCTACTGCCGCCGACCTCGGCAAATGCCGGAAAGGTGGTGCTGATGAACAGAGTGCTGATCAGCAGTTTAAGGGGTAAGCGTTTCATGGTGAGACCTCGAGATGGGTGCTGGAAATCTCATGCTATTCCCCGCTTGCTGCCAGGCCGCTGACCCCAAAACTACAATTGCGTCAGCTGGGAAAAAGCACGGCGCCATAAAGGCGCCGCTAGGCCGAAGGAGCAATCACGAAAGGCCTGTAAGATGGGGGAAATCTTTACTGATGGCATTCCTTGTCGGCCATCATCAGCTTGTGCTCTCGAATCATTTGACCCAGCACGTCGTCTACCAGCTTGTCATGCTTTTCCATCCAGGCCAGATGCTCTTCGGCAGACATGTTTGGCGCGGGATGTTCGTTGTGCAGCTGGCTCATGATGTCTTCGAGCATGTTCATATGCTCCTTCATGTGCACATGCCGCTCGCCGACCGGGGCCTTCTCCGCCTGGATCAGCACGGCTTCTGCTTTGTCGCGCATCTGCTGGATGCGCTCGAATACACGGTCGCTGCCCCCTTCGGCCCAAGCCATGGAAGACAGCAGTAGCGAACCAACCAGAAGCAAAGGTTTCAGCGATTTCATGGGCAGTCTCCATCAGTGCAAACTATGGCCGGCACCTCTGCTTTTGGTCTGTCGAGGGCCGAGAGCACAACCTAGTACTCATGCTTGCACCCTAGACAAGCCACCCTGTCAGTGAGCTGAAGTCAGAATTACATTTTCGTAAGCTTCTGGTTGGGGCCGCGGTTTGCCTGCAAACTCAGGCCACCCGACTTTTGGAGTCTGCACACATGAAACTACTGGTAGCTGAAGACGAACCCAAAACCGGTACGTACCTCCAGCAAGGTCTCACCGAGGCTGGGTTCAATGTCGACCGGGTTATGACCGGTACAGATGCCCTTCAGCATGCACTTAGCGAAGCCTATGACCTGCTAATTCTGGATGTAATGATGCCTGGGCTGGACGGTTGGGAAGTGCTGCGCATGTTGCGCGCAGCAGGAAAAGACGTCCCCGTACTGTTCTTGACGGCACGCGATGGTGTGGAGGACCGCGTTAAAGGGTTGGAGCTAGGTGCGGACGACTACCTAATCAAGCCATTTGCTTTTTCAGAACTTCTGGCCAGGGTCAGAACGCTGCTGCGTAGAGGCAATGGCTCACCCACGCAAACAACGATGAAAATTGCCGATCTGGAAGTCGATCTGATGAAGCGGCGTGCGATCCGTGGCGGGAAAAGAATTGACCTGACCGCGAAGGAGTTTTCACTGCTGGAACTGCTACTGCGCCGGCGCGGCGAGGTGCTCCCGAAGTCGCTGATTGCCTCTCAGGTTTGGGACATGAATTTCGACAGCGACACCAATGTCATTGAGGTTGCGGTACGCCGGCTACGCGCAAAAATCGATGACGATTTCGATCTCAAGCTGATTCATACCGCCCGCGGCATGGGATACATGATGGATGCGCCGGAGTGAATATGAAGCACCTTTCGCTGACAGCACGCATGAGCCTGATGTTCATGTCCGCGGTAATTGCAGTCCTGACGGTAGCAGGGCTGAGTTTCAATATGCTCAGCCAGCACCACTTCAAGATGCTGGATCGGCAGGCCCTGGTGGAGAAACTCGAATCCGCCAAACATATCCTCAACAATGCTCGCGGTGAAGCGAGCCTTTCGGAAGAATTACCGCAGTTGCGAGCCTTGCTGGGAGCCCATCAGGATCTGGCGGCCACTATCCTGGCCAGTGACGGTTCTGTACTGTTCTCCGCCCCCAGAGCAGTCGAAGTACCAGAGCGTTTCAGACGTGAAAATGAGCAGAGCATGTGGGAGTGGCAGAACGGCCAACACATGTACCGCGGCATGACGGCGCAAATCTCGGTAGCCGATCAGGCTGAGCCGCTCACAGCTTTGCTGATTCTTGACGTCACCAATCACACACACTTTTTCGACACGCTGCAACGATGGTTCTGGATTGGATTGGTCATCAGTGCCCTGTTCAGTGCCACGCTCGGCTGGGTGGTTGCTCGCAGCGGCCTTAGGCCTCTGCGGCAAGTCACTCATGTGGCCTCCGGGATGTCCGCTCGCTCGTTACAGGAACGAATCCCTCTCGAACCAGTGCCGCGGGAACTTCAGCAACTGGTTCTATCCTTCAATGCGATGTTGGCTCGGCTAGAGGATGCCTTCGTTAGGCTCTCCAATTTTTCGGCCGACATTGCCCACGAGCTACGCACGCCCGTTAGCAACCTGATGACCCACACCGAGGTCGTGCTGAGCAAGAAACGCGATATCAATGCCTATGAAGAGAATCTCTACTCCAACCTGGAGGACTTGAAGCGCATGTCTCGGATGATTGATGACATGCTTTTCTTGGCCAAGGCTGATAATGGCCTAATCATCCCCGAGCAGGCCAGGATCGAACTGGCTGACGTAGTCTTCAAGCTGTTTGACTACTACCACCTTCTGGCCGAAGAACATGGCATTGAACTATCGCTCACAGGCACAGGCCAAGTGCTGGGAGATCGGCTGATGCTTGATCGTGCACTTTCCAACTTGCTGTCCAATGCACTGCGCTACACGCCGGTGGGACATACAATTTCGGTTTTGATCCGCGAGACAGCGGACTCCACAACCTTCAGCATCGAGAACCCAGGGGACACAATTAGCTCAGAGCATTTAGAGAAGCTCTTCGACCGCTTTTACCGGGTCGACCCCGCTCGGCGGGAGGGAAGCCCGAGCAACGCCGGGCTCGGACTTGCCATCACCCGATCCATCATTGAGGCTCACAAAGGCCGCATCTGGTGCACCTCAGCCGCCGGCCTCACGGGCTTTCACATCGAATTGCCCCATTCCAGATGATGCCGATCTGGCGGTAAGTAGGCTACAGCTAAACCGCTAGCCCAACTTGACAGGGTGGGTGCAACTCGACTGAGCGCAGATTGCATTCGCCATCCAGATAGGTAACGAGCGGTGAGCTGACACCAGATCACCCCATTCGCTCTCGGGTAGTAGTTTATGAAGTTTGAAAACGGCATACCCCACGCTTGCCTCGCCAATCCAATCCAATGCTCGAATGGCTTCCCCCGCTCCAGTAGCGCCTAGAGCCATCAACCATCGAGGCGCATACCGAATCGACACGGTGGTCTTGCCTACCTGAAGCTCCCTAGAGCGTCCGTCGGTTAGAAAGACATAGCGAACTGGAACCTGTGTGCTCAGCCCTAATTTATTCGCGGCACGAGCCCCGTGGTCGACCAGCACTTCACCCAGCGCATTAGCCAGCGAGTGGACAACCTTCTCCGGTGCCGGCGGGCGCACGCCGAACCGAGTTTCGACTGCGGCAACATAAATGCCCCGAGCAACGCGAAACAGCTTTCCACCTTCGACCAGGCGAGAGAGTCCTCGCTGCACAGCATGGCGAGAACCATGATGCAGGAATCTGCTAGGTGTCAGAACCTCACCTTCTGGAAGCTGTTGAATGATGTCCAGGATTTTCTCGGGAAGAGCCTTCATTGTCCTGTCAAACCTCGTGAGTGGCCCTGCCAAGAACCACCAGAGGTGGCGACCATCTCATGCGGGACACATCATCGAACAATAGACCTGGTGCTTGGCTCCGTCCTGTGAGTACAGGCAATCTCTGTGCGAGTAGGTCTGGCCTGATGCCGTTTTGAAGTCGTAGCCCAAGACTCGTTCGTCCCGGTCATAGACCCTTATCAGCTCGGTCAGCTTCTCCATCGTCCAGTCATTGGATCCATTCAGCCTCGCAGGCAGTACAACCTGGACTGCCTCGACCAGCGTTCCCTCAGCGCGTCTTTGTAGCATGAACACTTGACCATTTCACTCAACGCGGGCGAATGGGAAGAGAAAAAACTAACGCCTTACCAGGTGGTCGTCCTTTGGAGCGAGTGGTCAGCAGCTGCCCGCGGGCGACTGAAAAATGAGCTGGAAATAGCCCGGCAAGAGAACATAAAAGCCAAAAAAGACAAGCAGGCATCCCGCAGTTACCTCTTCTTTGTGGGTGCCCAGGATGCCAAGAACCCTGCGATTTTCCATGTGCTGGATCATCGACTCATTTGCACCGCACATGACGAGCTGGTGTTCCCAGTGCGCAGCTAGGTGCAGATCGGGGCCGCGGAAGGCGGTCTTATGGCAGTCCCCTCGGGCCAGTTTGAGATGTGTTGTAGCGCACTCAACTGCCCAGGGAACACTCCTGTGCTCTCCACATAGCGCAATGCGGATTGGCCATCGCTCCAACCTACGTACTGCATCAGCGCTTTGAGATCCCAGCCGCTGCGGGTGGCCCAGGTGGCAAACCCGCGGCGTAGCGAGTGGCTACTGTACAGCTCCGAAGGCAGTCCTGCCGCCTGCAGTACGGCGCGCATGAGTGGGACAATGCTATTTGGGTGCAAACCCTGCTCACTTAAATGCCCCCAGCGATCAATTCCACGGAATACCGGCCCACGCGCGATGCCCGCCACGCTGATCCAGTCGACGTAGGCTTGTACTGGACATAACCTGGCCAACGCCGGCGCGCTGAAGGTCTGGCCTTGGTTGTCGCGGTCACCTTTGCTCCAGGGCAGAAACAGCTGCATGCCCTCCCCCGGCCTTACCTGGATGTGCTCGACCTGCAGACGGCACAGCTCATCGCTGCGGAACGCCCGCCAGAAGCCAATCAGCATCAACGCACGGTCGCGGCAACAGCGCAGCAACCGCGGCCAGTCGTCCTCCGCTCGTGCTCTCCCCTCGGCCTGTTCCAACCACAGCACGCACTGTTCGAGTTGGCGCAATTGCAACGGCTCGGCCTGCTTCTCCTGGCGCGGGTGCAGAGTACGGATTCCCTTGAGGATCTGGCGAACCAGTGGGGTCTTGGTCGGATCGGGGAAGCCTTGGCTGACGTGCCACTGCGCCAGTGCCGCCAGGCGCAGCTTGAGAGTGTTACTGGACAGCATGGCGGCGTGATCGACCAGGTAGCGCACGATGGCATCGCTGGTTGCCGGCAGAAAGCCGCCCCAGGTCACTTCGAAGTGCTCGAGCGCCTGTTGGTAGCTGCGCCGCGTGCTAGCGCGGGTGCCGGCCTGCAGGTACCGCTCGATCTCCTGGCTCATCTGGGCGTATCCCCTTGGTGTACCGGTGAGCGACGACTAAACGACAAAAATGCCGCCTCACCTTGGATAATTCATGATTACCCAATTCTAGATTATTGGTAGAAAATAAGGGAAATTCTTGATAAAGTGCTATGTATCTACATGGTATGTACCACAGAACGAAATCGTTAGGAGGCTCCGTCATGGCCCGTGGTGGAATCAACAAAGCTGTCGTGCAGAAAGCCAGGCATGCCCTCCTCGCCCGCGGCGCCCACCCCAGTATTGATGCGGTGCGCATCGAGCTGGGCAACACCGGTTCAAAGACCACCATTCACCGCTACCTGAAAGAGCTCGAAGACGCCGAGCGCGGCCGGGATGCGGCTTCGATCCCGCTCAGCGAACAGCTGGCCAATCTGGTCAGCCAACTGGCAGATCAGCTAGAGGAGGAGGCGCAGGCCGCGGTGGCCCTGGAGCGCGAACAACTGACCCGCGAACGGCTCGATTACCAGCATCGGTTTCGACAGGCCGAAAGCCGCATCCAACAACTGGAAGGCCAGACCGCGCTCGACGCGGAACGGCTTCAGACCACTCATCACGAGTTGCAGCAGGCACGCGAGCAACGGCAACAGGCCGAGATCGAGAACGCCCGCCTACAGCAGGCTAATCGTGACCTCGAGGAGCGGCACAAGGATCGCGACGCACAGATCCACTCGCTGGAGGAAAAACACCGACATGCGCGCGACACCCTGGAGCACTACCGACAGGCCAGCAAGGAACAGCGTGAGCAGGAACAACGCCGACACGAGTCGCAGGTACAACAACTGCAACTAGAACTGCGGCAACTGCAGCAGACCTTGATAATCAAGCAGGACGAGCTGACGCAACTGAACCGCGACAATGCACGCTTGCTCACCGAGGCGCGGCAGTTGCAAAAAGAGCGACATGCACAGCAACAGCTAGTGGCGCAGAAAACTCAGGCCCTGGAGGCTCTGCAGAGCACGCTGGCCGGCTCCGAACGCACGAATGAAGCCCTTGATCAGCGTTGTCGCACATTGCAGGAGGAGGTGTCCCGGCTGAGCGAAGCCTCCGCGCTTCAGGCGCAGCAGACGCAGGGCCTGCAGAAGCGCTTGGTCGAAGCCACTACACAGCTGAAGCTACTCGGGGCACCGCTTGCGAACAGCGATGGCGCATGTAGCACATGAACCGGCACACTGAGCCTATGCGCTGAGCGGAGGTGAAGATGACACTACTTGAGACTACCAATGAGGGGGCTGCGGAACCTGTCCGTTTGACTACGCCACTGGGCCAGGCCATTGGTAATCTGTTCGCCCGGGCCTTGCCGCTACTGGATGGCAATCCGCCAGGCTCGCTCAAAGTCTTCGTCTTCGGCGGCTGCGCGGTGCACCTGCTCACCCATGCGCGTGGTAGTGCGGACATCGATGCGGAGATCGAGGCGGCCCGCGTGCTGCGTAAGGACGAGATCATGGCCGTCTACACACCGCCAGAGGGTTATGAGGACGGCGACGGCCGCGACTTGCAGGTGTACCTGGACCAGAACTACACCAATGCCCTCGGGCCACTGCACGAGGACTACCGCGAGCGCGCCATCCCGATGGAGGGTTTCGAGGGTGAGCAGCCGCTGCATATCTTCGTTGCCGCCGGCGTGGATCTGGCCATCTCCAAGCTCGGCCGCTTTACGGAAAACGATCAATATGATATCGAACAGCTCATCGAATGTGGCCGTGTCGATGTCGGCCAGTTTGTTACACTGGCAACAGAGGCAATCGATTATGCCGTGGGCAACCGAAGCGCAATGCTAGGCTGCCTGAAACTGGTCATAGCGAAGTACCTGGAGGATGGGCGAGATGCCACGTCTGGATCGTAAACAAAGCTTTGGCACGCTCCTGGAGACTGTCACCCAGCAGCGTCTTAGCCAAGTTGCGTCCGATGCTCTTGTGGAGCTTGCCAAGCAGTTGTGGTACGAAGAGCGCGACCTCGTGCCAGTACTGCAGCGTGAAGTGGCAAGCAAGCTGCGCGAGCCTGAACAGAAGCTGCGTGCCCTCTATCTCGTCGACCTGCTGCGTCGCTTTCCCTGTGTATCAACGGACAAAGCCGCGCGCCTAAAAGGCTTTGTCAGCAGTTGGTCGAACCTGAAACCAGCAGAACGCTCACCTCGTGCGACCCAGCTTGTCTCTCGCTACCAACTCGACAAGCTGGCCTATGAATGGGGGCTTGAAGAGGACGTCAGCAAGCAGATGCAGGATGTCCTGGCTTTCCAAACCCGCCATTACGCCGCCACCCAGGGCGTGAAGACGGGCTATTCAGAGCCAACGCCCGTAAGCTAGCAGCAGGGCACGGCAAAATGGACGCGGAATGGCCAACTCAACAAATGACGACCAACGACTCGCTGATCTAACACGCGAGGCATTAGCCGACGTGAGCGAGGGTTTGGTGATCGATCACGCATTGGTCGAGACCTGGGCTCAGAGCCTTGATACCGACACCCCGGTGCCTTTGCCAACTCCAGATCGGCCTACTTAATTCGCAGCAGGCCGAACTGATCCTCAGCGGTATCAGGCTGAAGCCATTGCGCTAAGCGCGCCTTCGCTTGAGCAGGACTTCCATTCTGTTCGTTTAAATACAGCAAGTTACAGAACGAATGCACTAATTTTTGCCTCATCTCGGCATACCCCTGATTCCCCCCTTACCTCGGCATAACTTCAATCAGGCG
The DNA here is from genome assembly GCF_001836405.1 of Pseudomonas sp. HMSC057H01. NCBI lineage: Bacteria > Pseudomonadati > Pseudomonadota > Gammaproteobacteria > Pseudomonadales > Pseudomonadaceae > Pseudomonas > Pseudomonas sp. HMSC057H01. The sequence goes on along the minus strand of NZ_KV828456.1, from coordinate 15,625 downwards.
TTCAGAGCCGATTCTATAATTGACTATAAAATCCTATAAAGCCCATCCTGAGTAACTTAGCGACGCTAGAAAGATATTTAAATACAATCAGTTGCAGCGCGTATGTCCTAATTTTCCTTTATCTCGGCATGACCCCCTTACCACTACGTAGCGTGAAGGAGGCCCGTCATGAGCGAATCAATCGCCGGCGCTTCATTGAAGCGCACGCTGGGTCCGTTTTCCGTTCTGCTGTTCGGTCTGGCGTTCCTCGCTCCGTTGATCGTGTTCGGCACCTATGGCGTGATCACGCAGGCCAGCGGCAACACCACGGCGATGGCCTACCTGATCGCGGCAATCGGCGTGGTGTTCACGGCCTTGAGCTATGGCCGGCTGGTCAGGGTGTTCCCGGTCGCCGGTTCGGCCTACACCTATACCCGCAAGATGCTGAGCGCGAACCTCGGCTTCATGGTGGGCTGGGCCGCCCTGCTCGATTACTTCTTCATCCCGATGCTGATCTGGCTGCTCGGCGCCAGCTACCTCAACATGGCCTTTCCAGAGGTGCCGCAATGGGTGTGGATCATCGGCTTCATCGTCTCCACCTCGCTGCTTAATATCCTGGGCATCCAGGTCGCCAACCGCTTCAACGTGCTGTTGATGGTCGCGCAACTGGCCATCATCGTCGTGTTCATCAGCCTGTGCGTGCACTACATCGTCGCGGCCAACGGCCCTGGCGGGCTGCTGTCGGCCAAGCCGTTCTTCAACCCGGACGTGTCCTTCGCCACCAGCATGGCCGGCGCCGCCATTGCCGCGTACTCGTTCCTGGGCTTCGACGCGCTGTCCACGCTCAGCGAGGAGACCCGCGACCCGGGCCGGACACTGCCGCGCGCGATCCTGCTGGTCGCATTGATCGGCGGCTCGGTCTACGTCGGCTCGTCGTACTTCATGTACCTGGCGCATCCCTCCCCCGCCTTCGAGCATGTGGACGGCGCCGCCTTCGAGATCGCCCGCATGATCGGCGGCGACCTGTTCTTCGCCGTGGTCCTGGCGGGGATCATCATCGCCCACTTCGCCGCAGGCATGTCGTTCCAGGCCAGCGTGGGCCGGCTGCTGTACGCCCTGGGGCGGGACAACCAACTGCCGCGCAAGCTGTTCGGTGCCCTGCATCCTCGCTACAAGACCCCGGCCTTCAACATTCTGCTCTGCGGCATTTTCGGCTGCGCGGGTTTTGCCCTGACGATCGCCACCGCGACGTCCCTGGTCAATTTCGGCGCGTTTCTCGCCTTCAGCGCAGTCAACCTTTGCGCGTTGCGGCTCTCCTTCGATACCCGCCTCGGAGACGGGGCGGGCTTGCTGCACGGGGTGCTCTGCCCGCTCGTTGGCCTGGTCACGGCCGGGTGGATGCTGGTCAGCCTGGATAACGACGCGCTGATCATGGGCTGTAGCTGGCTGGGCCTGGGGGCGGTCTATCTCGCTTGCCGGACCAGCTTCTTCCGCAACCCGGTGCCCGACGCGCTGGCGTAGCGACCGCCCTTCTATCGAACGCTCTGACAACAACCACAAGGCCGGCTTCGAGCCTGCCCTTCAATGGCGAGAATCGATATGCAAACCAAACTTCTGATCAATGGTGCCCTGGTGGCCGGCGAAAGCGAGAGCCACGCGGTGTACAACCCGTCCCAGGGCAACGTCCTGGTGCGAATTACCGAGGCCAGCGGCGCCCAGGTCCATGCCGCGGTGCAGAGCGCGGATGCGGCCTTCGACGCCTGGTCGCAAACGCCGCCCAAGGATCGCGCGGCCCTGCTGCTCAAGCTTGCCGAGCGCATCGATGCCCAGGCGCACGTGTTCGCTCGCCTGGAGGCGGACAACTGCGGCAAGCCTTTCAACGCCGTGCTGCTGGACGAACTGCCCGCCGTGTCGGACGTGTTCCGTTTCTTTGCCGGCGCCGTGCGCTGCCTGCAGGGCTCGGCGGCGGGAGAGTACGTCGCGGGGCATACTTCGATGATCCGCCGCGACGCGGTAGGCGTGGTCGCCTCCATCGCGCCGTGGAACTATCCGTTGTTGATGGCAGCGTGGAAACTCGGCCCGGCATTGGCCGGCGGCAACACCGTGGTGCTGAAACCGTCGGAGCACACGCCGCTGAGTACCTTGAAACTGGGCGAGCTGCTTGCCGAGATCTTCCCCGCCGGCGTGGTCAACATCGTCCACGGTCGAGGTGCCTCGGTGGGTGAGCCGCTGACCAGCCATGCCCAGGTGCGCATGGTGTCGCTGACCGGCTCCGTGCGCACCGGCAGCCGGATCATCGAAGGTACGGCCGAGAGCGTGAAACGCATGCACATGGAGTTGGGGGGCAAGGCTCCTGTACTGATCTTCGACGATGCCGACATCGACGCCGCCGTCGAAGGCATCCGCGCCTTCGGCTTCTACAACGCCGGCCAGGACTGTACCGCCGCGTGCCGCCTCTATGTGCAGAAAGGGGTCTACCAGGAGTTCGTTCGCAAGCTCGGCGAGGCCGTATCCAGCATCCGGTGCGGGCTGCCGGACGATCCGGCGACCGAGATGGGACCGCTGATCACCAAGGAGCATCTGGAGCGTGTCGAGGGGTTCGTGAACCGGGCCAGGGAGTTGCCGCACATCGAAGTGGTCACCGGCGGCAAGCGCGCCGAGGGTGCCGGCTTCTTCTTCGAGCCGACGGTCCTGGCCGGCGCTACACAGGAGGATGAGGTGGTGCGCCGCGAGATCTTCGGCCCGGTGGTGACCGTCTCGTCGTTCGAGGATGAAGCCCAGGCGCTGGCTTGGGCGAACGACTCCGACTACGGCCTGGCGTCTTCGGTATGGACCGCCGATGTGGGGCGCGCTCATCGCCTGGCCGCCCGCCTGCAATACGGCTGCACCTGGGTCAACACCCACTTCATGCTGGTCAGCGAAATGCCCCACGGCGGGGTCAAGCTGTCCGGCTACGGCAAGGACCTGTCGATGTACGGCCTGGAAGACTACACCGTGGTGCGCCACGTGATGTTCAAGCACTGACCGCCCACACCCCGGACTACCCAGATCATTTTTCAAGAGGTTTGCATGAACAACATCGAGACGTTCGAAAGGCTCGAGTCCAACGTGCGGATGTACTGCCGCGACTTGCCCCTGGTGTTCGATACCGCCCAAGGCAGCAGGATCCGCGGCGAAGATGGCCGCGAATACCTGGACTTCTTCGCCGGCGCCGGCGCCCTGAACTATGGCCACAACGACCCGCGCATGCGCGATGCGCTGATCGCGTATCTGTCGGCCAACGGCGTGACCCACGCCCTCGACCTGCACACCACCACCAAGCGCCAGTTCCTGGAAGCGATCGAGCGCGACCTGTTCAAGCCACGCGGCTGGGACTACAAGGTCCAGTTCACCGGCCCGACCGGTGCCGACGCCGTCGAGGCGGCGTTGAAGCTGGCGCGCAAGGCGACCGGGCGTACCAAGGTCGTATCGTTCTACGGGGCTTACCACGGCATGACCGCCGGCGCCCTGGCCGTCACCGGCAACCGCACTCGCCGTGGCCCCGGGCTTTCCACCGACGTGGTGTTCGTGCCCTACGAAGACAGCCCCTATGGCGAATTCGACAGCATTGGCTTCCTCGAGCGCCTGGCCAACGACCAGGGCAGCGGCTCGGAGCTGCCGGCGGCGGTGATCGTCGAGTCGGTGCAGATCCAGGCCGGCGTCTACCCGGCTTCCAACCAATGGCTGCAACGCTTGCGCAAGTGGACCACCGACCACGGCGTGCTGCTTATCTGCGACGAGATCCAGGCCGGTTGCGGCCGCACCGGCGACTTCTTCGGCTTCGAGCGCTCCGGGGTGGTGCCGGACCTGATCACCTGCGCCAAATCGATCGGCGGCTTCGGCCTGCCGATGGCGATCGTGTTGCTTCGTGCCGGGCTGGATGTATGGCAACCGGGCGATCACATCGGCACCTTCCGGGGCAACCAGTTGGCGTTCCTGACCGCCCGCATCGCGCTCAGCTATTGGCACGATGAGCAGTTCCTGAAATTGCTGGCCGACAACTGCGCGGCCATGGAGCGCGCGGTTGCCGGCTTTGCGGAAATTCCAGGCGTCGCGTCCGCGCGTTGTCGCGGCATGATCGCCGGCATCGATTTCGGCCGCGGCAACGTCGAGGTCGCCAAGGACGCCCAGCAGCGCGTGCTGCAAGCGGGCGTGCTGGTCGACCGCTGCGGCCCGAATGGCGAAATCATCAAGCTGATGCCACCGCTGAACACTCCGACCGACCAACTCGAAGACGGCCTCAGGGCCTTCGGCGAATCGGTCGCGGCAGCGCTGGGCGAATAGCTGCCAGGGTCACCCTTCGGCCTGTGTTGAAGCGCAGGCCGGAGACCTGTTGGACATCAGCCAGAACAATAATCAGGAGACCTCGAGCGTGCGTGAACACAATGATGAAAGCGTCGAGTTCGAAGTGTCCGTGATCGGGCTCGGAGCCATGGGAACCATCATGGCCCAAGCGTTGCTCAGGCAAGGCAGGCGCGTGGCGATCTGGAACCGCTCACCCGGCAAGGCCGCGGCGCTCGTCGCCGCTGGCGCTCACCTGTGCGAGAGCGCCGAAGCCGCGCTGGCTGCAAGCCCGGCCACGATCTTCGTGCTCCTGGACAACCAGGCGACCCGCGAGGTGCTCGGGATGCCAGGTGTGATGCAGGCACTGGCCAACCGTACGATCGTCGATTACACGACCAACGCCCAGGACGAGGGTCTGGCGCTTCAGAGTCTCGTCAACCGCGCGGGCGGCCATTACGTCAAAGGGATGATCGTGGCCTACCCGCGCAACGTTGGTCGTCGCGAAAGCCACAGCATTCATACCGGTGATCCTGAGGCCTTCGAACGGCATCGGGCGCTGCTTGAGGGGCTTGCCGGTCATACGACGTTCCTCCCCTGGGACGAAGCATTGGCCTTCGCCACCGTGCTCCACGCGCATGCGTTTGCCGCGATGGTGGCTTTCTTCGAGGCCGTGGGGGCTGGTGTCCACTTCGGCCTGCCGCCTTCGAAGACCGCTCGGCTCATGCTCGACACGTCGCGCTTTTTCGTCGCCGATGCACTCGAGGAAGCGGTCCGTCGGCTGGAAGCGCAGGATTTCGCAGGCGATCAGGCGAGGCTCGATGTGCATGCCCAGGCCTTCGCCCATATCGCCGGAGCCCTGCACGCACAAGGGGCCTGGACGCCGGTCTTCGACGCGCTGTGCCAGGCCGTGCAACGCGCGGCAGCCATGGGCTATGGCGATCAGGACATCGTAGCCGTCACCCGCCTGTTCGCCCGCGAATGCGACACCGCAAGCGCGGCGGGACAGTGACTGCGCTGCGCTTCTAAGGTCCTCGTGGATAGCGCCCGAAGAAAAAATCGCTGGAGAATCATATGCGCCGATTCGGTTTTCTACTGGCTGTCCTTGTACTGGTCATCTTCCTGAGTGCACTGTTTTCGAAGCCTTCCGTCGTCAACCGCGGGACGGCTCAGCGCATGGAGCACTACCCCACCGTCGGTATCGGAGACATCTTCCGGGGGCACTAGCCAGGCCTCGGGCGACAGACAGCCTCAAAGCCTGCCATGCGGTCGCTGCCACCCGTTCGACAGCGACCGTGTGCGCCTCAGTGGTCTATGGCTCCGCTGGCACCAAGGCCGGTCTGGCCTCGTACGTACTGGTCGGCGAAGGCTGCCCTTTCCGCCATGGCCCGCGTGGTCCGGTCCAGGCGGGAAACGCCATACGCCACCAGGAACGCCAACGGCATGGAGAACAGCGCAGGCTGGGTATAGGGGAACAGCGGCTCGGCGAAGTGCAACACATCCACCCACACCAGCCTGGAGAAAACCACGAAGCCCATGGCGCTGAACAACCCGACGTAGCCACCGGCCAACGCGCCACGGGTGGTCAGCCCCGACCAGAACATCGACAGGAACAGCACCGGGAAGTTGGCCGAAGCGGCGATGCCAAAGGCCAGGGCGACCATGAAGGCCACGTTGATGTTCTCGAACACGATGCCCAGGGCTATCGCCACCAAGCCAAGGCCCAGGGTTGCCAGCTTGGTTACCCGCAGCTCCTGCGCCTCGCTGGCCGCGCCCTTCATGATCACCCGCGCATACAGGTCATGGGCGATAGCGGACGCCCCGGCCAGGGCCAGGCCTGACACCACGGCCAGGATGGTGGCGAAGGTCACGGCGGAGAGGAAGCCCAGCAGCAGGTTGCCTCCCACTGCCTGGGCCAGGTGCATGACCACCATGTTGCCCCCGCCCAGCAGCTTGCCTCCCGCTTCCCCGCCCTCGAAGAACCGGGGCTGCTGGCTGACGATCACGATCGACGCCAGGCCCAGCAGGAAAATGACATTGAAGAAGTAGCCGATGAACCCGGTGGCGTAGAGCACCGACTTGCGCGCCTCCCGGGCATCGCCGACGGTGAAGAAACGCATCAGGATGTGCGGCAGCCCGGCGGTGCCGAACACCAGCCCCAGGCTCAGCGATAGCGCGGTCAACGGGTCGGCCAGCAAGCCACCAGGGGCCAGCAGGCGTTCGCCCAGGGCATGGCTATCCATCGCCTGGCTGACCAGCCTGTCATAGCTGAAGTCGAATTCGCGCATCGCCAGGAACAGCACCAGCGAGCCGCCGACCAGCAGCAGGAATGCCTTGACGATCTGCACCCAGGTGGTTGCCACCATACCGCCGAAGGTCACATACAGCATCATCAGCGCACCGACGATCACCAGGGCGATCTGGTAGTCCAGGCCGAACAGCAGCCTGATCAACTGCCCGGCCCCGACCATCTGCGCCACCAGGTAGAAACACACCACGGTCAGCGATCCGATGGCGGCCATGGTGCGCACCTTGCCCTGGTCGAGACGGTACGAGGTGATGTCGGCGAAGGTGAAGCGGCCCAGGTTGCGCAGCCGCTCGGTCATCAATAGCAGCAGTACCGGCCAGCCCGCGAAGAAGGCGATGAGATAGATGTAGCCATCCATCCCGGAGCTGTAGATGAGCGCGGTGATTCCCAGTAGCGTGGAGGCGGACATGTAGTCGCCGGCCAGCGCCAGGCCGTTCTGCCAGCCCCGGATACCGCCACCGGCGCTATAGAAATCCGCCGTCGAATGGGTCCGTCGCGCCGCCCACCAGGTGATGCACAGGGTGAACAGCACGAACACCATGAACATGCCGATGGCATGCAGGTTGAGCGGCTGGCGCTGGCCAGCGTCCAACGCGGGCGAGGCCGACAGCAGGCCGGAGTGCAGCGACAACGCCAGGGGAAGGAGCTTCTTCATGCGCCCCGCTCCTCTTCCAGCCCAGCGACCAGAGCCTGGGTCAGGCGATCGAATTCGCCGTTGGCGCGGTACACATAGAGCGCCGACAAGGCACAGAAGAACACGAACAGGAACACGCCGGCCGCGACCCCGAAGGTCATGTTCGAGCCCTGCGCCAGACGCCTGGCAATCAGCTCGGGGCAGAACGATACCAGCGCGATGTAGCCGTGGAACGTGGCCAGGATCAGCAGGAGCAGGCTCAGGGTGAAACGGTTTCGGCGCGCCACCAGTTGCTGGAACCGGGCACTGGCGCGGATACGTGCGTATAGCAGGCTGGACATGGGACACCTCGGGCAACCTAGTTATTGTTATGGAATGTGCGGGTGCGGCAGCGCCATCAGCGGCCGGCGTCGCCGGCCTCCTCCTCCTGCCGGGCCCACTCGCGCAGGACGAACTTCTGGATCTTGCCGGTGGCGGTCTTGGGCAGTTCGGTAAGCGTCACATGCCGCGGCGCCTTGAAGTGCGCCAGGCGCTCGCGGCACCAGCGGACCAGATCGTCACCCGTGGTTCTGGGTAAGGCATCCGCCCGCAAGGCGACGAACGCGTGGGGTGTCTCGCCCCAGCGCGAATCCGGGCGCGCCACCACCGCGGCCTCGACCACCTCGGGGTGCTGGTAGAGCACTTCCTCGATCTCCAGCGAGCTGATGTTCTCGCCGCCGGAAATGATGATGTCCTTGGCCCGGTCCTTGATTTCCACGTAGCCGTCCGGGTGCAGCACGGCCAGGTCGCCGGTGTGCAGCCAGCCGTCGGCCAACGCGGCGCGGGTGGCCTCGGGGTTGTGCAGGTAGCCTTTCATCACGGTGTTGCCCCGCACTACCAGTTCGCCAAGGGTGCGGCCGTCGGCCGGGACCGGACGGCCGGTGTCGGTATCCAGCACCGTGGCCTCCTCGAGCATCGGGTGGGCGACGCCCTGGCGGCTCATGAACTGGGCCCGGGCCTCCAGCGGCAATTCGTCGACCCCCGGCTGCCACAGGCACAGGGTGCTGGGGCCGTAGCTTTCGGTCATGCCGTAGGCGTGGGTGATGCTGAAGCCGCGTGCTTCCATGGCGGCGATGACCGCGCTGGGCGGCGCGGCGCCGCCGGTGATCACCGATACCGGCACGGCAGGGACGCTGGCATGCTCGGCATGGATCAGCATCGACATCACCACCGGCGCGGCGCTCAGGTGGGTCACCGCATGCTCGGCAATGGCGGCGTGGATCGCATCTGGCTGGACCTTGCGCAGGCACACGTGCGTGCCACCGGACAGCGTCACCGCCCAGGTATGGCTCCAGCCGTTGCAGTGGAACATCGGCAAGGTCCACAGGTAGACGCTGCGCGGCCCCAACTGGAAGATCAGCGCGCCGGCGCAGGCGTTGAGGTAGGCGCCGCGGTGATGCAGGACCACGCCCTTGGGATCCCCCGTGGTGCCGGAGGTGTAGTTGATGGCGATCGACTGCCATTCGTTCTGCGGCGCACTCAGCGGCCGCCCGGGGTCGCCCTGGGCCAGAAACGCCTCATAGTCCAGGTCGTGGGCGAGGTCGGCTCGCTCGGCCTGATCATCGTCGATGCCCACCAGCAAGGGCGGCGCATCGAGCATGGCCAGCGCCTGCTGGGCCACGGCACCGAACTCACGGTCGCAGATCAGCACCCTGGCCGCGCAGTGGCGCAGGATGAAGGCGATGCTGCGTGCCTCCAGGCGGATGTTGATGCATACCAGCACCGCCCCGGCACCGGGTACGCCATAGTGGGCCTCGAGCATTTCCGGGATATTCGGCGCCAGTATCGCCACCCGCTCGCCCGCTTGTACGCCGACCCGCTCCAGGGCGCTGGCCAGGGCGCAACTGCGCTCGTGCAACTGGCGGTAGCTGTAGCGCCTTGCGCCATAGACCACCGCATCGCGCTGCGGGTACACCTGCGCGGCACGCTTGAGGAACGACAGCGGCGACAGCGGGACATGGTTGGCTTCGTTGGGAGCAAGCTCGTGCTCGAGGGTAGGAACCATCATGGCAGCCACCTCATCGACACATTGCTCGGGTCTTGCACGCACATACATACCTCCTGTTCTTGTTGTTATTGCGCCAGGGCGCGTTACAGGCTGCTGCACAGGTGGCCGCCATCGACCACGATCTCGGCGCCGCTCATGGCCCGCCCGGCATCGCTGGCGAGCAGCAGCAAGGCGCCGTCCAGGTCCGCCGGCACGCTGAAGCGGCGGCTGGGGATACGCGAGCGCAACTTGTCGCCGGCCTCGCTGGCCAGGAAGGCCTCGTTCAGGTCGGTCATCACGTAGCCGGGCGCCAGGGCATTCACCCGGATGCCATAGCGCGCCAACTCCAGCGCCATGGCGCGGGTCAGGTGGGCCAGGCCGGCCTTGGCCGCCAGGTAAGGGCCGACGGCACCGGCCACACGGCTGGCGAGGATCGAAGTGACATTGATCAGGCTGCCGCCCTTCCCCGCCGCGACCATGCGCCGGGCACTTTCCTGGGCCACCGCCCAGGCGCCCTTGAGGTTGGTGTCGAGCACGCGGTCCCAGCTTTGATCGTCGCAGGCCAGCAAGGGCTGGCTGTCGCTCACCCCCGCATTGTTGACCAGCACATCCAGCGGGCCGGCGGCATCGAGCACCCGGCAGATATCCTCACGGCAGGTCACATCGAGGGCAAAGGCCTGCGCCCGCCCTCCCGCCACCTCGATGGCCTCCACCAGCGCCTGCAGTGGCGCCTGGCGCCTGGCGGTCACCACCACCTCGACGCCTGCGGCGGCCAGGGTCATGGCGAAGTGGCGGCCAAGGCCGCTTGAGGCGCCGGTCACCAGGGCGCGGCGCCCGTCGAGGGCGAACAGTCGGGCAAGGTTCGGTTGCATCAGTGGGCCTCCAGGCGCTGGTCGAGCAGCTTCTTCGCCAGGCTCATGCGGTGCACCTCGCTCGGGCCGTCATAGATGCGGAACGGGCGAATGTCGCGGAAGATCCGCTCCACCACGGTCTCCCCGGTCACCCCGCGCCCGCCCAGTACCTGGACGCAACGATCGACCACCCGCCACAACGCCTCGGCGCTGATCACCTTGGCCATGCTGGAGTCGACATTGGCCCGCCGGCCCTGGTCGAGCACCCAGGCGCAGTGCCACACCGCCAGGCGCACCACGTGCAGGTCCATCATGTTGTCGGCCAGCATGAAGCCCACACCCTGGTGCTCGCCCAGCGGCTTGCCGAAGGCATCTCGGGTGCGCGCATAGTCGCAGGCGATGTCGTGGGCACGGCGCGCGGCGCCCAGCCAGCGCATGCAGTGGGTCAAGCGCGCGGGCGCGAGGCGCACCTGGGCATAGCGGAAGCCCTTGCCGATCTCGCCGAGCACATCGCTCGCCGGAATACGCAGGTTGTCGAAACGCAGCTGCCCGTGGCCACCGGTGAAGCAGCTGTCCAGCGAGTCCAACTGGCGCTCATGGATGATGCCGTCACGCTTCATGTCGGTCAGGAACATGGTCGCCGTACCATCCTCCATGCGCGCCATGACGATGCCGAAGTCAGCGCCTTCTGCGCCGGTGATCAGCCACTTGCGGCCATTGATCAGGTAGTCGTCGCCATCGCGGATGGCGGTGGTGCGCAGCATCGAAGGGTCCGAGCCGGAGCCTGGCGCAGGCTCGGTCATGGCGAAGCAGGAACGGGCATGGCCCTGGACCAGCGGGCGCAACCAGCGGTCTTTCTGCGCCTCGGTGGCGACCACGTCCATCAGGTGGATGTTGCCTTCGTCCGGGGCATGGATGTTCAGCGCCACCGGGCCCAGCGGCGAGTAGCCGGCCTCTTCGAAGACGATCGCCTTGGCCACGTGGCTCAGCGCCAGGCCACCCATTTCGCGGCTGGCGTGGGGCGTCAGCAAGCCGGCCGCGCGGGCGCGGGCCACCAGATCCTGGCGCAGGGCGTCGCTGGGGCCGTGGCTGTCCTGGCGGGGGTCGTTCTCGAGCGGGATGACCTGTTCGGCGATGAAGTCTCGGGTCTTGGCCTGCAAGGCGAGCAGTTCGTCCGGGAGGGTGAAGTTCATGGTTGTCCTTCTGGGTGCTTGTCTGTCGGGAATGAGATGGCTGACGCCGTTCAGGGCAAGGCCTTGGGATTGCTGATGGCCAATCGGGCGAGGGTGACCTGGCGCAATGTCTCGACCAGGGTTCTATGGTTTTGCGGGGCGTCATGGCTGCCCAGGCGAATGGCCCGTGCCAGTTGGCGGCGCAGGTCGGGCAAGGCTGCGGGCGCCTCGTCGACCAAGGCGGCCAGACGTGTCCGCTCCTGGTCCTCGGCCAGAGCCACCAGGCGGCTTTCGCGGGCTGCGATGGCCATGGCATTGGCGATCATCAGGGCCGGGTAACGCAGCTCGCCGGGCAGCGCTGGCAGCAGTTGCTCCAGAAGCGTCGAGCGAGCGATGTCGAGCAGTTCATGGGCATCGGGCTGGGTCATGGCGCTTCGGCTCCGGTCATGTGCAGGATGTCGAGCTCAAGCTCCGGCAGCAGTCGTGCGGTCAGTGCCAGCTCAATGGACGGCTCTTCGCCGGACAGGTGGCGCTGGCCTTGCTGCAGGGCGATCACCGCCCAGCGCAGGGTGGCCATGACCTGCCAGTAGTGCAGTTGGCTGCGCTCGATACGCAGCGGAGACACCTCGTGGTAGCCACCCAGGAAGTCCTCCAGTTGGCCGATACCGCCGGCCTCGAGGTCTGGGCGGGTGAAGCGCCAGCAGCGGGCGGTGAACCAGCCTAGGTCCTCGCAAGGGTCGCCCCAGCCGGTGAACTCCCAGTCGAGTACGGCTTCGAGTCCCTGTTCGCTGGCCAGGTAGTTGCCGGTGCGGTAGTCACGGTGCAACAGACACAGGGTGCCGTTGTGCGGTGCGTGCAGCTCGCACCAGCGCAGGCCCCACTCCAGCACCGGGTAGGCATCGGCGAGGGTGTCGAGGTAGTGGCGATAGGCGTCGATGGTCGCCAAGGCCGGTGAGCGGGTTGGCATCGGCAGGAAATCCAGCGTGGCGCACGGCGGGCGAACCTGATGCAGGCGCGCCAGGTTGGCGCCAAGCTGCGCCGCCAGCTGCGCCCGGCCCTGGGGGCCGGTGCCGGCGCTGAGCAAGCGACCGGCGGCGACACCCGGCACGTACTCCATCAGGAAGAACACCCGCCCATGCACGCGCATATCGCGGCACAGCCACAGCGGGCGCGGTACTTTCACTCCGGCCTGATGAACCACTTGCAGCACCGCGAACTCCTGTTCGCGGTCAAGGCTGGCGGGTAGCGCGGAAAGCGCATCGCTGCGCAGCACCCAACGCCGGGCGCCAGCCCAGGGGCCGCCTTCGATCAGCAGGTCCAGCAGCCAGTTTTCCTGGATGGCGCCGCCGCTCAGGCGCTGGCGTGCCTGGATGACCACCCGCTTCGCTGCGGCGTGCTCGCGGATGAACTCGACCAGTGGCTGGTCGTCCGGGGCCACGAATGTCTCGCCGTCCCGTACGGTCGTAGGAGGAGTGCTCATGGGGTTGTAGGGTCTGCCTGTAGTCATGTTGTCAGACAGCTTTAGCAACGCCTGGGCCAATTTTCGGGATATGCCTGTAACCCGCGCGCTCTCTGGCGCCAGGCTTTTCCATGGCGCTCGACGAAGCAATCCGGGTTTCACTTTTGCAACGAACTGATTCAGTATCGAAACAATTCAATCCTGAACAGGTTTCGACATGCGTCCTCCCCTTTCCCAGGTCGTCGTGCTGGTCAGTCACCTTCAACGACCTCGGCAGCGCAGTCGCCTCGCCAGCCTGGTGGCCGGCCTGGCGGCGGGCTACCCGGACGTCCATATCGAGGTGCTCGACACCTCGGTATCCGAAGCCCTGCAAACCGCCCGCGATCTCGAACAGCGCGGCAAGGCCGACGTGTTCGTCTGTGCTGGCGCCACTGCCGCCTACCTGCGTAGACACCTGGCACGTCCGGTTCTGACGATGCGCGTTGGCGGCGGAGACCTGTTGCGTGCGCTGGAGCAAGCCCGCGAACACTCCTCCCATGTCGCCCTGCTCAGCTACAACCGCATCGACCGGGACCTGCAAGCCATGCGAACGCTGTTCACGGTGCAGGTTCACCAGGTCGCCTACACCACCCTGGAAGAGGCTCGCCAGGCTGTCCTGGAGGTAGCCCGGCTGGGTTGCCGCAGCATCATCGGTTCGTCGACGGTGGTGGAGCTGGCGGAACAGGCAGGCCTGCACGGCGTGCTGTCGCTGAGCGAAGACACTGCGCGCAAGGCGCTCGAGGAAGCCATGGGAGTCCTCGACAGCCAGCGCCTGGAGATCGCCAAGCGGCGGCATCTGGACGCGGTGCTGCAACACATTCCAAGCGGTGTGGCAGCGGTCGACAACCAGGGTGTGGTGCAATCGCTCAACCCTGCCCTTGCCCAGTTGCTGGAGTTGCCGGTCAGCTCGGCTCTGGGTCGACCGTTACAGCAGCTATGCCCGGAGCTTGACCTGCAACAGGCGCTAGAGGATGGCGGTGGCGAGGAAAACCGGGTGATCCGGCTGGGCTCGCACGCCGTGGTCAGCAATCTCCTGCCGATCCTGGAGAATGGCGAGCGTACCGGCCTGGTGCTCACCTGCCAGGACATCACCGCCGTGCAGCGCGCGGATCAACGCATCCGCTCCACTCGCCGTCCAGGTGCCTTCACCGCGCGTTACCGGCTCGAACAACTCAACGGCGCGAGCAAGGCCAACCGTGAGATGTTGCAGCTGGCCAAGCGCTTTGCCGCCAGCCATTCGACCATCCTGATCACTGGCGAAAGCGGCACCGGCAAGGAACTGCTCGCCCAAGGGATCCATAACGAGAGCCCTCGCCGGCACGGGCCTTTCGTCGCCATCAACTGCGCGGCGTTTCCCGAGTCGCTACTGGAAAGCGAACTGTTCGGCTACGAGGAAGGGGCCTTCAGCGGTTCGCGCAAAGGCGGCAAGCCCGGCCTGTTCGAGGCGGCGCACCGTGGCACGCTGTTCCTCGACGAGATCGGCGACATGCCTGTGTCGCTGCAGACTCGCCTCCTTCGTGTATTGCAGGAGCGAGAGGTCTTGCGCCTGGGCGGCACCGAGCCGATCTCCATCGACGTGCGCATCGTCGCCGCCACCCACAAGGACCTGGGGGGCGCCATGAAGGATCGCGAGTTTCGCACCGACCTGTATTACCGGCTGAATATCCTGCGCTTGCAGACCACGCCCCTGCGCGAGCGGCCCGAGGACATCCCTCTGATTTGCCAGGGAATCAGCCAGCGCCTGCTGGTCCAGGGCCAGCCACCGGGTTCCGCAGGCATAACGACGCTCCTGCTACCCTACCTCGTCCGCCATTCCTGGCCCGGAAACGTCAGGGAACTGGAGAATGTCATCGAACGGGCGATGCTCTCCGCCAGCGAAATCTTCCATGAGCACGGCGTGGATGAGCATTACCTGGCTCGCGTGCTGCCCGAGCTATTCGAAGGCCAGCCTCAGCCCAGGTCCCGGAAAGAGCCATCGCGCACAAAGGATTTGCACGCCATCGGCAAAACCGCGCAGTTGCGCTACATACAGGAGACGCTGGACAGCTGCCAGGGCAGCCTTGACGAGGCTGCGCGTCGGCTCGGGATCAGCCGGACCACGCTGTGGCGGCGGCTTCGTTCGGCACGCTGAGCAAAACGATGCGCCTGGGCGATGCGGAACTCGCCCAGGCCTGGACGCGGCCGGTGCCGTGAAACTCAATTGATCAGCGGAACCTGCTTGCCGATCTGCAACGCCTCCAGCGCGTCCAGTTGCGCTTCGATCTGCAGGAAACGCATGGCCCGCCGGGGTGACATCTTCTCGGCCACTTCCTGCACGTACCGGTGCAGCACGGCCAGCTGTTTCTCCTGCAATCCCCGATAGAGGTCGACCATCCTCGAAGCTTCCGCGTCGGTAATGCTGCCGGAACCATAGGCGCGGGCATATTCGAGCAGGAGCTGGAATGTCTCCTTGTGCAGGCTGTCCGTCTCGCCTCGGTAGCGTGAATAGATCGGCCAGAACGTCTCGGCTTCGGTGCCGTCCAGCGCCATGTTTGCCTCGACCATCCGTTTGCGCTTGTAGTTGATGGTTTCCAGCTGGTTCCTGATCTTTTCCTTGTGCTCGTTCATCACCTGCTCGACCGATGGCAGGGGTTCGTCGGCATGAGCGGCAAGGGAAAGGGTCGCGACCAGGGTGGCCACGAAAAGCAAGCGCCTGGACATCGGCGTTCTCCTTCTGGGTTGATCGAATGGATTCATGCTGCCGCGGTGCGATGCGACATCAACGGGCCCCGCGCCTCAGGGCGATCCTGGGCGCCCACTCCAGCCATTCGTCATTGGCCGAATCGAACAGGGCGAAG
>NZ_KV828455.1:0-628 GCF_001836405.1 Pseudomonas sp. HMSC057H01 | reverse complement strand
TGGGAATAGCCGTTCCGCAAATAAAACGTGACGGCATTCCCACCTGATTAATGATTATTCCAATTCAAGAGGAGATATGACGATGCTCGATAATGCTATTCCCCAAGGTTTCGAAGACGCCGTGGAGTTGCGCAGGAAGAATCGCGAGACGGTGGTCAAGTATATGAACACCAAAGGCCAGGATCGCCTGCGCCGCCATGAACTTTTCGTCGAGGACGGCTGTGGCGGTTTATGGACCACCGATACCGGCTCGCCCATCGTCATTCGTGGCAAGGACAAGCTGGCCGAGCACGCGGTGTGGTCGCTGAAATGCTTCCCGGATTGGGAGTGGTACAACATCAAGGTCTTCGAGACCGACGATCCCAACCACTTCTGGGTCGAGTGCGACGGCCACGGCAAGATCCTCTTCCCCGGGTATCCCGAGGGTTACTACGAGAACCACTTCCTGCATTCCTTCGAGCTGGACGACGGCAAGATCAAGCGCAACCGCGAATTCATGAACGTCTTCCAGCAATTGCGCGCCCTGAGCATTCCGGTCCCGCAGATCAAACGCGAAGG
Organism: Pseudomonas sp. HMSC057H01; assembly: GCF_001836405.1. Lineage (NCBI taxonomy): Bacteria > Pseudomonadati > Pseudomonadota > Gammaproteobacteria > Pseudomonadales > Pseudomonadaceae > Pseudomonas > Pseudomonas sp. HMSC057H01. The sequence goes on along the minus strand of NZ_KV828455.1, from coordinate 70 downwards.
CATTCCCACCTGAGGCCATCCTGGAAGGGGTGAACTATGGACGATCTATTGCAACGCGTACGGCGCTGCG
>NZ_KV828454.1:0-18304 GCF_001836405.1 Pseudomonas sp. HMSC057H01 | reverse complement strand
GTCGACCTGCGGATCTGCGACACGAACAAGGAGAGTCGGGCATGAAGGGCGCAACGATGCATCGGCTGATCGACCTCGGCGTCGACAGCAGCCGTAACCTGCGTGTCCGTATAGCAGCCCTCCGGATGTTCATCCGGGCAGTGCACGCCGATCGCGACGCCAGCTTCGCAGAGCATCGCCAGAAATGGCGACGACTTCTCAAGGGCATGCCGTTCACCGAGCAGGCGCTGGAGCGCGAGCGGATGGCATATCGGGAGCGGGCCAGAGTTGCGGCGCAAGCCATGGAGGAGTGCGGTGCTTGGCTTATCGGAAACTCAGCCATGATCGAGCAGGCTCTGTCATTCGACGACCTGTGCGATCTCCTGGGGGTGAATCATGCCCACCGTGCCGAGGCTGCCGAGGTCTGCGCGGGCGACGCCGGAGTCGTTGGCGGCCTGCTCTGGATTGGTGGGGAGTTCGAGGACAGCGCGGACCACAAGAGTGGCCGTTCCAACCGAGGGAACACGGGGCCACTTACCGCAGCGGTCCATAACCTGTTTCAGAAGTTCTTGCTTGAAAACCCGTCGGCCATCCCTGACCCATTCGCCCCGGATGGCCCTTTCTACGGCGCCCCGCGGCAGGAGACGGCGTCAGATGGAACGGTGCAGATTCGGCGACCGGCACTCACCGTCCACAGCCAGGACGGATCGATCCGCACGGTTGAGCGAAAGCCGGAGGCGTATTCGGTAGTGGCGAAAGATGGTGGGGGTCGCCATGGCTAGAACTCTGCTTCGCGTGATGAGGGGAGAGTTTGCGTTCTACCTGACCGAAGGGTCAAAGGGCGGCAAGAAAGGAGGGGCGCGCTGGGCCTTATACCGGACCAGTGGATTCGGGAAGGTCAAAGACGGCTTTGTCTTCGTCAACAGTGGTGACCGCGCCAGACTGCTGGCAATGACAAACGACGGTGAGCAAATGGATGCCTGCCAGGCACTGTTCGACAGTAAGAAACGCCGGGCCTACGTTCGGCGCTGCGAGATTCGCGGCCCATCCGGCCGCTGGGAGGGGCTTGCATTCAAGCCTAGGCCTCAGGAATGCGCTACCTGACTGTTAAAAAATTCGCCAGCGAGTCTGGCTACACCGAAGACGCCGTGCGCTCGAAGATCCGCGACGGAGTCTGGCGCTTCGGCGAGATATGGAAAAAAGCACCGGATGGCCGGACGCTTATTGATGTAGAGGGGTATGAAGCATGGGTAGAGATGGGCGGGGAGTCAGGGCGGTCTCTGATTCGAGTATCGAAATCACGTTCATGTATCGCGGCGTCAGGTGCCGGGAGCGCATCTCGCTCAAGCCCACCGCCACTAACCTGAAGCGAGCAGAGCAGCACAAGGCGGCTATCGAACATGCGATCGCCGCCGGTACCTTCGACTACTCGGTGACATTTCCTGGATCTCCGCGCGCCGCCAAGTTTGCGCCTGAGGCGTCACGCGAGACGGTTGCGGGATTCCTTGGCCGATGGCTTGAGTCGAAGCGCAAGCATGTCTCCAGTAGTACCTTCGAGGGCTACAGGAAGATTGTAGAGCTTCGTCTGGTGCCGGCCCTAGGGCCCGTCATGGTGGTCGACCTGAAGCGGAAGGCCGTCAAGGATTGGCTGGACACCCTGAAGGTGAGCAACAAGACGCTCAGCAATATCCAGAGCTGCCTACGCTCGGCCCTCAGCGATGCGATGGAAGAGGAGCTGATCGACAGCAACCCCCTCGCCGGCTGGACGTACGCAAGGAAGGGAGAGGTCAAGGTCGACGACGTGGACCCATTCTCGCCGGAAGAGCAGCGGGCGATCCTGAGCGCCCTCGATGGTCAAGGGCGGAACCTGGTGCAGTTCGCATTCTGGACAGGGATGCGGACCAGCGAACTCGTCGGCCTCGAGTGGGGCGATATTGACTGGCTCCGCGGCGAGGCGCATGTCACTCGCGCCATGACCCAAGCAGCCAAGGGAAAAGCGGAGGTGACGAAGACCACTTCCGGCCGGCGCAGCATCAAGCTGCTCGGCCCTGCGCTGGAAGCCCTGAAGGCGCAGAAGGCATTCACCTACCTGGCCAACCAGGAAGTCTTTCAGAACCCGAGGACGGGAGAGCGCTGGGCCGGTGACGGCCCGATTCGAAAGACGCTCTGGATGTATGCGCTGAAGAAGGCTGGTGTGCGCTACCGCCGGCCGTACCAGACGCGCCACACCTACGCTTCGATGATGCTGTCTGCTGGTGAGCATCCGATGTGGGTGGCGCAGCAGATGGGGCACAGTGACTGGACCATGATTGCACGCATATACGGTCGCTGGATGCCATCAGCTGACTACAACGCGGGCGAAAAAGCAGAAGTGATGTGGCGGCCCATCGACATGCAGGACTTTACCGAAACTCTTACAAAGAAAAACCCATAAAAGTCCCCATCCCAGAAAAAGTGCTGTTGCTGAATTCCATGCCTCCGGAACGAAGAGATTTTTCGTCGCCGACTATATTTAGCCCAATCGGCCTTAAGTCCATCTGAAAAATATTAATTTCGTCATCAACCTCAGATCGAATGGACATAATGACTTGATCATTAACAAACACGAGGACGACACCAGACTCAGTGGTGACTCGGACAAACGGAAACAGCGGGATGGAGGATTCTACAATCGGTACAAAAGACTTCATATCCGCATCAGCAATAGCCTGTATCCAAATTTGAGGTTTATTTCCTTTTCCAACTAGGAGCGGCAGAACTTCATCCACCGAAAGAATGAAGGTGCTGCCGCTGAGCAAATTGCTGCAAAGTTTAACCTTCGAATAAGGAATATAACCTTTTGGAAGATTACTTTTCGTTATCACTTTGCGCCCCTAATAAAATGATTCTGGCTTGCCGAATCTTTGAAAAACTTCCCTATTCGCTTCATTAATTTCTTCTTCTCATTGGGCACAAACGCGCTAACAACAAACAACAACGCAGTAATCAGAGATAAAATTGATAACACTATCACATCCCCTGACGCAACATCATTCGGGGTATTAAGGCCGTCTTTATAGACGTTTTGGAGAAGAGTGACCGCCGAGCCAATAGCTACAAATAAAAAGCTCGTCGCCCAGTTTTTCACTACATTGCCCTGACTATCCAGCCTCACATAATCAGCTTCTGTAAAAGGATAAATTGCCTGTATAGAAGCGATAGAGTTTCCACTCAGCGGCTCGGAGAGAACGACTGTTTCTGTGATCGTAGTGTTGGTGAAATTGTGGTCGGTCATCTCAGGTCCATGCTGTCAAGCGCCTACCGTATCCTGCTCAGGTGCGATTTATACACACCATCACTCTGGATGCCAACCGAGTTTCCGACCAGAATGACAGCGTTATGACAGCTTCCGATCTGGAGGCCGCGAAAACACTGGACTAGACGCTGGTTCAAATCCCCCCGGCTCCACCAAACGAAAAGAGATAAGCCCCTGATTTTCTTAGCGAATTTCAGGGGCTTTTTCGTTAAGAGGAGATAGTGTCGAAAATTGGTCGAGCTCCGACAGCTTCCGAGCCCTCAATGTCCACAGAGAATCAAAACTCTTGGAGGTTGCCGAGATTGTCCCGCTTGGTGTCATTGGGATCGGTGGTGAGGAAGTCCTCTTCGATCACATGCACGCGCGCACCCTCCTGCCATTTTCCCTCTGAGTTTTTTACAGAGGTGCAAAACGTCGCTTTCCCACCCCTAATCAGATCAGCAACAAACCCGCGATCCACAATGCGGGCAGGGCCCAGATTGGCAGTTACCTTTTTTCGCTGAACTCGCACGTAGTCAATGTGCTTATCACCCTTGTTCACACCCGTAATCCAAAAATCATATGCCATGACAGCTCCTTGTGCCGGGTCCATCCCGTCAAAGAGGATGTGGGGAGTGTCATTCTGATATCAAGCCTTCAGACAAATTTATTTGCCGACTGCCTAGACACCGCAGCGGTCCAAATTTGATCGCGTCCTGCAAGTGATCTGGGTACAAATGGGCATAGCGCATTGTCATCGTGAGCGTCGAATGCCCCAATATCTTCTGGAGCGTGAGGATATTGCCGCCATTCATCATGAAGTGACTGGCAAAGGAGTGCCGGAGAGCATGGCTAGCCTGCCCTTGCGGAAGTTGAATCGTGGTGCGATCCAGGGCGCGGCGAAAGGATGTAATGCAGGACGTGAACGGGCCATGCATTCGCCAGTGTGCACTCGCCCGGTTAGCCAGCTCTGGTGGAATCGGCACGTGCCTTACCTTCCCAGACTTGGTTCCGGCATAGGTCACGACGTTGCCCTGGAGTCGGTGTGCGGGAAGCTTTTCAGCCTCGGACCATCGAGCACCAGTAGCCAGGCAGAGCAGCGTCACCAGTTCGGTATGCGGGTTGTCGCAACGACTGCGGATAGAGTCGAGAAGCTCGCCGATCTGCTCGGTAGTCAGCCATGACAGCTCGCGCTCTTGCAGCTTGAGCAGCTTCACCCCGGCCAGCGGGTTGCCGTAGTCGATCTGGCCCAGATCCTTCAGTTCATTGAACACCGCGCGGAGGTAGCCCAGTTCGTTGTTCAGAGTCTTCCCGGATATCCCCTCCTCCAGCCGTTTCCGACGCAAGCTCGCATACGAAGACGCATCCAGGGCCGTCGCCAGGGGGTCACCCAATCGAGCAGCCAATTGCAGCATTTCGACAGTCGCCGAGGCGCATCGCGCAGTGAGTGGCCCTGCAAGTCATCCCCAGTGCGCGTCACACACACCGCGATCCCCTGATCCCTGATTTGCCTTATCAGGTCCTCATCGCTGACATCCGGGTGCGCAGTCAGCACGATCTGCTCATTGGCATGACGCTGAAGTACGAGATAGCTCATCGCTCCGCTCCTTGTTGCGGTTGCTGGTCGCAGCAACATGGCAGAGGGCGGAGGTGCTACAAGGCTGAAAACACGTTTCGGCACTATCGTACTTTCAAGATGCCATCATCCTACAGGCCGGTTAGAATCGACCCACGTAGACCCTGAGTCCGCTAGCAAGCAAGGACGCAACGTGCATGGCAAAGCGCGAGATCAACGAGCAGCTCAATAGCCTGAGCTTCGACATGGACGAGGAAATCGACGATCGCAACGAACGTCGAGGCCGCAAAGCCGCGCCACCTCGTCACGCCCACACTCCCATGGACCCCAGCCACGCCATCATTCTGGCCGCCATCATCATCGTCGGCGGCCTGTGGGGCGGGAAGCTTCTCTACGACTACATCCAGGAACGGCGCATCAAGGCCGCCCTCAACGACGCAGCCGCCTATATGCAGCAGACCATGCAGCAAGCCGAGCAAAACTCCAGACGCGCGAAGGCAGAGATGCAGCAGCGAACAGCGGCTGAGGAAGAGGCCAGAGAACAGCGGCGCGCTGAGCAACTCGCCCAAGTGCAGGCAGAGCAAGCACGGGTGGCGCAGGAAAAACGCTTCAAATCATCCCAGTGCCAGTTCTGGTGGCAGCAACACAATCAGAATCCTACGCCGAAATCCGCACAGAGGAAGACCGAATCTTGTGGAGAATTACTAGATCATAAATATATTTGGCCGAGTATAAAAAGCACCTCCTTGATTAGAGTCAAAATTAATACCACAGCAACTAGCAGTCTTTACCTTAACTAGTAGATTGTTTTTCGCGGGAAGCATAAAAATGGCAGATACAGGAATTAAAGTTGCTTACCTCAACAAAGATCAAAAGATTTGGTTTATCAGAGCGAGCTCAGGAATTTACGCAAGAAACTTCAGGACGGGCGGCGTAATTGCAATTAATCACCTAGAAAAAATCCTAGGAAATAGATTGGGAAGTGAGGTCCCCAGCGAAGGAAAATTAAGATCAGTCTTGCTAAAAAACAAGGACTACTATGATTTTGTAGTAGACAACAAAACCGAAAGGGAGACAAAAAGGCTTAACAGGAGAGGATTAAATCTGCTTGCTCAAATTAAAAGGTTTGCGTATGACATACAAGCTGGCGACATAATTGTAACCAAGAATGAAACTGACGGCTACAACATTGGTGTCTGCAGTGAAAGTGAAGCCTTTGTTGATCACTCGCCGATTGAACTACCTAGAGCAAATGATGAAATCCCCAAGGGACCAGTACTTCGTTACAAGTTCAGGAAAAGGGTAATTTGGGGGCCGATGATAAATGGCAAAAATCTTCCGCACACCATACGACGAGCCACACGTGGTCAGCAGACGGTAACAAATCTTAGCAAGCATAAGGTTAAAATATTTCATCTGATTTATCCGTTCTTTACCGATGGTGATCATCTCTATTTCTCGAACAAGATACTCAAAGAGGGAGATATTAACTCTCTTGTCGTAGGCAAGCTATTCGAAAACATATCTTTAGCAGAGAAACTAATTAAAGAATTGGTTTCGGACGGGGAAATTGACTCGAGAAAACTCTTGCTTCTACTGCAAAAGCAGATGTTTTCGGAGACGGACTTTGTTTCCTGCCAAGCTGAATTCATGTCGCCAGGAGACATGTGGTGTAAAATTCCACTTTCCCAAGCGTACGACTTAATTACTCAAGTTGGAGCGGGAGTTATTATATGCCTCCTGTTGACAGGGCAATTATCAGCAGCGGAGCTGAAGACAATTTCAGATGCAAAAAATGCAGCGACCGCCGTTGTCAAAATCAATGAAGACAGCCCATCGAGCAGCATGTTCAAAGATAAATTCCAACCAGCCAAACCATCTACGGCACTCAAAGGGATTGCGAGAAAGTTAAATGATAAAAGCTCAGAGCTTGAGAAGCTAGAAAGTGATCGAGCTACTCGAGAGGTCAAGAGCAATCTCCAGCTTGAAATGACGGCGACCAGGACAGAAGCACTTGAAAAGTTCAAATACGGAATCAATGTAATTGAACTGAGAGGCGTCAATGAAAATAATTGAGCCCTTGAGCAGTGCTCTCCTAGTAACTGGGTGTGTTTATGCATCGGGGATTGCACAGAACTCCGCCTTCATGAGGGTGTTTGGGGTAAACCCAATATTCAGCCAGCCAGCGATAGATAAGATATTTTATGACGGAGGCATAATAACATTTGAAATATTTTCAACCCATTTAATAGTTGCTGCCATCGGCCTAATCTCCCTTCTTTCTTTTATTATATTTATCTCGGTAGCGATTTCTATAAAAAAGCATACGAACGTTTCCTCTGAGTTCTTAGAGATTGCAGAAAAGATAGAATGCCTCGTGGTACCTTTCGGAAAGATTAGCGGGCTGTGTATCCTGACCTACCTAATAGTCCTCACACTTCTCTCATACAACAAGGCAAAAGTAGATGGCGAAGAAATCGCACTATCTTTTGTACATACATGCCACAAAGTCGTAATAGAGAAAGGCAAAGAACGAGTGGACGGCTGTGCCTTTAACAAGGACAGAGACTCAATATGGTATTACACACTGGATGGCGGAGAGCCAAAAGCTAACGCCAAACCGCTTTCGGAAATTGATCGAATTATATACCTCGACCCTGAGACTCAATAGAACTCTCCGGGAAAACAAGGCATTACACAACCAATATGCCCAGACCCCGTATTGACAATGCAGCTTCACTGGAAAAATATAAAGATAGGCTGTTAAATGGATCTTATAAAATTCTCTCTCTTCTACTTGATCTAATAATCAAAAGCTTGGCGAAGCCTCGCACTGTATACAAAAAGCTTGCTATTGGCTCGCTAGCAATAAGCGGAGGAGCGTTCTCGACACCTTTCTGGCAGCAGGCATTAGAGCAGGCGGTTTCTAGCATTGAAACAAGTATATGCGATACTCAAACCTCCTCCCTGCTTGTAGGGATTTTGTTTCTTCTTCTAACATTTTTATTTGCAATGCTCTCCCAACGATACTCGAAAAACCAAAAAGAGAGCTTAATCGATAGCAAAACCATTAGCGCGCCGGCAATGGTTGGGAATTCCAAAATATACTGCTACTGCGGTAGTGTAATGGCAATTTCCGGAATAGAAGTGGTCGTAACATCCGAGAATACCAATCTCCATCTGGGCAGTATTAGCGGAACCTCTGTATCAGGAAGGATCAGAAGATTGTCCGCATCGTTCAATAGCGATGGCACATTGCATATAGATCATCTTCAGAATGCGAGAGACTTGGAAATCAAATCAGCTGCATAAAGGTCCATACTCTTTAGGGATTTGCGTAGCTGCGCCTCCATATAATTCCATACATAACGGAATCCAGTCTATCATCCACGCTGTAGCTCTCGAGAAGCGAGACACAGGTGTTAATCTTATAGAAAGCACTGCAAATAGGAAAATTTATGAGTTTGTAGTTAAGCACTGCGTGGCCAATAATTTTTCTTCAGTTTTCATTCCGGTATTTGGCCTTGGCAGTGGAGGCATCCTTAGAGATGAAGCGATTTCTAAAGCCTTGCAGCCTCTAGTCGAGGTTATTCACGAAAACGGCAGCGCGATCAACTTCTACCTCGGGACCTACAGAACTACTGATGTCGCGCTTCTCGCAACTAGACTGCTAAAAATAAAATGAAATTGAACTATTACTCGCTGAGTGCCATAGCCCACAAGACTCTGAAAGGAGATTTAGGATATACGTCGGGAGTTTTTGATCTCTTCCACCAAGGACATAAGATATATCTAGAAAAATGCAAAACACTGTGCGATACATTGATCATCGGTGTAGATGATGATTCTTTAGTAAAAACAAATAAAGGTGAGAATCGTCCTTTCGAAACCATTGAAAAGCGAATTGCAAATGTCGTAGCGCTTGGTCTGGCTGATGAAATATTTATAAAGACTGGATCATCTGAAGATATTTTCGAGACCATTAGGTTGAACAAATATTTCGTCCCAAAAAATCGGAGTATCGCCCAGCGGCGGACGCTTCTTCTGGAGCGACTTTCTATTGAAGCCATAGTGCTTCTTTATACAGAAGGAATTTCCATTACGCTAATATCCCAGCTGGACAGTTGAGTAAAGCTCAGTTAGACGCTACCGCTACTTTCTAAGTATTAATGGCTTTTCGAAATTCAGTCTTTATGAAAAATTCCAGATAGATGAATGCTAGTTGCCTGCCGAAAAAGTGTCGAATTAACTTGCCGATACTTGTTACTAATGGCCTGTACGGCCCTTCTGAATGCCCCTATTTCTGCGGCGTTAGCCAATAATGGCCATCAATAGTCAAGCCAGAAACGGGGTCAAATCCCCCCGGCTCCACCAAACGCAAACGATAAGCCCCTGATTTTCCTAGTGAATTTCAGGGGCTTTTTCTTTGCCCAGTCCCTTGCCTGCTCCTCCAGCGCCGGGCCTTTCCTGTTGCCGGCTCGCCTTGCTGCTCCCTCCCCTACCGTGACCGACACCCGGCGAGCTTCGCCAGCCCGCTCTTTTGGCTGCGGACGCGCGGAATGATATTTCCCGAATCTGTTAATGAGACCGTTCGATTCCGCCGCCAACAAGGCTCTGGAACGCTGGCAGGAAAACATTCATGGATTCAGGTTCGAAACTCCCCGTCCAAGAAAACGAGCCTCCGAGAAACCGACGCATACTTTTCGTCAAGCACAGAAAAAGAATTTGAGCTAGACACTCACTACCAGGGTAAGCAGGCGTCTTATATCCCTGGAAAGCGAAACCTAAAACAGAGATTCCAAAACACGATAAACCGGCCTCCACAGACGCTCGAAGGACAAGAAAAATGAAAAAGGAACCGAAAGGAGCAAAAAACAGGATAGTCATCGCCAAAGATGAGAAGAACGTTCTGACCTGCACCAGCGAAGGGTTCGAATATACGCCAGACATCGTCAAGAACGTCTACGGAAAGAGCAGCCGACCCGCACTGGAAGACTGGTTCCTGACGGAACTTGATTTCTTTCGCAGGTATTACCCGGGATACGAGATTTTCACCCTCGGCTCCAGTTGTGTCTTCGGCGAAAAGTTCGTGAACTACCTGACCATCTGCGAATTCGACATAGACAGTACCTACGCCTTCGACTGTCTCAAGAAGGCCCTGAGGGAGTCCGACCAGGCCATTAGGCGGAAACTCTCCGCCATGTGGAAATGGGACATAGCCGCCAGGAAGGACTGGAACATCGTCTTCATGGTTGGGCACATGGACTTCGCCTACTTCCTCCAGCACAGGAAGGAGTTCCAGGGGGATGCCCATAAGCGCTTCATGAGTACATTCACCACGGCGGAGACGAAAATCACCTCTCGCGACTACAAGGTCATGCATGACGGCGCGATCCTGCCCTTCGACGAAACGGCCCTGTCGCCGGAAGACAGGTTCATTTTCGAGAACTATCAAAAGATAAAGTTCGAAACCACGCCACTATGAAGTTAACGGACAAAAGCGAAAGGCGCCCGGCCGGACGCCTTTCGCCAATAAACTCCAGCCACTCGCCAGTTTGTTTTAAGCACTTCTACGAAGTCCAGGAGTTCCGACTCCTGGCCGACTCTTCCAGAGCCCCGCAATAAAACTACAAATCAAAAACATCCTCAGACTGGACGCTTGAAAAAACACCGTTGGCAACGTTTCAATTCCCACCATGTCTTCCGCATGGATCAGTGGGAAAACTCATGTCACTACAGTCTGAAATGCTCGTGGAGCAGAAAGTTTCCAACGCCCAGAAATCCACCGGCACCGCCTATCTTCTGTGGTTCTTCCTGGGCGGTTTCGGCGCACACCGCTTCTACCTGGGGAAAACCGGCACGGCGGTTACCCAACTGATCATCACGCTGATCGGTTGTTTCACCCTGTTCCCCCTGATCATTACCGGCATCTGGTGGATCGTCGATGCCTTCCTGATTCCCGGCATCATCCAGGGCCATACGGAGCAGACCCGCCGCGACGCCCGGCTGGAAGTTGCAGCGCTGCAGGTAGCCGGCGCTTCCGCGTCGCACCCTCAAGACTGACCGGCGCACCTCGCTACGGTCCTCGGCGGGCCGGAGAAGAAACCAATGCCGGGAGGTGGGACAAGGAGAAGTCCCCTTCTGCGTTTCTTCCGCTGGCGATAGGTGCCGACTCGTTCAATCCCGAATTGGCCGCCAGAACGGCCAGCACATCTCACTGATGCAAGGACCCGCACATGAGTGGAAAACCCGCCGCCCGCGTCACCGATCCAACGACCTGCCCAGTGCCAGGGCATGGCAGCAACCCCATCGTCCAGGGCTCTCCCGACGTCGTTTTCGACGGCCTGCCGGCAGCACGGCAAGGCGACACCTCAGCCTGCGGAAGCCCGATGATCTCAGCCGTTTCGTCGACGGTACTCATCAACGGCCTACCGGCGGTGACGCTGGGTAGTATCGGGGCGCACGGCAACGTGGTGATCGGCGGCTCGGGGACGGTACTCATCGGCGACGTCTTCACGCCCGCCCCGCGCGCTCCCGCCCTTCCCCTTAACCGCAACAGCGTGCCCTGTTCCGGGCGCTTCCAGCTCATCGACCACGAAACGGGCAAGCCCGTCGCCGGACGCCGGGTCAGGGTCTGGTCGAGTGGCGGCTGGAATGCGTTCGACACCACGGATGCCGACGGCATGACCTCCTGGATCGAGCGCCCCACCGCGGAGACCCTCTACATCGACCTGGTGCAGAGGGGCGACGCATGAGCGACCAGCCCAGCCTGTCCCGGGGAGGCATGAGCCCCGAAGGCAGGACCAACCCCGTCGGCACCCTGGAATCCAGGCTCGATCCGCAGGACAAGAAGGTGCTGTGCTCGGCGGTCTGCCATTGCAGCAGCACGCCCAACCTCAGCCAGGATGGCAAAAGCCTCAAGCAGGCGTGCGTGGCACAGCGGCTGGGAGAGTTGGACGAAGTTCTCCAGGGACGCAGCCCCTACAAGCCCGAGGTCAGCTACGACATGACCAAGAACCCACCGCAGCCGATTCTCGATAGCCAGACCGGTAACAGTCCACATGGCTGGATACCGGGATGGATCAGCAAGTATTGGGATGAAGATCCGGAGCATCCGCCGTTCAAGCCAGGGAAAGGAATGATTCGCAGGCCCGACGTGATCATCGTTCAGAATCCCAACAGGCCGCCAACCCAGGACAATATCAAACAGGTGGTGGAGATGAAGTTTCCGCCTGACCCACATAATAGGGAACAACTTGAGGATTATGCAGCGATTGCCGGCAACAAGAACAAGATTGTTGAAATGAAACCCTCCGACTGCGACTGTGGCCAGGAAAATCAACGATCCAAGGTGCCAGTAGAGCAAGCAGGGTGGGCCGTCGCCATCGCAGGTGGAGTGATGTTCGTCTTGACCCGAGGCCGTTCCCCTCGCCCGATGATTCCCGCCTATTGATCAAGAGGAAAAGCCCATGGAACAGCCATTCGATCTGGCTGCAGAGTTAGCCAAGCAACCCCATCTACTGGAAATAGCCGGCAACCTGTTGATGAAGGGCGGCCCCGAAGACTATATCGGTGCCGTGCTTTGCCTACGCGGTACTCTCTACTTCAAAGAGGCCCATACCCCACTGGTACGTGAGTCATTATGCCAATGCTTCGATGAGTTCAAGCGCCTAGCAGAGCCTCACCTCACCTGGCTCTGGCGTGAAGAGCCTGCACAAGGAAAGCCACTGACCGCATACCGTGACACCCAACCACTGCGCGAGATGATGGGGGCAATGGATGAAGACGATCATCTCAGCTTCTGCTACACCAGCGGCAAGAAATCCCGCGATGCAGGCGCCTGGCTGTTTGATATTTACGGCAAGCGGAGCTGGCAAGCCAAAATGGGGCATGATCTTAGTGTTCTGGAGTTCTCCGTACCTCTGCTATATCAAGAGCGGCAGCCATTGGATTTCCTACAGCTGTTTATTGACTTCGCACGGCGACTAGAGCCGGAGCAGGGGTATGCGGGGCATGCCTACAATCTCTCGCCGACCAGTTGGGACAATGACGAGCCCTCCGAAGCCTTTATGGCGGCGCGTATGCCGGGTTTGGATGTAGGGACGGCTTGTCTGCTGGCCAATACTCCCGAGTTCAAACCTACAAGAATCAAAACTGTCAGTTGGCTAACCCTCCTGAACAACGAGCGCCTGGCGCTGGCCGGCGGGCTCGATGCCCTGCGTGCGCAACTGCCCTCCAGCCACTTTGCCTTCTACCGCTACGGCGATGGCGTGGTAATCCAGGCCGGTGCCTATCCCTATATCGCGGGTGATGCGGAAGACTCCAGACCCGCTCCGTATGTGCTGCTGAACCACGCGCTCAAAGGCATTCGCTATGAAACCGTCGGCTCGCTACACGGCGGCTCCCACGACGGCGAATTGCGGCTGGTGGGCTGGGCGGCCGATCAATGGCTGAAACGGCTGGATGTGGAAGACAGCGAACTCCCCCGCTGGCGCGACAAATTGCTCAACACTGAGCCATGCTTGGACGCGACGAACTCACTGCCGGAGCGCCCGTAGGGGCTTACGTTTTCTGGGATCAAAAGTGCTCGCCAAGGCTACACTCCCTATGAGGCGAGCCTGACAGAAAAATAAATATGTCCCCTTTTTCCTTCTTTTTCCTTACCTAAACGACTACATCAGCCTCCGCGCAAACCCACCTCCCACGAACAAGCCCCTTCAGCTCATCGACGCTAAGAGTTCGATCACGCCTGCGATGAACAACTGCATGGCAATTTGCACAGAGGGGCACCAGGTCAGTTTCAGGGTTCACGGCTTTGGGGGCTTCGAACTCAGAAATGGGCTGCGTGTGGTGAACGTGGATAAAACCCTTCGCGTACTCGCCGTATGCCTTTCCGAAATCAAAACCGCACGCCTTGCAAGCTACACCATGAATCGCAATTGCCTGGAGACGCAGCGTTGGGTCACGCTCGTAGCGGACCCCGTAGTAGGTGGACAGACTGCCCTCGGTGCGAGACTCAAAGCCCCCCAAAGCTCTATCGCCCCAACTCTCGGCAACCTGCAAAGGCTTAATCTCGGCCCTTGCCAGGATGCTATCAAAGGTGACCTGTCCAATCTCCCGGACACCACTACGCCAGTAGTTGCTGGCCTTCGATGGCGGAATGGGCTCTAGGTAGCTATTCCCTTCTTTTGCCAGGACTGCCTGCTCAAATGGCTGAAAACTCTCGATCAACGCGAAGAGATCACCTTTCGAGCTTTCAGGGTCAGGGTAAACCTTGCCGATACGCGCAATACCAAAGTAATGCGGCTGAGCACTGAGGCGCTGATCAGCAAAGGACTTATCTGTCAGCTTGCCCTTGTAGTAAACCACCTGCACCCCTGGCTTAAGGATGGCGCTGTATCGCCTTGGGTAGTGGTAGACAGCTCCAGTTTCGTCGTCCCAGATCGACACATCATTCTCAGCGATAACGGCGGGCATAGCTGCAGAGTCCTTTCATGATGGTTGAGCGACAGCCTATCAGGCACCTGCCCAAAATCGAACCTGGCAAAGAGCGGGAGCAATGCCCCTCTACTAGAAACCTATACCTACTTGAGATCGTTAGGCATGTAGCGAAGAGGCATGCCCAATTCACCACAACAGCCTAGCCAGACAAGGCGGATAGTACGGCACAGACGCTCATAGTTAAGGCCTGTGTGAATTCGGCTCAATGAACATACCGGCTCACATAGAGACTCCTCTAACCCCCCGGCCTCGCCGGGGGGCACCGCCTCCGTCGGTTATCGGTGTCTGCGTGCGTATTCCGCCTCGAACAGCGACAGCAAGGAGCCGGTGATGCGGCGGTGCTTTCGCCGGTCTTCGGTTTCGTCGAGCAGGTCGAGGACGCTCAGCGTTCCGATCGCCGACTCCAGCCGGCGGCGGGCGGTGTCGAACAGGTCTTCGCTGGCTGCGCTGCAGTCCAGGTAGAGGGTGGCGCAGCCGGGATGCTGGTTGCATTGCGAGGTGCGTCGCAGGGGGATGAAGGTGGAAGGGGACTGTGCGGTGACGGTTTTACCCGGCCAAGGCGCCGCTCGGGCAAGGCGTGAAGCGCTTCACAAAATGCCAAACAGAGAGCGAGCGCATCCCAGCGCCAACACGCAATCGCCTTGAATGGCCGCTTCGATTCCTCGTCATGCGGGGATGCCGTGCCCGGCTCCAGCGCATCGCCACCCACACCGGAAACCCCATGCCCTACCGCGTTCTCCTGCTCATCCTGGCCCTGACGCCCGCCCTCGCCTCCTCCGCCACCCTGGACGAACGCCTGGGCGACCTTGAACACGCCTTCAAGCCCGACCTCGACGGGACGACAAGCGCAAAGCCGGCCAGCCCGCCGCCGGAGCGGTTCAAGCTGGCGCCGCTGGGTAGCGTGGTGCGCAAGAAAGAGTGCGCGACGTCGAACCTGTCGGATGAGCAGTCCAGCTGCGCGGCGCTGGAGTTCTGCACGGACTGCGCGCAGTAAGCGCAGCCTCCAGGCGGAGCGCCGGCAATCTCACTTGGCGAACAACTGGTCCATGTCGCGGAAGCTCTTGAACTCCAGCGCGTTGCCGCAGGGGTCGAAGAGGAACAGCGTGGCCTGCTCGCCGACCTGGCCCTTGAAGCGGATGTAGGGCTCGATCACGAAGTGGGTGCCGCGCTGCTTCAGGCGTTCGGCCAGGGCGTGCCAGTCGTCCCATGCGAGGACCACGCCGAAGTGCGGCACCGGCACGTCGTGACCGTCCACCGGGTTGCTGCCGGCGTGGCGCTGGGAATCGGTCTGCGGATGCTGGTGGATGACCAACTGGTGGCCGAAGAAGTCGAAGTCGACCCAGTGCTCGGCGGAGCGGCCTTCGCTCAGGCCGAAGACCTCGCCGTAAAAGCGCCGGGCGGCCGGCAGGTCGTGGACGGGGATGGCGAGGTGGAAGGGCATCAGGCTCATGGCGCGGTTCCTCTGTGGGTGTGCCGGGATTATTTGCCGTGCCGATTTCGATGGAAAGCGCATAATATTTCGCCTGAGCAATACTTTTTTCGAGGCTTGGATGATCCGCGAACTCCGCACCCTGGTCGCCGTGGCGCGCCGGGGCTCCTTCGCCGCGGCGGGGGAACAGGTGGGGCTGACGCAGTCGGCGGTGAGCGCGCAGATACGCGCGCTGGAACGCAGCGTCGGCGTCGAGTTGTTCAAGCGCACGCCGCGCGCGGCGCACCTGAACGAGGCCGGGCGGCAGGCGGTGCGTACGGCCGAGCAGATCCTCGCGCTGTTCGACGGCATCGGCCAGGGCGACAGCCCGCGCGGACGCCTGCGCATCGGTGCGGTGAACACGGCGCAGACCGGGCTGCTGCCGGAGGTGCTCAAGCGCCTCGCCGAACAGGCGCCGCACATCGAGCCGCAGGTGGTGCCGGGCGTCTCGCTACACCTGCTGGACCAGGTGGACGCCGCCGAACTGGACCTGGCGATCCTCATCCGCCCGCCGTTCAACCTGCCGCGCGGGCTCTCTGCGCAACGGGTCGAGCGCCAGCCGTTCGTGCTGATCGCGCCGCCGCAATGCACCGCGACGGATGCGCTGGAATTGCTGCGCACGCAACCGTTCATCCGCTACGACCATGTGTCCTTCGGCGGTCGCCTGGTGGGCGATTTCCTCGAGGCGCAGCAGCTCAGGCCGCGCCAGGTGATGGAGCTGGACGAGATCGACGCGATCGCGCGGATGGTGGAGAACGGTCTCGGCGTGGCGCTGCTGCCCCGGGCCGGGCTGTGGCTACGCGAGCCGGCGCGGGTACGGGTGATCGAACTGGGCGCGCTGGAATTCCAGCGCGAGCTGGTGATGGTCAGCCGCAGCGGTTCGGCGCAGGACGACCTGGTCGGTGAATTCCGCCGCGCCCTGCTGGCCGAGACGGCGGCTCAGGAGGCCGCGCCGACCACCGCGTAGCGCGGCGCCGGGCGCGCCAGCTCGCCGAGGAAGGTCCACAGGCGTTCGGCCTCGCCGGGTAGCGGCAGGCGGCGACGGATCAGGGTGTAGCGCAGCGGTACGTCGAAGCGCTGGCCGCCGGCGCGCACCAGGCGACGGCTGGCGAGGTCCTCGCGGACCAGGGTATGCGGCAGCCAGGCGACGCCCAGGCGCGACTGGGCGAAGAAGCGCAGCCCCTCGGTCTGGCTGGAACTGTGATGGCGCTGGAGGAACAGGCCGCTGTCGCGCAGCAGCGGTTCCAGGGCCCAGCCCAGGTGGCATTCCTCGGAGTAGCCGAGGAACGATAGCGCTTCGGTCTGCAGGCGGTCGAGGTTGAACAACGGCTGGCCGGCGGCGTCCGGCGCGCAGACCGCCACCAGTTGTTCGTGGCCAAGCTCCAGGCGCTGGAACTCGGCTTCGCTGTCGATGCCCAGGCGGCGCGACACCGCCTCGCCTTCGTCGAGCAACGCCACCACGTAGTCCACCGAGCCGCCGCGCAGGCGCGACAGGCATTGCGGCAGGTAATCGCAGTCGACGCTGAACTTGGCGCTGCGGAAGTCCGCCTGCAGGCGCGGAATCCAGTGCGGGAAGAACACCGAGGAGAGGATGTGCGGGGCGCAGAAACGGATGCGCCGCTGGGCGTCCTCGTCGCGCTCGCGGATCGACTGGCGCAGGTTGTCCAGGGCGCGCACCGCGTCCTGCGCCACGCCTTGCAGCTGGCGGCCGGCCTCGGTCAGTTCGAGGGCGTGCTTGTGGCGCTCGAACACCGGTGCACCGAGCCACTGTTCCAGGGTCTGGATACGCCGGCTGAGCCCGGACACGGAGACATGGCACTCCTGCGCCGCACGGCTGAAGCTCTTGATCCGACAGAGGACGAGGAAGTCCTTGAGCATCACCAGGTCGATCATCGTTGCGCGTTCCTCAACGGTCGGGCGTTTTCAGTCTACTTCGCGCGGCGGTGCCTGTTGCAAGGCTAAAGTTCGGTTTGTTTTGCCGATTTGGCAAGCAGCTCGTCGACTCCCGCAAAACAGACCGGGAAAACCGGCCCACAGTAGTGAGGTCGCGCTTTTCCAGCCATCGACCCGCCCGAGCATCGTGGCCGGGCGGGTCCGCCACGAGGACAGGACCATGCAGACATCCCCCGCTCCGGCCATCGTCGCCGGCGGCGCCTACCAGCCGGTGGTGCTCCACGCCGGCATCGCCTACGTCAGCGGCCAGTTGCCGTGCCAGCACGGCGAGCTGCGCTGGACCGGCAAGGTCGGCAGCGAACTCGACCTGGAACAGGCCCGCCAGGCCGCCCGGCTCTGCGCGGCGCGCTGCCTGCTGGCGCTGGAGGAGGCGCTGGGCGGCCTGCAACGGGTCGAGCGGCTGCTCAAGGTGACCGGCTACGTCGCCAGCGCGGCGGGTTTCGTCCAGCAGCCGGCGGTGATCGATGCCGCCAGCGAGTATTTCGACGAGGTGCTCGGCGCGCGCGGCGGCCACGCCCGCGCCGCCGTCGGCGTGGCCGAGCTGCCGCGCGGC
>NZ_KV828453.1:0-2498 GCF_001836405.1 Pseudomonas sp. HMSC057H01 | reverse complement strand
CAGCAAACGCGACAACAACGGCAACCTGACCACCTACCAGTACAGCGCCCGAGGCCTGGAGACCTCGCGCACCGAGGCCGCCGGCACTGCGCAGGCGCGCACCATCACAACCGACTGGCACCCGACCCTGTTCCTCCCGGTGCAGGTCAGCGAGCCCGGTCGGATCACCCGCTACCAGTACGACGCCGAGGGACGCAAGACCGGCGAGACCGTCACCACCCGCTGACAAGGACGACACCCATGCGCATCCCCCCATACTTCCCCCGTCTCGGCGCCCTCGCCCTGGCCTGCGCCCTGGCCCTGCCCGCGCAGGCGGCCGAGCGCGCCTGGAGCTACAGCTACAACGCCCTCGGCCTGATCGAGCGCGCCGACGGTCCGCGCACCGATGTGCAGGACGTCACCCTCTATGCCTACGACAGTCGCGGCAACCTGACCCAGGTGACCAACGCCCTCGGCCAGGTCACCCGCCTCGGCGACTATGACGAGCGCGGCAAGCCCGGCAGCATCACCGATGCCAACGGCGTCACCAGCAGCCTCGCCTACACCGGCGTCGACGGCTGGCTGGCCTCCGTCAGCACCGCCGGCAGCACCACCCGCTTCGACTACGACGCGGTCGGCCAGATCACCCGCGTCACCCGTGGCGACGGTAGTTGGCTGAGCTACGAATACGACGACGCACGGCGGCTGGTGGCGATCGGCAACAACCTCGGCGAACGCCTCGAATACGACGTCGACACCAAGGGCAATCGCACCGCCCAGCGCATCAAGGACGCCAGCGGCAGCCTGGTGCGCCAGCAGCAATGGGCCTACGACGAGCTTGGCCGGCTGCTCCGCGCGGTCGGCGCCGGCGGCCAGACACGCAGCTTCGCCTACGACCTCAACGACAATCCGGTCGGCGAAACCAACCCGCGCCAGTTCGCCCACAGCCAGGCCTTCGATGCCCTCGACCGGCTGGTCGGCCAGAGCGATCCCCTCGGCGGCAAGACCCGACTCGCCTACGACGCCCAGGACAACCTCACCGAGGTCAAGGACCCGCGCGGCGTCACCACCCGCTACGAATACGACGGCCTCGGCAACCTGACCCGACTGGTCAGCCCGGACAGCGGCACCACCACCTTCGAGCACGACGCCGCCGGCAACGTCATCCGCCGCACCGACGCTCGCGGTGCGGTCACCGAGTATCGCTACGACGCCCTCAATCGCCTGATCGAGCGCCACTCGCCGAGCGACCCGAGCCTCGACGTACAGTACCGCTACGACCTCACCGCCGACGGCAACCAGGGCATCGGCCGCCTGGGCGCCATCGAAGGTGCCCGCGACAGCCTGGTGTACCGCTACGACGAGCGCGGCAACCTGGTCGAGCAGGTACGCAGCATCCGCCTCGACCAGCAGACCCTGCTCGACCGCGTGACCTACCGCTACGACGCGGCCAACCAACTGCTGGAGATCGGCTACCCCTCCGGCCTCGCCATCGGCTACCCGCGCAACGCCGGCGGCCAGGTCGCCAGCGTGACCCTGGCAGTAGGCGACAAGGCGCCGAGCACCCTGGTCGGGCAGATCGCCTACCTGCCCTTCGGCCCGCTGCTGCGCCTGACCTGGGGCAACGGCATCACTCTCAGCCGCGAGTACGACCAGGACTACCAACTGCTGCGGCAGAAGGTCGGCCCCTGGCAGAGCGACTACCAGCACGATGCCAATGGCAATATCCAGCAGCACCGCCATAGCCTCTGGGGCACCCTGGACTACCAGTACGACCCGCTGGACCGCCTGACCGAGGAACGCGGCGTCCAGGGCGGGCGCAGCTATGCCTACGACGCGGTCGGCAACCGCACCCAACGCAGCGACAACCCCGCCTCAGGCGGCACCGCCAGCAGCCAGGACTACCAGTACGCGCCCGACAGCAACCGATTGACCGCCATCGGCGCGCAAGCGGTGACCAGCGACGCCGCCGGCAACCTCACCCAGGACCGCGCCGCGCGCAAACTGGCCTACGACGCCCAGGGCCGCCTGCAAAGCGTCAGCCTCGACGGCCAGCAGGTCGCCGAATACCGCTACAACGCCCTCGGCCAGCGCATCGTCAAGCTCACCCCCGAGAGCATCACCACCTACCTCTACGGTCCCGACGGCCAGTTGCTCGGCGAAGCCGAACACGACGGCAGCGGCCGGAAACTGCGAGCCCAGTACTACCTGTGGCTGGACAGCCTGCCGCTGGCCACCATCGACGCCGACTACGACGCCCAGGGCAAGGTCGGCAACCCGACCCTGCTCTACCTCCATGGCGACCACCTCGACACCCCGCGCCTGGCCACCGACGCCAGCGGCCAGATCGCCTGGCAGTGGCAGTCCGACGCCTTCGGCCGCGGCGAAGCGCTGAGCCAGGGCAGCACCCAGGTCAACCTGCGCTTCCCCGGGCAGTACTACGATGCGGAAAGCGGGCTGCACTACAACTACTTCCGCGACTATGATCCGGAGACTGGGCGGTATGTGGAGAGTGATCC
>NZ_KV828452.1:0-516 GCF_001836405.1 Pseudomonas sp. HMSC057H01 | reverse complement strand
CTGATCGACTACGACGAAGTCGAGCGCCTGGCCGTGGAGCATAAGCCGAAGATGATCGTCGCCGGCTTCTCCGCCTACTCCAAGACCCTCGACTTCCCGCGCTTCCGCGCCATCGCCGACAAGGTCGGCGCGCTGCTGTTCGTCGACATGGCCCACGTTGCCGGGCTGGTCGCTGCCGGCCTCTACCCGAACCCGATCCCCTTCGCCGACGTGGTCACCACCACCACCCACAAGACCCTGCGCGGTCCGCGCGGTGGCCTGATCCTGGCGCGCGCCAACGAGGAGATCGAGAAGAAGCTCAACTCCGCGGTATTCCCCGGCGCCCAGGGCGGTCCGCTGGAGCACGTGATCGCGGCCAAGGCGGTGTGCTTCAAGGAAGCGCTGGAGCCGGGCTTCAAGGACTACCAGGCGCAGGTGATCCGCAACGCCAAGGCGATGGCCGAGGTGTTCATCGGGCGCGGCTACGACGTGGTTTCCGGCGGCACCGACAACCACCTGATGCTGATCAGCCTGGTG
>NZ_KV828451.1:0-400 GCF_001836405.1 Pseudomonas sp. HMSC057H01 | reverse complement strand
GTGCCAGCGTCGTTTTCCAGGCGGGTCACACCGATATCGATGGCGCCCTTGCTGCCGATGGAGCCACTACGGTTGTCCAGGACGAATGCCTGGATATCCAGACCTCCGGCACCGGAGACAATCCCCTCGAGGCTGTTGTCCAGGGCCTGCGCGATACGCAAGGTCAGGGCTCCGCCGCTGAGCAGGCGTCCCCCCTGGTTGTTCAACGCGGAGGTGGCAAGAGTGAACGCGCGGTCGCTGGAGATTTCCCCACCGCTGTTGTCCACCACGCCGAGTTGGCGCAGGAGCAAGGTGCCAGGCGTGGCGATCAGGCCTTGAGCGCGATTGACCAGGCTTCCCTTGTTCAGATCGAGCGTGATGCCGGTATCGCTGACCAGGTTGCCCCTGTCATGCTGGTCCA
>NZ_KV828450.1:97841-122040 GCF_001836405.1 Pseudomonas sp. HMSC057H01 | reverse complement strand
GGTGGTCAGGTTGCCGTTGTTGTCGCGTTTGCTGCTGAGCAGGCCGCGTTCGTCATAGGTAAAGGTGGAATTGCTGCTGGGGCAGTTGGGAGAGGGTTCGCCTTCGATGGCGACGATGCGCTTGATGCCCTGGATCACCTGGAAGCGGTAGGTGGCCTGCTTGCCGTATTCGTTGGTGACGGTGGTGGAGCCGTCATCGTTGTAGGCGAGGGAGACCTTTTCGGCGCCGTTGGCGTGTACGCTGGAGATGGCGCGGCCTTGGTCGTCGTAGGTCCAGGTGGCGAAGCGGCGATTGTTGTTATCCAGGATGCCTGTAAGTAGTTTTCCGTTCCTCGGGTCGTCATAGAGGTACTGTGTTTTCGTGCTGTATTGCCCATCTGTTCGTGTTACCGAAGTGAGTCGCTGTTCCTTGTCGTATGTGTACTCAATGGATATACCCCCTGTCTGAGCGCGCAGGAGTTGATGGTTGGCTCCCTCCGAGAGAACGAGCTTGTTGCCATGCTCGTCGCTAATCGTAAGACTAGCGCCTCGCTCTACACGATACTTGCGACCTTCCTTGGTGGTGAGTTTAATGAGTACTCCATTCTGGTCGAACTCCATCGCGTCGTTGAGTTCGGAGGCATATATAAATCCCCCTGGTAACCGGCTGAGTCTACCCAGGTCTGTGATGGAGGTTAGATCGCTTCCCGATCCCGTGAACTCCGAGACCTTTCCGTCTTCGCGGTAAAGTAGGTAGCTATCATCCTTGCGGGTTATACGCGCAGAATACGAATGTCGCCACAAGCCGTCCAGGCCGTTGTAGTGTCGGGCAAGCGGAATCGGGGTTATTAAGTCATGCTCGACCTGATATTTGTTGCCATTGGTGATATTGACCGGGTTTCCTGCGCAACCCTCCGGCGGCGGAGCCCCCTTGCCGGGGCCATTTTCATCTGGAAGCTTACAGCCAATATCATCCATTTCATAGCCCGGACGACAATCACAAGTCCCTGTTTCAACATTAAGCTCAGCGCCCAGCGGGCAGCTATCGCCCTTAAGATAAACAACAGTATTAAAAAGAATCCAATCACCAGAACGAACCACACAATAGAAAACCTTGCCCGCCTCAATTGGATTTGACGAAGGCTCCATAACAAAAACCCGACCAGGATCCTTGGAAAAACTGCTAAAATAAAGATCACAGCCAGCCGTAGGTGATGAAACTTTCCTACCAAAATAACTCATGTACCAGTAATAATATTCAGCCCTAGCGCCCTGAGAAAAGAACAACGCGAGCATTAAACATGCTACAGAAAGTAGCCTCCCCTGGGTTAATAGACTTGCCTTAATCCTCATGTATCCTTTCTCCAGGCAATAAAAAGCCCGGCCCACTATCGCAAAACCGGACAAACATGGTGCAGAGTGATTCGTGGACGTACTTAGCGCGCCCAGTCCTCTCCCTCGCGTCTCGCTGTTAGAAGATCGAACGGATTTGATGAGCACCTACAAAGAACCTCCATTTCCTGCCACATCCCTGTTCGCAATGGAGCCCCCTCGATCATCTACCCGGCTTACTACTGGCCCCAAATCCAGTGCCGATCATATCCGGCAGTCGAGTTTCGTATAGATGTTCACTGTATTCCGTGAGCCAGTCTTAAGAACCGACGGCGTTTACGCAAATTTCTGTCCGTGATCCAGACGGGAGCAAGCGCGCGGCCAAGGTGATTAAGCCAGGAATCTACCGACCTCGGACGAGGTGGCGCAGTCGGCCTGCCTTGCGGCCACCGTCGGGGGCAAAAACTCCAATGGAGGACGGCCAATGAGGATACCGTCCCGCTATGCCCAAGGACGATGAAACGACACCCCGGCAAAACCGGAAAATCGCCAGTTTGGATCTCCTGCAATGCAGGAAAACTCCCGGTATCTCGCCCAGGCTAAAGGACACAAAACGTTCTTTTGAGCTGGTGACGTTTCAGGAGAGGGTCGCGCGACCGTGCCCACAATTTTGAGGAGACAGTCAGGCACCGCAGATCACGACCACTACTAATGGGGGAAAGTGAGAAAAACCTACCTTGTCGGACCCACCTCCGAGGGATCCCTCCCGATACGGGTACAAAAGCGTGCCCGTCGCATGTGCCGGAGACTTTCCCGCCATATACCGGAAGATTTTCCGGCATGGCTTGGCCAGGATCTGCAATGATTCCGCACTCCCCCTACGGCCAGAGTCCGGAAAGTTTCTGGTCCCTCCTGATCGGCGGAAAATTCCGCCTATCTCCAGCACCTCATCCGCCTGGATGCGATCTGCCGGCACCGCCCTCAGGCACACCATCACATCGAGCCCAAACCTCGACGTAATGGCACTAGGCTAGAACTGCCCGGAAAACCACAATGAGGACGTGCTCTCGATGAAGGTGAAAGATCTCGAAGCTGCATCCAGCGATGCGCTTGGTAGGGTATTCGGAGGATTAAGACGCGCGCGAAGGTCGCGATGAGAAGGGAAAGCGAGGATCGAGCTTACCGGGAGCGGCGCAGGCCACCCGGTTGTCCTGCTGGCGCTGACGACAGACATTTGAGCTGGCCGGCATGGAAAAGCCCCGTCTGAGCGATTCAGGACGGGGCTTTCTTTTAGGCTTACTGCACCCACCATGCCCCGACAAAGAACTGGCCCAGGAGAAGCGATTTGCGGTAAGTGCCCGATATATTTGGCGTCCCGGAGAGGGGTCGAACCTCCAACCTTCCCCTTAGGAGGGGGATGCTCTATCCAATTGAGCTACCGGGACACGCCGGACATGGCGAGCGGTGCGCCGCGTCCGGGCGGCATGTTAACGGCAGAGAAAGCGTTTGTCATGCCACTGCCACCAAGGCTGCGCATAATTTTCCGCAACCCTGGAGGTGCAGCATGAACCAGACCGTCGCCATTCCCGCCGCACAGGACCTGCCGGACGCCCCGCGCCAGCCGCGGATACCGGACTCCCCCTTCGCCAGCTTCGACGTGCGGATCGCCAGCGAGCACGACGCGCCGCGCCTGTCGTTGCTGCTACAGCAACTCGGTAGCGCCGATCCGCGCCCGGACCCGGCGTTGCTGGCCATCCAGCTGCAACGACCGCGCGGCGACCGGGTCACCCTGGTGGCCGAGCGCGGCGAGCGCCTGCTCGGCACCTGCACCCTGCATCTGATCGAACACCTGGCGCACGATTTCGCCCGCTCGGCGATTCTCGAAGACATGGTGGTCGACCGCCACGCCCGCGGCCAGGGCGTAGGCCGCGAGCTGATCGGCCGGGCCGTGGAGCGCGCGCGCAGTTGGGGCTGCTACAAACTGGCGCTTTCCAGTCACCAGGACCGGGAAACCGCGCAGCGCTTCTATGCCGCGCTAGGGTTCACCAGCCACGGCGTAAGCCTGGCGCTGCATCTGGGCTGACATCATCATGCATTTTGCAACCGGCAAAATGCCCATCCGTGCAAAGTGCATGTGAGAGAGTCTCGGACACATATATAATTCATTGATTTAAAAGGATTTTTTATAGAAAAAAGTTGGCACAACCGCTGCTACAAGACCCTCAGGATCAAACCTTGGCCATCTGCCTGGCAAAGCTACGAAATGGAGGTGAACATGAGCAGCTCACGCAACCTGGTCGGCACCGGACTTCTTTCCCTGCTGGCTCTCGTAGTCTTCCAGAACAGCGCACTGGGCGACGAGGACAGGACGCAGGAACGCAACGGCGAAAAGCCGGTAGTGCTGGACAGCAACGCAACACCGCAGTGGGCACCCGCTGCGCAGCGACTGGTGATCCAGGCGCCCGAAGAATCCCCGCGCATCGTCACCGTAGGCGAGGACGAGCGCGGCACGGCGCTGGTGACCGCGGCCGACGAACAGGCCTGGACATTCTGACGAAGCAAGCGCCGGGAGACCGGCATCCAACGACGCTACACCGCCGCACAGGTCCCCGGGATGCTGGCGGGCGGAAGGGAGAAAGAACATGTGGATCCTGGCTTTGCCGCTGACCGCCCTGGCCCTTTCGGTCGGCGTCTACGGGCTGCTCTGGCTGATAGAGCGCGGAGGAGAAGAATATCCAGCGAGGCTTCCGCTGAGCGACAAGGGCGCCACGGAACCTCGGCGCCACTGAGCCGGCACAAGGAACAGCGAGCCCGACGGAGAGGGCTCCGGGAGTGAAACCATGTCACGATCCGCCGTCATTCTTCTGTTCGTGGTGATCGCCAGCGCGATCCTGGCGCTGAGCCTGCCGCCCGATGCCACCCTCCTCGCCTGGTGCGCCTGGGGACTGCTGGGCATATCCGGCGCCTGGCTGCTGTTTGCGCTGGTGGTAGGTCGGCGAATCCGCTTCGATCCCAGCCTGGACTGATTTCGCCCACAACGCCTTGCCGGGCGCTACAGCGTCGCTCACAGCGGCAGGCACATCCCGTCGTGTGCCAGTTCCACCCCCTCGGGCAACGCAGCGGGGTGGTCCAGCAGCCAGGCGTCCAGCGCATGCCCGACGTGAGTCAACACGGCCCGCCGGGGACGCAGCGATTCGATGCACTCCAGTGCCCGCGTCAGGTCGTTGTGGTTGCGCGGCGGCCGCTCCTGCGGCGGCATCGAGCAGTCCAGCACCAGCAGGTCCAGCGGCGCCGCGAGCAATCGCGAGGCGCTGTCCGCCGGCAGCCCGACGGTATCGGTGAGGTAGGCCAGACGCCGTATCGTTCCCTCCTCGGAAGCCCCCTCCAGCAAGTAGCCGAAGGTCGGCTTCGAGTGGACCAGCGGTAGCGCGGTCGCCGCCAGCGCGCCCCACTGGCGCCGCTCGAAGGCGCCGAAGGGCTGGCTGAAATCGAGGATGCCCGGATGCTTGTAGAGGTCGGCGAGGCCCTCCGGGTCGGCCGGGCCATGCACCGGGATCACCAGGCCCTGGCCCCAGCGCAGGTGCAGCAGGCCTTGGGCGTGGTCGGCGTGGTAATGGGTCTGGAGGATGCCGTCGAGGCTATGGGGCGGGAAGCGCTCGCAGAGATCGACCAGGCCGCTGTCGATCAGCCAGCGCTGGCCGGCGCACTCCAGCAGCGCGCTACAGGGACGGCGACGCAGGCCGGCGTCGGCGCGGGCGTTGCGACAGGCCGGGCAATCGCAACCGTAGACCGGCACCTGGCGGGCATCGCCGGTGCCGAGCAGGGTCAGGCGCATGCGCGGTCGCTGCCGAGACGGGCCAGGAGGCTGCGTAGCGTGTCGTCGAGGTCACCGGAGTTGTCCAGTTGGAACAGCGGGCCCTCCAGGCCGGCGGCGAACTCGGCGTTGCGCGCCAGGCGCGCCTCGATTTCCTCGGGGCTTTCCCGGCCGCGCGCCAGCAGGCGCTGGCGCAGCACCTCGGGTTTCACCCCGAGCAGGACCGCGAGCAGATCCGGATAGCGCCGGCGGGCCTGCGCCAGGTAGCCGCGCGAGCCGTTCACCAGCACGTCGTAGCCCTGCGCCAGCCACTCGTCGATCTGCACTGGGATGCCATAGCAAAGGCCGTTGGCGCGCCAGCTCATGGCGAACGCCGAGGCCCGCTCGAGGGTGTCGAATTGCGCCGGGGTCACCGCCTGGGCGTCCTCCCCCACCGCTTCCGCGGAGCGCGTGATCACCCGCCGCACGATACGGCAGCCGCGCAGCGCCAGGGGCTCGCGCGCGGCCTGCAACAGGCTGTCCTTGCCCGAGCCGGAAGGCCCCATCAGATAAATCAGTCTGCCTGTCATCAGAACACTCTCTGCCCGCCGCGCCAGACCTGGCGCACCACCGGCTGGTTGTTGCCGAGCGCCCGCGCCTGCAGCAGATCGGCGCGCAGGCCGACGCGGATTTCGCCACGATCGGTCAGCCCGGCGGCCAGCGCCGGGGTACGGCTGACCATCGCCACCGCGCGCGGCAGGTCGTAGCGGATCGCATCATACTCGCTGTGCTCGCCGGCGAGCAGCAAGGCCGCATGCAGCAGGCTGGCCGGATAGTAGTCGCTGGAAAGGATATCCAGCACGCCGATTCCCGCCAGTTGCGCCGCCGCCACGTTGCCCGAATGGGAACCGCCGCGGACCACGTTGGGCGCACCCATCAGCACCTGCAGGCCGTGCTCGTGGCTGGCCCTGGCGGCCTCCACGGTGGTCGGGAACTCGGCGATGGCCATGCCGTAGCCGGCCGACTCGCGGACATGCGCGAGGGTCGCGTCGTCATGGCTGGCCACCGACAGGCCGCGTCCCTGGCAGACATCGACGATGGCCGCACGGGCGGCGTCGCTGTAGCGCTCGGAGTTGGCTACCTGCTCGACGATGAAGGCGTCCATCTCGGCATCGCTCAGGTGGTACTTGCCCTGGTAGTACTCGCGGTACTTCTCCAGCCTGGCGAACTGGCGCTGGCCGGGGGCGTGGTCCATCACCGAGACCAGTTGCACCAGCGGATGCTCGACCAGTTCGCGGAACACCTCCAGCGTCTGCGGATGGCTGACCTCGCAACGCAGGTGCAGGCGATGGTCGGCGCGCGCGTCGCCGCTGGCGGCGGCCTCGCCGATGGCCTCGAGCATCTTCGGCAACTGCTGCATGCGCTTGCCCTTGGGGTTGACGTCGCCGATGGACAGTGCGTCGAACACCGTGGTGATCCCCGCGGAGACGATCTGCGCGTCGTGCGCCAGCACCGCCGAGGCCGACGGCCAGTCGACGCCGGGACGCGGGGTCATGTGCTTCTCCAGGTTGTCGGTGTGCAGCTCGACCAGGCCGGGCAGCAGGTAGTCGCCCCCCAGGTCCTCGGCCCCGGCCAGGTGACTGCGGCCTTCGTCGACCGCGGCGATCAGGCCGTCGCGCAGCAGCACGCTGCCGACGAAGACCCGCTCGGCGCTGACTACCCGGGCATTGCTGAGAACGCGTTCAGACGACATGGGCTTGCTCCTGGCGGGAAAGCTCCTGGCTCATGTCCAGGTAGCGGCTGGCCACCGCCTCGCGGGCGGCGCGGTCGTGGAAGATGCCGATCAACGCGGCGCCGGCGCCCTTGGCTTCGCCGATCAGTTCCAGCACTACCTGGCGGTTGGCTTCGTCGAGGGACGCGGTCGGCTCGTCGAGCAGCAGGATCGGCCACTCGACCATGAAGCCGCGGGCAATGTTGACGCGTTGCTGCTCGCCGCCGGAAAAGGTGCCCGGCGCCAGTTGCCAGAGGCGTTCCGGGATGTTCAGCCGGGCCAGCAGGCTGCGCGCCCGCAGTTCGGCGCTGTCGCGGCTCCAGCCACGGGCCAGGGCCGGCTCCATGACCACGTCGAGGGTCGCCACCCGCGGGATCACCCGCAGGAACTGGCTGACGTAGCCGAGGGTCTGGCGGCGCACGGCGAGCACCTCGCGAGGCTCGGCGCCGACCAGTTCCAGCCAGTCGCCGGCGTGGCGCAGGCGGATGCTGCCGCCGGCCGGCAGGTAGTTGCCGTAGAGCGTGCGCAGCAGGGTGCTCTTGCCGGCGCCGGAGCGTCCGTGGAGCACCAGGCATTCGCCGCCGGCGACATTGAAGTTGAGCCCGCGCAGCACATTGAGCACTACGCCCTGTTGCTGGTGCAGGGTGAAGGTCTTGCTGAGGTCGCGGACCTCGATCAGGTTGTTCATCGCTACTTCTCCGGGCGCCCGTCGCGCGGACCGGCGCCGACGCTTTCGGCTCAGGGTTGCAGGACCGACGACACCAGCAATTGCGTGTACGGATGCTGCGGGTCGTCGAGAATCTGGTCGGTGAGACCGGCTTCCACCACCCGCGAACGGCGCATGACCATCAGGCGGTCGGCGAGCAGGCGCGCCACCGCCAGGTCGTGGGTGACGATCACCACCGCCAGGTCCAGCTCGCGCACCAGGCCGCGCAGCAGGTCGAGCAGGCGCGCCTGCACCGACACGTCGAGGCCGCCGGTGGGTTCGTCCATGAACACCAGGCGTGGCGCCGAGACCAGGTTGCGGGCGATCTGCAGGCGCTGCTGCATGCCGCCGGAAAAGGTTCGCGGCAGGTCGTCGATGCGCAGCGGATCGATCTCCACCTGTTCCAGCCAGTCCAGCCCGGCCTGGCGCAGCCGACCGTAATGGCGCACGCCCTGGGCCATCAGCCGTTCGCCGATGTTGGCGCCGGCGGACACGCCCATGCGCAGGCCGTCGCGCGGGTTCTGCTCGACGAAGCCCCACTCGGTGCGCAGCAGGGTGCGCCGCTCGGCTTCGCTGGCGGCGTAGAGGTCCAGCCAGCGGTCGCCGTCGTCGCGGTAGGCGACCGTGCCGGCGTCCGGCGGACAGCGTCCGGAGAGCAGCGAGAGCAGGGTCGACTTGCCCGAGCCGGACTCGCCGACGATGCCCAGCACTTCGCCGGGATAGAGATCGAAGTCGACCTCCTGGCAGCCCTTTTCCGGCCCGTACAGGCGGGTCAGGCCGCGCACCGAGAGCAGCGGCCGGTCGCGCGCGTCGAGGCTCGCATCGATGGATTCGCAGACCGCGTTCATTGCGCGTCCTCCCCTTCTTCCTGGCGGGCACGCCGCTGCGTGCAGTAATCGGTGTCGGAACAGACGAAGCGCTTGCCGCCACGGTCGTCGACGATCAGTTCGTCCAGGTAGGACTCGTGGCTGCCGCAGAAGGCGCAGCTTTCCTCCCAGCGCTGGACCTCGAAGGGGTGGTCCTCGAAGTCCAGGCTCGCCACCCGGGTGAACGGCGGCACCGCGTACAGGCGCTTCTCGCGACCGGCGCCGAACAGCATCAGCGCCGGGTTCATGTCCAGCTTGGGGTTGTCGAACTTGGGAATCGGCGAGGGATCCATCACGTAGCGCTCGTCCACCGTCACCGGGTAGGCATAGCTGGTGGCGATGTGGCCGAAGGTGGCGATGTCCTCGTAGAGCTTCACGTGCATCACCCCGTAGTCGTTGAGCGCATGCATGGTCCGGGTCTCCGCCTCGGAAGGCTCGATGAAGCGCAGCGGCTCGGGGATCGGCACCTGGTAGACCATGATCTGCTCGCCGCTC
The DNA here is from genome assembly GCF_001836405.1 of Pseudomonas sp. HMSC057H01. Lineage (NCBI taxonomy): Bacteria > Pseudomonadati > Pseudomonadota > Gammaproteobacteria > Pseudomonadales > Pseudomonadaceae > Pseudomonas > Pseudomonas sp. HMSC057H01. Next base: position 113,098 of record NZ_KV828450.1, on the reverse strand, counting down.
AGGGCGGTTTCCGGTATCCGGTGGCGGGTCTGGATCACCGTCGCCTCCGGGGTCCGTTCGGTGGTGGCGACCCCGGCGGTGCGGGCGAAGAAACGCCGGATGGATACCGCGTTGGTGGTGTCGTCGGCGCCCTGGTCGATCACCTTGAGCACGTCGTCGGCACCGAGGATGGCCGCGGTCACCTGCATGCCGCCGGTGCCCCAGCCGTAGGGCAGCGGCATCTCGCGGCCGCCGAAGGGCACCTGGTAGCCGGGGATCGCCACCGCCTTGAGCAGGCCGCGGCGGATCATGCGCTTGGTCTGCTCGTCGAGGTAGGCGAAGTTGTAGCCCTGCTCCGGCGCGGCGCTGGCTTGCGGGGAAAGGCTCATGCGCGCTTCTCCTGGACAGTGGGTTGCGCGGATTCGGCGACGCCGGGACGACGCAGCTTGCGAATCAGCTCCAGCTCGGACTGGAAATCGACGTAGTGCGGCAGCTTCAGGTGCGAGACGAAGCCACCGGCCTCGACGTTGTCGCAGTGCATCAGGACGAACTCTTCCTGCTGCGCCGGCGACACCACCTCCTCGCCGTATTCCTCGGCGCGCAGGGCGCGGTCGACCAGGGCCATGCCCATCGCCTTGCGCTCGGCGTAGCCGAAGGCCAGGCCGTAGCCACGGGTGAATTGCGGCAGCTCCTCGCGGGAACCGACGAACTGGTTGACCATCTCGCACTCGGTGACCTCGATCTCGCCCACCGGCACCGCGAAGCCGAGTTCCTCGGGCTCCAGCCAGACCTCGCAGGCGCCGATGCGGATCTCCCCGGCAAACGGATGGTTGCGGCCGTAGCCGCGCTGGGTCGAATAGCCCAGGGCGAGAAGGAAGCCCTCGTCGCCGCGGGCCAGGGCCTGCAGGCGCTGGGCGCGGCCGGTGGGGAAGTCGAGCGGCTCGCGGGTGATATCCGGCACCGCGCCGGGCAGTTCGTACTCCGGCGTCATCAGGCCTTCCCGGTCGAGCAGGCCGAGCACGCGCGGACAAGGCTCCAGGGACGCGCCCCGCTCCACTTCGGGGCCGGGGTAGTCGCCCTCGGCGAGCAGGCTGAAGTCGAGCAGGCGATGGGTATAGTCGAAGGTCGGACCGAGCAGTTGCCCGCCCGGCAGGTCCTTGTAGGTCGCCGAGATCCGCCGTTGCAGGCGCATCCCGGCGGTATCCAGCGGCAGGCTGGCGGCGAAGCGCGGCAGCGTGGTGCGGTAGGCGCGGAGGAGGAAGATCGCTTCCATCAGGTCGCCGGCCGCCTGCTTGATCGCCAGTGCCGCCAGTTGCTCGTCGTACAGCGAACCTTCGGTCATCACCCGCGACACGGCCAGTGGCATCTGCTGGCGGATCTGCTCCACCGACAGCTCCGGCAGCGCGGTATCGCCGCGGCGCTTGCGCGCCAGCAGGCGATGGGCGTTGTCGATGGCCTTCTCGCCACCCTTGACGGCTACGTACATCAGGCCACCTCCTCGACGGGTTCGCTGACCCGGGTACTGCGTGGCAGGCCGAGGATGCGCTCGCCGGCGGCGAAGAAGGCATCCAGGCCCCTGGGGAATTCGGTGCGTGCGGCGCGCTGCGCCCAGAACCCGGCGCTCACCGGCAACGCCACCTGGCGCACCTCGGCGATACCCGGTCCGCGCCACTCCAGCGAGTCGCCACCATCGAGGCCGGCGAGCTGGATCAGCAGGGTGCAGGACTGGTCCGGATAACGGTCGCTGCCGCTGTCGAAGCCGCTCAGGTCGTCCAGCTCGCCTTCGTCGAGCAAGGCGAACAGCGCCTGCTCGCGCTCGGCGACGATCGGGCAGCCGCAATGGAAGGCCAGGTTGGCGCGCAACGTCGGGCTGTCGAGACCCGGCGCCAGCCACAGCGGGGTGTCAGAGTCGAGGAAGCTCAGGCACAGTGCGTAGCTGGCCGGTTGCAACGCGGCCAGCGCCGGTGCGCGGTCGAGGTTGCGTACCAGCCCCGGTTCGGCGAGGGCCTTGAGCGCCGCGCGGAAACTCCGCTGGGCGTCCAGGACCGGGTCCTGGAACGCCGGTTGCAATAGCGCGGCGGTATCCGCCGGGCTGGGAAGCGAAGCGCTGGTCATCAATCTTCTCCTCGGACCAGGGTGAAGAACTCCACCTTGGTAGTGGCGATTTCCGCCTCCTGGGCGGCGCGGCGCTCGGCCTGGGTGCGGGCCAGCGGTTCGATCAGGCGCGCCTGCCAGGCCGCCGCATCGGCGCCCTGCAGGTGCGCGTCGGCCAGGGCGGCCAGTTCGGCGTGGCGCTTGTCGCGCCCGGCGACATAGCTGTAGCCGGTACGTCCGTCAGCGAGGCGGACCACGCAGCGGGTCACGGTCATCTCGCCGAAGTTGAACGGGCTGCCGGTGCCGCCCATGCGTCCGCGCACCAGGGTCATGCCGGTCTCGGCGGCGCGCAGCAGGTGATAGTCGGCATCGCGCAGGGCGTCCGCATGGGCGTCCAGCTCCTCGCGACGGGCGCGGGCGAGCACGCCCATCCAGCGCTGTCGTGCGGCGATGGTGGGATCGGAATGCAAGGCGGTCATGGGCTTCTCCTAGGGGGCGACCTGGTACTGGAAGCGATCGGCGCGGCTGATCGACTGGGCCAGTTCCACCGGTTGGCCGGTACGGTCGCGGGACAGGGTGAGGACGGTGAGCAACGGCGCATGGCGGGGCATCAGCAGGCGCGCCGCCTCCTCGCGGTTGGGCAGGCGCGCACCGATCAGGCTGTAGGTGCGGGTCAGCGGCAGGCCTTTGTCGGCCAGGTAGCGACGCAGCGAACCGCCCTGGTAGTCGGCGAGCAGCTCGCTGCGGGAAACGGCGTAGCAATGGCGGATCAGGCTCACCGGCTGGCCGTCGAGGTAACGCAGGGTGGTCAGTTCCAGCACCCGCCCGCCCTCGCCGATCCCCAGGTGGGTGGCCTCGGCGGCGCCGGCCGGACGCTGGCGCGCCTCCAGCAGCCGGGCCTCGACCCGGTGGCCCTGGGCCGAGAGCGACTCGGTGTAGGCGTTGGCGGCGCCCATCGGGTAGATCGTCGGCGCCTCCAGGACCTGGGTGCCCTTGCCCTGGCGCCGCAGCACGCGGCCTTCGAGCACCAGTTCGTCGAGCGCCCGGCGCAGGGTATGGCGGTTCACCGCGAAGCGCTGGGCCAGCTGGATCTCGCCGGGCAGGTAGTCGCCGGGGCGGTAGGCCAGCAGTTCCTGGCGCAGCCGTTCGGCCAGTTCGCGGTACAGCGGTTCGCTTTGTCTAGACAAGTGCATGGTTTGGAAAGGGCGCACCAGGCGCCCTCCTCGCGTCGTCAGATGAACAGCTTGCGCAGGCGTTGTGACAGAACGTCGATCAGGCTCACCACCACGATGATGACGATCAGCACGGCGCAGGTCTGGCCGAACTGGAAGCCGCGGATGGCCTCCCAGAGGATCACGCCGATGCCGCCGGCGCCGACCATCCCGACCACGGTGGCGGAACGCACGTTGGACTCGAAGCGGTACAGCGAATAGGAGATCCACAGCGGCAGGACCTGCGGGATGACTCCGAAGATGACCTCCTGCAGGGCGCTGGCACCGGTGGCGCGGACGCCTTCGACCGGACCGGGGTCGATCGCCTCGACCGCCTCGGCGAAGAGCTTGGCGAGCACCCCGGTGGTGCTGATGAACAGCGCCAGCACGCCGGCGAACGGGCCCAGGCCGACGGCGACCACGAAGAGCATGGCGAAGACCATCTCGTTGATCGAACGGCAGGCATCCATCACCCGCCGCACCGGCTGGTAGACCCACCAGGGCACGATGTTCTCGGAGGCCAGGATCGACAGCGGGATAGCGCAGACGATGGCCAGCACCGTGCCCCAGAGGGCGATCTGCACGGTGACCAGCATCTCGCTGAGGTAGAGCTTCCAGTTGCCGAAGTCCGGCGGGAAGAAGTCGGCGGCGAAGGTCGCCATGTTGCCGGCGTCGCGGAACAGCACGGCCGGGTTCATTTCCGCGCCCTTCCAGGACCAGGCGAGGATGGCGAGGAACAGGCCCCAGCCGACCAGGCGTCCCCAGGATGGCTTGCCGGTGGCGGCCGCCGCGGCGGTGGTGCTCAGAGTGCTCATATCGGGAATCTCGACAGCGGTATTGGCGAATCGGGTGGGGCGCGGCGCCGGCCGCGCCCGGGGTGGATCAGCCGGCGTTGGCGGCGGTCTTCTGCTCGCGCTCGGCCATGCGTTTCTCCAGCTTGGCCAGCTCCTCGTCGAGGGCCTTCAGCTTGGCGGCCTTCTCCTCGGCGCCGAGGTTGGCGTTGTTCGCCACGTCGGTGCGCTGCTTGAACAGCTCGAGCTGGCGGATCGGCAGCAACTGGTCGTCGTCGGAGGGCTGGAACTTCGACCATTGCAGGTCGGCGAGGACCTTCTTCTGCTCGGCGTTGGCGCCGTACTTGAAGAAGAAGTCGCGCAGCTTGTTCTTCTGCTCGTCGCTCAGGTTGTTGCGCCACACCAGCGGGTCGCCCGGGATCAGCGGCGACTTCCAGATCACCTTGAGCTGCCTGGCCTTCTCCGGCTGGGTCAGTTCCAGGCGCTCCATGCCCTCGGTATTGAAGGTGGCGACGTCGACCTGCTTGTTGGCCACCGCCAGGGCGTTGACCTCATGGCTGGAGTTGAGGGTGCGCTTGAAGGCCTTGACCGGGTCGACGTTGTTCTTGGCGAACACGTAGTAGCCGGGCACCAGGTAGCCGGACGTGGAGTTCGGATCGCCGTTGCCGAAGGTCAGGCTCTTGGCGTTCGCCAACATGTCCTCGACGCTGTCGATCTTGCTGTCCTTGTTGGCGATCAGCAGGCTCCAGTAGCCCGGCGCGCCGCTGGCGGCGACGGTCTGGGCGAAGATCTCGCCGTGGGCGCGATCCACCGCTTCCATGGCGGCCTTGTTGCCGTACCAGGCGATGTCGACCTTGTCGAAACGCATGCCCTGGATGATCCCGGCGTAGTCGGGGGCGAAGAAGGCCCTCACCTGGTAGCCGGTCTGCTGGCTCATGTCCTTGAGGAAGGGCTCCCAGATGCTCTTGAGGTTCTGCGACGACTCGGTGGAGATGATCCCGAAATTGATCACCGGCTGGTCGGCGTGCGCCATCCCGGCAAGGGAGCCGGCGAGCAGGGCGGAAGCCGCGAGCACACGACTGAAGCGTTTCAACATGGAGAGAACTCCTGGGCAGGGTTTGGCGGGTTTTTATGCGGTTCGAATGACGTCAGGCGCGCGCGAGGGTCAGTTCCGGCTGGCTCTCCGCCCCGCGCCGGGCACGGTCGGAAAACAGCAACGGGGTGTCCCCTTCGGCGCCGTAGAGTTCGTTGAGGAAGCCTTCGGAAAGGTGCTCGCTGCTGCCGTCGAAGAGGATCCGGCCGCCCTTCAGGGCCACCGCGCGCGGGCAATAGCGCAACGCGTAGTCGACCTGATGCAGGGTCACCACCACGGTCTTGCCGTCGTGGCGATTGATGTCGGCGAGGATGTCCATCACCTTGCGCGCCGACTCCGGGTCGAGCGAGGCGATCGGTTCGTCGGCGAGAATCACCTCGGCCTTCTGGGTCAGGGCGCGGGCGATGGCTACGCGCTGCTGCTGGCCGCCGGAGAGGGTCGAGGCGCGCTGCCCGGCGAAATCGGCCAGGCCGACCCGCGCCAGCGCTTCCAGGGCCTGGCGCTTCTGCTCGGCGCTGAACAGCCCCAGCGAACCGCGCCAGCGCGGCATGCGACCGAGGAAGCCGAGCAGGACGTTGTCCAGCACGCTGAGGCGGTTGACCAGGTTGAACTGCTGGAAGATGTAGCCGATGTCGGCGCGCAGGCGGCGCACTTCGCCGCTCAGGCGACCGGACGCCTGCAGGCGGCGACCCAGCACGTCGATGCTGCCGCCGTTGTCGCGGTCGCAGCGGGCGAGCCCGGCGACGTGACGCAGGAGCGTGGATTTGCCGGAGCCGGATGCACCGATCAACGCCACCATCTCGCCCGCCTGGATCTCCAGCTTCAGGTTGAAAAGCGCCTGCTTGCGGGCAAAGGTCTTGTTCAGGCTGTCGACACGGATCACCGCGCTCATCGTTCTCCCCTCCAATCGGTTGCACGAAGACGCCAGCGGCGCCATCTGGTGTAGACCAAGATAGGAGGAGACTGTGTCAGACCGGTGAAGTGACGATGACAGTCGAGTGACAATCCATTGAACGACCGATGGTCAGAAGGCCATCATCTAACCCCAGTAAAAAACTAGGCTTTTGTTGAATCGCTCGCATTTCAGATAGCTGGTACTGGCAAAACGCCGTCACGCAACGCACAATTGACGTCAACTAATTGTTGTTTCCGAAATAACAGACTGAACGGCTGGCGGAAATCGTGGTCATAGGCCCGAGAACAATGAACGCTTCCTCGGCACCGCTTTTCCCTGACTCTACAGGTTCAATGTATGCGCCCACTGAAACAGGCAACTCCTACCTACTCCAGCCGTACCGCTGACAAATTCGTCGTTCGTCTGCCCGAGGGCATGCGTGAGCAGATCGCAGAAGTCGCTCGCAGCCATCACCGCAGCATGAACTCCGAGATCATCGCCCGACTCGAGCAGAGCCTGCTCCAGGAAGGGGCGCTGCAAGACAATCTCGGTGTTCGCCTGGACAGCCCGGAACTCAGCCTGCACGAGCGCGAGCTGCTGCAGCGTTTCCGCCAGCTGACCCACCGTCAGCAGAACGCGCTGGTCGCCCTGATCGCACACGATGCGGAGCTGGCCCAGGCCTGAGCGCCGAAGCCCACGCGTAGCGCTTGAAATGGCCGGCATTCGCCGGCTTTTTCTTTATGGATGGCCCAACCATGGGCGAGTAACCGCAAGGCGGTTATCCGCCGGCCCCTGTAGCGGTGGCGTTATCCCTCCAACGCCACGAGGGAGAGCCGAATGAGCTATCGCCTGGCCGCCGATGCCCTGGTCTGGCTGCACCTGGGCTTCATCCTGTTCGTCCTGTTCGGCGGCCTGCTGCCGTTGCGTTGGCCACGCCTGGCCTGGCTGCACCTGCCGGCGGTGGCCTGGGGGTGCGCCGTTGAGTTCCTCGGCCTGCCCTGTCCGCTGACCCCGCTGGAGAATCGTCTGCGCCGGGCCGCCGGGGACGCCGGCTACAGCGGCGGCTTCGTCGAGCACTACCTGTTGCCGCTGATCTATCCCGCCGGCCTGACCCCGGCGGTGCAATGGATCCTTGGCGCCATCGTTCTGCTGGTCAACCTGATCGCCTACCTGTATCTGTGGCATCGCCGCAGTAGCCGCTGAGCCACGGATGCCACGTCATTCCGTATCTGGATAGTGCTGCGCCGGCAGCGAGGCGAATCGTAGGCTGGTCACCCCTGCCCAGCCCGGAGTGTTTCCCATGCATCCCTATTTCAGCCTCGCCGGCCGCGTCGCCCTGGTCACCGGCGGCAGCCGCGGCATCGGCCAGATGATCGCCCAGGGTCTTCTCGAAGCCGGCGCCCGCGTCTTCATCTGCGCACGTGACGCAGAGGCCTGCGCCGACACCGCCACACACCTCTCGGCCTACGGCGATTGCCAGGCGATCCCTGCCGACCTTTCCAGCGAAGCCGGTGCCCGGCGCCTGGCGCAGGCGCTCGGCGAACTCAGCGCGCGGCTGGATATCCTGGTGAACAACGCCGGCACCAGTTGGGGCGCAGCGCTGGAAAGCTATCCGGTGTCCGGCTGGGAAAAGGTCATGCAGCTCAATGTCACCTCGGTGTTTTCCTGCATCCAGCAACTGCTGCCGCTGCTGCGCCGCTCGGCCAGCGCGGAAAATCCGGCGCGAGTGATCAACATCGGCTCGGTGGCGGGCATCAGCGCCATGGGCGAACAAGCCTATGCCTACGGGCCGAGCAAGGCCGCGCTGCATCAACTGTCGCGGATGCTGGCGAAGGAACTGGTCGGCGAGCACATCAATGTCAACGTGATCGCTCCCGGACGCTTCCCGAGCCGCATGACCCGTCACATCGCCAATGACCCGCAGGCACTGGAGGCGGACAGCGCGTCGATTCCCATGGGCCGCTGGGGTCGCCCGGAGGAGATGGCGGCGCTGGCGATCAGCCTGGCCGGCACCGCCGGCGCCTACATGACCGGCAACGTGATCCCCATCGACGGCGGTTTTCATCTCTGAGCGCCGCCAATCCGGGTAACATGACGCCCCCGACCGCTCGCCTCGTCCCGCCATGACCCACAGCGTTTCTCCCATCGGCTACATCCGCTCCTGCTTCATGGAGAAGTTCGCCATCCCGCGCCAGCCGCTGCTCGCGCCGGCGGCGCGGGGGACCCTGGAACTGCTGCCGCCGTTCGACCAGGTGGAAGCGCTGGAAGGCCTGGAGCAGGTCAGCCATGTCTGGCTGCTGTTCCTCTTCCACCAGGCCCTGGAAGACAAGCCGCGACTGAAGGTGCGCCCGCCGCGCCTGGGCGGCAACCGCTCGCTGGGAGTCTTCGCCACCCGCGCCACCCATCGGCCGAACGGCATCGGCCAGTCGGTGGTGCGCCTGGAGGGCTTCGAAGCGGGGCGCCTGTGGCTGTCCGGAATCGACCTGCTCGACGGCACCCCGGTACTCGATATCAAGCCCTACGTACCCTACGCCGACGCCGTGGCCGACGCCCGCAACGCCATCGCCGACGCGCCGCCGCCGGGCATCGCCGTGGAGTGGAGCGAGCAGGCGCGGCGCCAGGCCCATGAGCACGGCCAGCGGTTGCGGCAGCCGGTGGCCGAGCTGATCGAGCAATGCCTGGCCCAGGACCCGCGTCCGGCCTACCAGAAGCCGGAGCCCGGGCGCCGCTACGGGGTGCGCCTGTGGGACCTCGACGTGCATTGGCACTACCCGCGCCCGGACCTGATCCGCGTGCTGGACGTCGCCCGCGGCGACTGAGCCTTCTCAGCGCAGCGGATTGAGCGCCAGCGCGTCGCTTTCGAAGACTTCCTGTTCGAGGATCAGCGGCTCGACCAACGGCCGGCTGTCGCGGAAATGCGCGGTGCGGGTGTGCGCCTCGTAGGCCGCGTCATCGCGATAGATCTCGTAGAGATAGACCAGGTCAGGGTCCTGTCGGTCGCGGGAAACGTCGAACACCAGGCAGCCGGGCTCGGTGGACACGGAAGCGGCGGCGTTGACCTGGATGGCATCGATGAAAGCCTCGGCGCAGCCGGCCCTGAGGCGGGTCTTGATAAAGATGCAGTACACGGAAACTTCCTTTTGTTTTAGATTTACAAAATTATTGTATACAAAAAAGGAAGCAAACCCATGTCCGACCGCCCTGCCCGCCCCTCCCGCCTCAACGGCCTGCGTCACCTCGCCCTGCTGGTGCCCAACCTGGAAGAATGCGAGCGCTTCTATATCGACGTGCTGGGCATGGAAGTGCTGAACCGCGCCAACGAAGACCTGGTGTATCTCACCTGCGGCAACGACAACCTTTCCCTCGGCCGCGCCCACGCCGCCAGCAACGGCCTGCAGACCATGGATCACTACGGCTTCGTCGTCGACAGCGTGGAGGAACTGGAAGCCTGGTACCGTTACCTGAAGGCGCTGGGCGTGACCCTGCTCGACCAACCCTTCGACCACGGCGACGGCGCGCGCAGCTTCCACCTGCTCGACCCGGCGGGCAACAAGGTGCAGCCGCTGTACCATCCGGCGGTATCCGGGCAGCGCCTGGCCTGAGCCTCGGGCAGCCCTCTCCCCCTCTCCCTGAAGGGAGAGGGGCGACTCGGTACACTCAGTGCCAGCAACCTCGCTGGCTCCTCATCTCCACTTCTTGACTTTCATCAAGCGCGTTCCGCCCCCGCACCTCCTAGCATCCGGCAACGGAAGCGATTCCACCGCCAGGCGCAGACCCCACCGCAGCGCGGCGTCCCTTTTTTCGCCGGTAGCCAGTAGTAGATGGAACCTATGCGCGCCCTTCGTTTTTCCGCCGGATCGTGGCGGTGTGTCTTCGCCTGGATGCTCCTGCTGGTCGGCCTCGCCGCCCAGGGTGCCGAACTCAGCGAGTTGGAGCGTCTGCGCATCGCCCAGGTATTCCCCGCGGTCGAGCGGATCGGCGACCCCGAAGGCGACTACGGCGTACGCCGCCTGAGCAAGGGCGAGGAAACCCTCGGCTACGCCTTCCAGACCCTCAGCGTCACCGACATCCCGGCCTACTCCGGCAAGCCGATCAACCTGCAGGTGATCCTCGATCCGCAGGCGGTTATCCGCGACGCCTACGTCCTCGAACACCACGAACCGATCCTGCTGATCGGCATCCCGGAAGAGAAGCTGCACGCCTTCAGCGCCAGGTACGACGGCGTGCGCGCCGACCAGCGGGTGGTGGTCGGCCGCTCCAGCGACCCGCAGGCGGTTACCGTCGACGCGGTGAGCGGCGCCACGGTGACGGTGATGGTGGTCAACGAGATCGTCATGCGCGCCGCACATACGGTGGCGGTTTCCCTCGGCCTGATCGAGGACCGCGGCAATGTGCGGCCCAAGCCGGCGCAGGTGCGCCAGCAACCGGCAGCGACGGCGAGCTGGAGCGAATTGCTCGGCAACGGCGCGATCCGCCGCCTGCAGTTGAGTCGCGGGCAGATCGACGACGCCTTCAAGGGCAGCGAGGCCGAAGGCATCGGCGAAGCCGACGCGGCGCACCGCGACGAGCCGTTCATCGATCTCTACAGCGCCCTGCTCAACCCTCCCGCGGTGGGCCGCAGCCTGCTCGGCGACAACCAGTACCGCGAACTGATGGCGTCGCTGAAGCCAGGCGAATACGCCTTCGTCGTGCTCGGCGACGGCGAGTATTCCTTCAAGGGTTCCGGCTACGTGCGCGGTGGCATCTTCGATCGGGTCCAACTGCGCCAGTTCGGCGACATCATCAGCTTCCGCGACCTCGACTACCAGCGCCTGTCGGACGTCTACGCCGAAGGCATGCCGGAGTTCCGCGAGATGGCGATCTTCGTCGCCCGCGCCAGCCAGCGTTTCGATCCGGGCTCGCCCTGGACCCTGGAGTTGCTCGTGCGGCGCCAGACCGGCCCGGTGGCGGGGGTATTCACCAGCTTCGAGCTGGCCTGCCAGACGCCCGAGGAATACCTGGAGCGGCCGCAGCCAACGGCCGAGGAACTGGCCGCCCTGGAAGAGGCTGCCCGGCCGCTGTGGCTGCGGGTCTGGTACCAGAAGAGTTTCCAGGTCGGGGTCCTCTGTACCGCCCTCGTCCTGCTCCTGGCGATCCTCTTCCTCCAGGACCGCCTGGTGCGACGGCCGCGCCTGATGCAGCGACTGCGCACCGGCTACCTGGCGTTCACCCTGGTCTACCTGGGCTGGTACAGCCTCGGCCAGCTATCGGTGGTCAACGTGCTGACCTTCGTCCACGCGCTGTTCGAAGGCTTCCGCTGGGAGCTGTTCCTCAGCGACCCGCTGCTGTTCATCCTCTGGACCTTCACCGCAGCCAGCCTGCTGCTCTGGGGCCGCGGCGTGTTCTGCGGCTGGCTGTGCCCGTTCGGTGCGCTACAGGAACTGCTCAACGAACTCGCGCGCAAGCTCCGCGTGCCGCAGTTCCAGGTGCCGTTCGCCGTGCACGAGCGGCTCTGGGCGATCAAGTACATCATCCTGCTGGTGCTCTTCGGTCTCTCCCTGGAATCCCTGGCGCTGGCCGAGCAGGCCGCGGAGGTGGAGCCGTTCAAGACCGCCATCACCCTCGGCTTCGACCGCCAGTGGTGGTTCGTCGCCTACGCTGTCGCGCTGCTGGTGGTCAACCTGTTCACCCGCAAGGTCTATTGCCGCTACCTCTGCCCGCTGGGCGCGGCCCTGGCGATCCCGGCCAAGGCGCGCCTGTTCGACTGGCTCAAGCGCCGCGCGGAATGCGGCAAGCCGTGCCAGCTCTGTGCCCGCGAATGCGAGATCCAGGCGATCCATCCGGACGGCCGCATCGAGGCCAACGAATGCCACTACTGCCTCGACTGCCAGATGACCTACCACGACCAGGACAAGTGCCCGCCGCTGGTGAACAAGCGCAAGAAGCGCGCGAAGAGCGCGCCGGCGGACAACGCGCGGATACCCGCGGAGAACCTCTGACCTGGCTCCCTTTTCCCCTGACTGCCCTTGAGGACGACACGAGATGAGCGACGACACGAAAAGCCCCCACGAAGAAACCCATGGCCTGAACCGCCGCGGCTTCCTCGGCGCCTCGGCGCTGACCGGAGCCGCCGCCCTGGTTGGCGCCAGCGCCCTGGGCAGCGCGGTGGTCGGCCGCGAGGCCCGGGCCGCGGGCAAGGGCGAGCGCAGCAAGGCCGAGGTCGCCCCCGGCGAACTGGATGAGTACTACGGGTTCTGGAGCGGCGGACATTCCGGCGAAGTACGCGTGCTCGGCGTGCCGTCGATGCGCGAGCTGATGCGCATACCGGTGTTCAACGTCGACTCGGCCACCGGCTGGGGCCTGACCAACGAGAGCAAGCGGGTCCTCGGCGACGGCGCGCGCTTCCTCAACGGCGACTGCCACCATCCGCACATCTCGATGACCGACGGCAAGTACGACGGCAAGTACCTGTTCATCAACGACAAGGCCAACAGCCGGGTCGCGCGCATCCGCCTGGACGTCATGAAATGCGACCGCATCGTCACCATTCCCAACGTCCAGGCGATCCACGGCCTGCGCCTGCAAAAGGTGCCGCATACCCGCTACGTGTTCTGCAACGCCGAGTTCATCATCCCCCATCCCAACGACGGCTCGACCTTCGACCTGTCCGGCGACAACGCCTTCACCCTGTACAACGCCATCGACGCCGAGACCATGGAAGTGGCCTGGCAGGTGATCGTCGACGGCAACCTCGACAACACCGACATGGACTACAGCGGCAGGTTCGCCGCCTCCACCTGCTACAACTCGGAGAAGGCCGTCGACCTCGGCGGCATGATGCGTAACGAGCGCGACTGGGTGGTGGTGTTCGACATCCCGCGCATCGAGGCCGAGATCAAGGCGAAGCGCTTCGTCACCCTCGGCGACTCGAAGGTGCCGGTGGTCGACGGCCGGCGCAAGGACGGCAAGGACAGCCCGGTGACCCGCTACATCCCGGTACCGAAGAACCCCCACGGGCTGAACACCTCGCCGGACGGCAAGTACTTCATCGCCAACGGCAAGCTCTCGCCGACCTGCACCATGATCGCCATCGAGCGCCTCGGCGACCTGTTCGCCGGCAAGCTGGCCGACCCGCGCGACGTGGTGGTGGGCGAGCCGGAACTGGGCCTCGGCCCGCTGCACACCACCTTCGATGGCCGAGGCAACGCCTATACCACGCTGTTCATCGACAGCCAGTTGGTGAAGTGGAACCTCGCCGACGCGGTGCGCGCCTACAAGGGCGAGAAGGTCGACTACATCCGCCAGAAGCTCGACGTGCAGTACCAGCCGGGGCACAACCACGCCACCCTGTGCGAGACCAGCGAAGCCGACGGCAAGTGGATCGTGGTGCTCAGCAAGTTCTCCAAGGACCGCTTCCTGCCCACCGGTCCGCTGCACCCGGAGAACGACCAGTTGATCGACATTTCCGGCGAGGAAATGAAGCTGGTCCACGACGGTCCGACCTTCGCCGAACCGCACGATTGCATCCTCGCCCGCCGCGACCAGATCAAGACCCGCAAGATCTGGGACCGCAAGGACCCGTTCTTCGCCGAGACGGTCAAGCGCGCGGAAAAGGACGGCATCGACCTGATGAAGGACAACAAGGTCATCCGCGAGGGCAACAAGGTCCGCGTCTACATGGTCTCGATGGCGCCCTCCTTCGGCCTCACCGAGTTCAAGGTGAAGCAGGGCGACGAAGTCACCGTGACCATCACCAACCTCGACGAGATCGAGGACGTGACCCACGGCTTCGTCATGGTCAACCACGGCGTCTGCATGGAGATCAGCCCGCAACAGACCTCGTCGATCACCTTCGTCGCCGATAAGCCCGGGGTGCACTGGTACTACTGCAGCTGGTTCTGCCACGCCCTGCACATGGAAATGTGCGGGCGGATGCTGGTGGAAAAGGCTTGATCCACTCAGCGCGGTCGATGGCCGGGCGCCGGGCGGGACCGCTCCTCGCCCTGCTCCTGCTCGGCCTCGCCACGGCCCGCGCGGAGCCGGTCGACGGCCTGCCGCTGCGGGCCGACGGCGATGGCCGCTGGAGCCTGGCGGCGGGCCGCTACGCCGGCAACTTCGTCATCGACCGACCGCTGCACCTGCGCTGCGAGGCCGGCGCCGAACTGGACGGCGGCGGCCACGGCAGCCTGCTGACCCTGACCAGCCCCGGGATCACCGTCGAGGGCTGCCGGCTGCGCAACTGGGGGCGCAACCTGACCGAACTCGACGCCGCGATCTTCGTCGGCAAGGCCGCCAGCGGCGCCGTGATCCGCGGCAACGACCTGCGCGGCGCGGGCTTCGGCGTCTGGCTCGACGCCACGGCGGGCGCGCAGGTGCTCGACAACCGCATCGAGGGCGACGAAAGCGTGCGCTCCCAGGATCGCGGCAACGGCATCCACCTCTATGCGGTGAAGGACGCCCTGGTCCGCGGCAACCGGGTCAGCCACACCCGCGACGGGGTCTACATCGACACTTCCAACGACAGCAGCATCGAAGCCAACCGCTTCGAGGAGCTGCGCTACGGCGTGCACTACATGTTCACCCACAACAGCCGGGTGATCGACAACCTGACCCGGCGCACCCGCACCGGCTACGCGCTGATGCAGAGCCGCAAGCTGACCGTGACCGGCAACCGCTCCATCGACGACGAGAACTACGGCATCCTGATGAACTACATCACCTACTCGACCCTGGCCGGCAACCGCGTCGAGGGCGTGCGCAGCGGCAGCACCGGTGACGCGATGATCTCCGGCGCCGAGGGCAAGGCGCTGTTCATCTACAACTCGCTGTTCAACCGCATCGAAGGCAACAGCTTCGCCGACAGCGCCCTGGGCATCCACCTCACCGCCGGCTCGGAGGACAATCGCATCGCCGGCAACGCCTTCATAGGCAACCGCCAGCAGGTCAAGTACGTCGCCAACCGCGAGCAGGAGTGGTCCGCCGACGGCCGCGGCAACTACTGGAGCGACTACCTGGGCTGGGACCGCGACGACGACGGTCTCGGCGACGTCGCCTACGAGCCCAACGACAACGTCGACCGGCTGATCTGGCTGTACCCGCAGGTACGCCTGCTGTTGAACAGCCCGAGCATCGAGCTGTTGCGCTGGGTCCAGCGCGCCTTCCCGGTGGTGCGCTCGCCCGGCGTGCGCGACAGCCATCCGCTGATGCGGATGCCC
>NZ_KV828450.1:41225-97741 GCF_001836405.1 Pseudomonas sp. HMSC057H01 | reverse complement strand
CGTGCGCGACAGCCATCCGCTGATGCGGATGCCCGCCGCGGAGCCGAGGCCATGAGCCTGGTCGAGATCGACGGCGCGACCCTGCGCTACGGCGCCCTCACCGCCCTGAGCGGGCTCGACCTGCGCCTGGAGCCCGGCGAGGTGCTCGGCCTGCTCGGCCACAACGGCGCCGGCAAGACCACCACCATCAAGCTGGTCCTCGGCCTGCTGGCCCCCAGCGAAGGCCGCGTGCGGGTCCTCGGCCACGATGCGAGGAGCCTGGAGGCGCGCCGCCAGCTCGGCTACCTGCCGGAGAACGTGACCTTCTACCCGCAGCTCAGCGGCGCCGAGACCCTGCGCCACTTCGCCCGCCTCAAGGGCGTGGCGCCGGCCGAAGCCGCGCGCCTGCTGGAACAGGTCGGCCTCGGCCATGCCGCCAGGCGGCGCCTGAAAACCTACTCGAAAGGCATGCGCCAGCGCCTCGGCCTGGCCCAGGCGCTGCTCGGCGAACCGCGCCTGCTGCTGCTCGACGAACCGACGGTGGGCCTCGACCCGCTGGCCACCGTCGAGCTTTACCAATTGCTCGACCGCCTGCGCGGCCAGGGCACCGGGATCGTCCTCTGCTCCCATGTGCTACCCGGCGTCGAGACGCACATCGACCGCGCCGCGATTCTCGCCGGCGGCCGCCTGCAAGTGGCCGGCAGCCTCGCCGAACTGCGCCGCAAGGCGGCTCTGCCGACCCGCGTGCGCCTGGCCAGCCCGCATAACCCGCAGTGGCTCGAACGCTGGCACCGGGCCGGCCTGGCGGCGCGGAGACTGGACGGCCAGCGCATCGAGGTACTGCTGGACGATGCCGAGCGCGACGGCGTGCTGGAAGCGCTGCTGGCCGCGCGCGAGTTCGAGCTGGAGATCCTGCCGCCGTCGCTGGAGGACCTCTATCGCCACCACATGTCCCCCGCCCCCACCGGAGCCACGCCATGCCCGTAGTCTGGACCATCGCCCGCAAGGAACTGGCCGACGGCCTGCGCAATCGCTGGCTGCTGGCGATCAGCCTGCTGTTCGCCCTGCTCTCGGTGGGCATCGCCTGGTTCGGCGCCGCCGCGGCCGGCCAGGTCGGCTTCACCTCGGTGCCGGCGACGGTCGCCAGCCTGACCAGCCTGGCCACCTTCCTGATGCCGCTGATCGCCCTGCTGCTGGCCTACGACGCCATCGTCGGCGAGGAGGAAGGCGGCACCCTGCTGCTGCTCCTGACCTACCCGCTGGGGCGCGGCCAGTTGCTGCTCGGCAAGTTCCTCGGTCACGGCCTGATCCTCGCCCTGGCCACCCTGATCGGCTTCGGCAGCGCGGCGCTGGCGATCCTCGTGCTGGTGCCGGAGGTCGAGGCGGCCATCCTGCTGGGCGCCTTCGGCCGCTTCATGGGTTCCTCGCTGCTGCTCGGCTGCGTGTTCCTCGCCCTGGCCTACGCCCTGAGCAGCCGCGCCAGCGAGAAATCCAGCGCCGCCGGGCAGGCGCTCGGCCTGTGGTTCTTCTTCGTCCTGCTGTTCGACCTGGCCCTGCTGGCGATCCTGGTCCTCAGCCAGGGTCACCTGAGCCCGCGGCTGCTGCCCTGGCTGTTGCTGCTCAACCCGACCGACCTCTACCGGCTGATCAACCTGTCCGGCTTCGACGCAGCCGCCGCCGGCGGGGTGGTTCCCCTGGCCAGCGACCTGCCGGTGTCCGCCAGCGCCCTCTGGCTGGCCCTGGCCCTCTGGGCCGGCGCTGCCCTGGCGCTGGCCCACGGCCTGTTCCGCCGCCGCCCCATCTGACTCACGAGGTTCCGCCATGCAACGTCATACCCTCCCCCTGCGCCCTCTGCTCGGCACGCTCCTGCTCGGCCTGCTGCTGGCCGGCTGCGATGCGTCGCGGGACGACGCCACGGCACTCGGCCCGGTGCCGATCGCCAGCGGCGACGAATGCCACGTCTGCGGCATGCTCATCGAGGAAATGCCCGGTCCCAAGGGCGAGGCGGTGCTTCCCGGCGCGGTGCGCAAGTTCTGCTCCACCGCCGAACTGTTCGGCTGGTGGCTGCAACCGGAAAACCGCCAGGGCCAGGCGCGCCTGTATGTCCACGACATGAGCCAGGCCGACTGGCGGCACCCCGACGACGCCCGCCTGATCGACGCCACCCGCGCCTACTACGTGGTCGGCATCCAGCGGCCGGGCGGCATGGGCGCCACCCTCGCCTCGTTCGCCGACGAAGAGGCCGCGACGCGCCTGGCGGCCGAGGAAGGCGGCCGGGTACTGCGCTTCGACGAGATCGACCAGGCGGTGCTGCAAGGCGTGGGCGGCGACCACCCGCACCGGCACCCGGCGCACTGAGCGTGGGCCGGAAAGCAGAAAGCCCCTGCCGCGGATACGGCAGGGGCTTTCTTCGCCTGGCGCGACGAGGCGCGGCGGAGGCCTACTTCTCGACGAAGGCGCGCTCGATCAGGTAGTCGCCCGGCTCGCCCATGCGCGGCGAGATCTTCAGGCCGAAGCTGTCGAGCACGGCGCTGGTCTCTTCCAGCATGCTCGGGCTGCCGCAGATCATCGCACGGTCGTCCTGCGGATTCATCGGCGGCAGGCCGATGTCCTCGAACAGCTTGCCGCTGCGCATCAGGTCGGTCTGGCGGCCCTGATTGCGGAACGGCTCGCGGGTCACCAGCGGGTAGTAGATCAGCTTCTCTTTCACCTGGTCGCCGAAGTACTCGTGTTCCGGCAGGACCTTGGTGATGAAGTCGGCGTAGGCCAGTTCGCTGACCCAGCGCACGCCGTGGACCAGGATCACCTTCTCGTAGCGCTCGTAGGTTTCCGGGTCCTGGATCACGCTGAGGAAGGGCGCCATGCCGGTGCCGGTGCTGAGCAGGTAGAGGTGCTTGCCGGGCAGCAGGTCGTCGTGCACCAGGGTGCCGGTCGGCTTGCGGCTGACCATCAGCTCGTCGCCTTCCTTCAGGTGTTGCAGGCGCGAGGTCAGCGGGCCGTCCGGGACCTTGATGCTGAAGAACTCCAGGTGCTCTTCGTAGTTCGGGCTGGCAATGCTGTAGGCGCGCATCAGCGGGCGACCGTCGACTTCCAGGCCGATCATCACGAACTGGCCGGTCTTGAAGCGCAGACCCGGGTTGCGGGTGGTCTTGAAGCTGAACAGGGTGTCGTTCCAGTGGTGCACGCTGAGAACGCGCTCGGTGTACAGATTGCTCATCAAAGACTCCTAGGAAAACGCGGGCGCACACCAACAGCAGCAGACGTGACGCAGTTGCGCGGCATTTTATCGGTTGCCAAAATATCCGCAAAATGAATTGTCTGGATAATGCTTATCCAGAATATGGATATGGGATAACACGATATCGGTCGGCCGCCGGCCGCCGAGGGCTCCCATCGCTCCCGCGGACGGGGCGCAAGGATAACCGAGCCAACCCCGCCGACGGAACGGCAAAATGTCGCGGGGCCTTTCGCTCTAGACGAGGAAGCCTGGATGAAATTCACCCTCCGCCAGCTCGAGGTGTTCGTCGCCGTGGCCCAGCAGGAGAGCGTCTCCCGTGCCGCCGAGGGGCTGTCGCTGTCGCAGTCGGCGACCAGCACCTCGCTCGGCGAGCTGGAGCGGCAGTTCGACTGCAAGCTGTTCGACCGCGCCGGCAAGCGCCTGACCCTCAATGCCCTCGGCCGCCAACTGCTGCCGCAGGCGGTGGCGCTGCTCGACCGCGGCGAGGAAATCGAGAACCTGCTCAACGGCAAGACCGCCTTCGGCTCCCTCGACCTCGGCGCCACCCTGACCATCGGCAACTACCTGGCCACGCTGCTGATCGGCGCCTTCATGCAGCGCCAGCCGGACTGCCGGGTGCGCCTGCACGTGCACAACACCGCCCAGGTGGTGCAGCAGGTCGCCCACTACGAGCTGGACCTGGGCCTGATCGAGGGCGACTGCCGGCATCCGGACATCGAGGTGCAACCCTGGATGGAGGACGAACTGGTGGTGTTCTGCGCCCCCCAGCATCCGCTGGCGCGGCGGGGCGGCGCCGATCTGGAACGGCTGACGCGGGAGGCCTGGATCCTCCGCGAGCAGGGCTCCGGCACCCGCCTGACCTTCGACCAGGCCATGCGTCATCACCCGCGGCCGCTGAACATCCGCCTGGAGCTGGAGCACACCGAGGCGATCAAGCGTGCCGTGGAGTCCGGCCTGGGCATCGGCTGCATTTCCCGCCTGGCCCTGCGCGACGCTTTCCGCCGCGGCAGCCTGGTGCCGGTGGAAACGCCCGGCCTGGACCTGCGCCGGCAGTTCTACTTCATCTGGCACAAGCAGAAGTACCAGACCGCGACCATGCGCGAGTTCCTCGACCTGTGCCGCAGCGAGACCGCCGGGATCAGCCGCAGCGACGAGATCGTGCTGCCGCTGATTCCCTGACTCAGTTGGCCAGGGACAGGTTGCCGTCGCGGTACTGGCGGTACGAGGTATAGGGCAGCGCGAGGGTGTCGATCACCCCGGACAGCGCGAAGTCGAGGGCCAGCACCTCGAGGATGCCGTCGGCTTGCGCCGGCGCCACCGGCGACCCGGTCTTCACGTTGAGCCGGCAGAAGGTATAGCTGACCCCGCTGTACACCCGCGGCAGGCTGGTGCAGGCGGTCGCCTTCAGGCGCAGGTCGTGGGCGGCGCTGGCGTCGTCGCGCACCAGCGTGTTGACGGAACCGCACCCGCCGAGCGTGGCGAGCCCCAGAAGCACCAGCAAAGAAAGCCCCGAACGAAACATTCCTTCATCTCCCTGTGCGAACGCCAGCCGAGTATGGCCGGCCTTGCGCCGCTTCACCAACCCTTGATGTTGTCCCAGCGCCAGTTGCGGTACTGGTACAGCAGCGTACCCAGCAACGCATAGGTGGCGGCCATGCCCAGCAGCACCAGGGCATGGTCGCTGACTTCGCGCAGCGGCAGGTCCATCTGGTTCATCTCGGCGATGGCGCGGATCGCCCAGGTCGAGGGGATCGCGTCGGCCAGCCAGCGTACCCAGTCCGGCATGGCCTGTTCCGGCCAGCTGTAGCCGGCCATGTAGAACAGCGGCAGGGTGATGAAGGTCATGGTCAGGTACACCGATTCCTCGGTGGGCAGCAGCTCGGCGATGAACTCGCTGAGGGCGATCACCGCGATCAGGAACGGCAGGACGATCCCCAGCAGCATGAAGAACGAGGCCGACTGGCGATAGCCCAGCAGGTGCGGCCAGATCACGTAGAAGAGCATCGCCAGCACGGTCCAGATCAGCAGTTGCGCGCTGTAGCGGCCGAAGCGGGTCGACAGCGGCTGGCGCATGTAGCGCGGGGTGCCGCCGCGCAGCATGATGTTGCCGCGGGTGCAGCCGAGCAGCAGGCTGTGTTGCAGGATCAGCGACAGCAGCCCCGGAAGAACGATCGCGGCGAAGCTGATACCGGGGTTGAACAGGTCGGTCAATTGCCCTACCAGCGGGCTCAGCACCACCTGCGCCTGGGTCGCGGTGAAGCCTTCGCGTTCCAGCAGGGCGGCGTTGTAGCGGTTGGTCAGCGCGCTGTAGACCGCCGAGATGTCCTGCTGGATCTGGCCGTTGGCCATGCGGTTGGTGGCGTCGCCGAAGTACGGGATCACCAGCGCCTCGCCGCGCAGCAGGCGCTTCTCGAAGTTCAGCGGGATCACGATGATCGCGTACAGCTCGCGCCAGGCCAGGTCGCGCTTGGCCTGCGGCAGGCTGTCGTAGCCGACCACGGCGACCTTCGGCGCCGAATCGAGCAGCCGGACCAGCTCGCGCGACACGTCGCTGTGGTCCTCGTCGACCACCGCCACCGGCAGGTCGAGGGCGGTGTGGTTCATGTACGGCAGCGAGGTGATGCACACCGAGGCCACGACCATCAGCCACATCGGCTTGGACAGCATGGCCTTCAGGGTTTCCCGGAGGATCTGCAGGTAGTTCTTCATATCGGGCTCAGGTCCAGGCGGCTGCGCAGGCGCATCTTGGCGATCATGTAGGCGATCAGCGGGTACAGCGCCAGCTTGGCGCAGGTGTAGAGCGCCGAACTGGGCGGCGCCTGGCGCAGGAACTGGTCGAACAGGCCGTGCAGGGTGTGGGTCAGCGGCTCGGCCTCGGCGATCACCCGCGCCAGGGTCGGCATCGCCAGTTCCGGGATCAGCACTCCCGAGTAGGTCTGGGCGACGCCGATCAGCATGCCCACCAGCGAATAGGCGGTGAAGCGGTTGGCGGTGAAGACGAACAGCACCAGCCCGACGCTCTGCGCGGCGATCACGTAGAACAGCGTGATCATCAGCATCGCCAGCGGGCTGCCGTTGATGCGCGCGCCGGAGAACGCCACCAGCAGGAAGATTTCCAGCATCAGCAGCGCGGTGAACAGCAGCGTGTAGGGCGCCAGTTTGCCCACCAGGCGTACGCCGAGGGCCTTGGCCCGCAGGATGTGCGGCGAGGAGGCGCGCAGTTCCGGCGCCTCGCGGGCCAGCACATGGACCATGGTGACGATCACGAACAGCTGTAGCAGGTGCACGATGGCGGCGAACTGCTGGTAATAGATGTAGTTGCCGCTGGCATTGAACAGGCTGTCGTAGGACACGCTGATGCTCGCCAGGTGCGGCAGCGCCGCCGGCATCCCGGCGGCCAGGCGCGGACGCAATTCGCCGTTGAGGCTGGCGACCAGCGCCGAGAAGTCCTGGGTGGCGGCGTAGCCGGCCGAATACAGCAGCGCGTTGTAGTACAGCTCGGCCTTCGGCGCGCGCCCGCCGAGCACGTCGGCCTCGAAGTCCGGCGGGATGTAGAGCAAGGCGTAGGCATCGGCCCGACGGATCGCGTCGAGCCCCTCCTGGACGCCGGCGGGAACGGTGATCACCTGGGCGTGGGAGGTCGCGTCGAGGTCGCGGATCAGCTTGCGCGACAGCTGGCTATGGTCCTTGTCGACCACCGCCAGCGGCATGTCCAGCAGGGTACCGGCCTGGTAGACGCCGCTGATCACGCCGAACAGCAGCAGCGGCCAGCACCAGCCGAGCCAGTGGATGGTCCAGCTGCGGCAGGCGATCCGCGTCTCGGTGTTGAACGCCTGGACGAAACGGCTGGCGTTGCGCTTCAGCGCGGCCCACGCCATCGCTCAGTTCGTCCAGCGCCACAGCGCGCTCATGCCCGGGCGCAGGCCGGGTGTCGGCTGCAACGGGTAGAAGCGGGTCTCGAAGGTCTTCAGGTCGAAATCGCCGGTGGCGCGGGTCGCGCGCCTGGTCGAGAAATCACCCAGCGGGGCGATGTAGCGCAGCTCGGTCTCGACCTCGGCGCCGCCCAGGCCGGGCACTTGCATGACGATGCGGTCGCCCTTGCGCACCTTGGCCAGGATGTCCTCGCGCAGGTTGAAGACAAAGTAGCTGTCGTCCAGCCGCACCAGCGTCAGCAGCGGACTGTAGGCGTTGATCAGTTCGCCCTGTTCGGCGGGGATCGGCCCGACCTCGCCGTTGACCGGCGCGCGCACCTGCAGGTCGTCGATCTGCGCCTGTAGCTCGGCGATCTGCGCGTCGGCCCGGCGCACCGCGGCCTGCAACGCCTGGCGGCGCTCCTCGCGGTCGCCCTTGAGGCCTTCGTCGAGATTGGCCCGCGCCTCGGCGACGCGGTCGCGGGCGACATCGCGCTCACGCCGCGAGAGGTCGAACTGGGTCCGCGAGAGGAAGCCGCGCTCGACCATCTGCTGGTTGCGCTGGAAATCCGACTCGGCGTTGCGCAACTCGGCCTCGGCCTGTGCCAGGCTGGCCTTGAGCGCGCGGATGCTCTCCTCGCGGGTACCGTGGAGCGACTCGTCGAGCTGCGCCTGGGCCTGGTTGCGCGCCGCGTGCAGGGCATCGAGCTGGGCTTCCAGCTCGGGGCTGTCGAGGCTGATCAGCAGGTCGCCCTGCTTCACCTCGTCGCCGCGCCGCACGTGCAGCACCTGGACCCGGCCCTTGGCCTTGGAGGAAACGATGACGTTGGTGGCGTCCGCCTCGCCCTGCAACAGCAGGGGCGGATTGTGCAGGCGCAGGTAGAGGGTGATGGCGACGATCGCGAGGATCAGCAACGGGGTAAAGAGTTTCCATCCCTTCATGGGGCAGGCTTCCTGAACACGACCGGGCGATGGTAGTACATTGCCAGGCCGTTGCGCTGGCCGGCGCGCCGGGCGGAAGCGCGCCGGAGACCGGCTCCGGCACGGCGACGAATCAGGCTTCCCCTTCGGCGTCCTCGCTCGCCACCCGCCGCGCGGCGGCGCCGTCGGACTTCGCCGAAGGGAAGCGCGCCGAGGCGAAGCGCACCACCAAGATCGCCAGCGCCAGCAGGAGCAACGCCACCGAGACCAGGATGATGCCATCGTCCGGCGTATGGTTGTGCTGGATGTCGGCGATCATCAGGCGGGTCAGCGCGGTCATCGCCACGTAGATCAGGAAGCGTACCGGCATGTGGTTGGTCTTGAAGTAGATACCGACCATCGCGCCCAGCTCGAGGTAGATGAACAGCAGGAGGATGTCGTCGATCGACGCATGCCCCTTGTTCACCATCCCCAGGAAGGCCGCGCCCGCCGCCCAGAACACCGTGGCGCCGATGGCGAACAGGGCCAGGTAGTGGAACGCCTCCACCAGCAGGTTGCCGAGGCTCTCCGCCTGGTGGTGCATGCTTGCGCGCAGGCGCTCGGCCCAATTCTGTTTCATAGCTTCTCCCGACAAAGACGACGGCCACCTGGCCCGAAGCGTGCAAGGCCCAGGCCAAGGCACGTGCGCAGATAGACGTCCGCACGTCGGCGCAGGGTACAGCCCGGCGGTGACAAAGAACTTTCCGGGCGGCACCCAGTCCCAACCAGCACGACAGCATTCAGGTGGTCCGCCATGACCGACAGCAGCCCTTTCCAGCTCCTCACCGAGGCCTTCCAGGCCGAGTACCGGGTCAACCTCAGCCTGGAGCGGCCGGACGGCAGCATCGTCCTCACCCTCTCCAACGAACGCGGGGTCGCCGCCAAGCGCCTGATCCGACCGGCGCAACTGCATGACCTGGAACAGTTGCAGCGGATGATCGAGAGCATCCGCTTCGGCATCGCCATCGAAAACGGCACCAGCGCGCCGCAACTGTTGCAGGCGATGACCCAAGGCAAGGCACGCTGGCCGATAGCTATCTGATGGCAGCGGCGACCTGCGCGCGTCCTTCGCCGGCGCCGAAATAGGCGGCCAGTACCGCTAGGTCGCGGTCTTCCAGCACCCCCGCCAGCTGGCGCAGGCGCAGCCAGGCGTTAAGGTAGGCGTAGCGCGCTTCCGCCAGGTCGCGGCGGGCGCCGTAGAACTGCTGTTCGGCGTCCAGCACGTCGCGATTGACCCGCTCCCCGCCGGCGACGCTACGCCGCGTCGCCGTCACCTGTTCGCGCGCCGCCGCCACCGCCATCTCATAGGCACGCACCTTGGCCAGGCTGCTGGCGGTCAGGTCGAACTGGCTGTGCAGGTCATTGATCACACTGGCCACCTGGGCATCCAGCTCGGCCTGGGCCTGGGCGTACTTGTCGCCGGCCTGGCGGGTCGCCGCCGACACCCGCCCGCCCTCGAACAGCGGCAGGCTGAGACGCAGGCCGACACTGTCGGTGTCGTATTTCTGCTCGTAGGTGCTTTCCGAAGCCGAGTGCGTCTTGCTGCTGCTGGCGTAGAGGCTGAGCCTGGGCAGGTGGCCGGCACGATTGCGCTCCACCTCGTAGGCCGCCGCCTCCAGCGCATGGCGCTGGGCGCCCAGCTCGGCGCTGCGTTGCAGGGCCACCTGGCGCCAGCCCTCGAAGGTCGCCGGTTGCAGGCGCAACGCCGGGAAACGCTCGATGGGCGCGGCCAGTTCGCGATCCTCCAGTGCCTGCCCGAGCATCGCTTCCAGCGTACGCCGCGCCGCCGCCGCACGATCGCCGGCGGCGATCTCCTCGGCGCGGGTCAGGCTCAGCCGGGCGCGGGTCTCCAGCAGGTCGGTGCGGGTGCCCTCGCCTTCCTCGAAGGCACGCTGGTTGAACGCCAGCTGGGTTTCCAGGGCGCGCCGCTGGGCCTCGGCCAGGACCACCTGCTCGCGGGCGAACAGGGTTTCGCTGTAGGCGGCGAACAGGCGCACCGCCAGTTCCTGGCTGCGCCCGCGGAACTGTTCGTCGGCGAACAGCGCCTGGGCCTCGCCCTGGCGGTAGCGCGCGTAGGCCTCGTAGTCGAACAGCGGCTGCTCCAGGCTGAGGGTCGAGGCGTAGCTGCGATAGTCGCGCTCGACGCGGGCGTCGCCCTGGCTGACGGTGGAGTCGTTGCGCGCCTTGTTGTAGTCGTAGCGCAGGCTCGGCAGCAGGCCGGCACGGCCGATGGCGCGGTTTTCGCTGCCGGCGCGGCGCTCGTGGAGCGCCGCCTGGAAGGTCGGGTCGTGGCGCACCGCCAGTTGGTAGGCGTCCAGCAGGCCCAGCGCCTGGGCCGAAGAGGCCGAAAGCAGCGCGGAGGACAGCAGGCAGGCTCGCAGGCGATTCATTCTTCCCCCAGCGCCAGGTGGGTACGGTCGGCCAGCGGCTTGAACAGGTAGTTCAACAGCGAGCGCTCGCCGCTGCGAACGAAGGCCTCCACCGGCATCCCCGGGCGGATCTCCAGGCCGGCCAGGCGACGTACGCCCTCCTCGCCTACGCGGATGCGCACCCGGTAGTACGGCGCCTCGCTGCGCTCGTCCAGCAGGCGGTCGGCCGAGACCAGGGTCACTTCGCCCTCCACCCGCGGCGTAGTGCTCTGGTTGAAGGCGCTGAACATCAGCTCCACCGGCAGGCCGACGCGGACCTTGTCGACCATCTCCACCGGCAGCCGAGCGTCCACCAGCAGCGGCTGGCGCTCCGGGAGGATTTCCATCAGTTGCTGGCCGGGCGCGATCACGCCGCCCTCGGTGAACACTTCCTGGCCGACCACCAGGCCGGCGACCGGCGCCCGTACCTCGCTGTTGGCCAGGTCGAAGCGCGCGCTGGCCAGGCGATTGCGCAACTCCTCGGCGCGCACCTGGGCGTCGGCCAGGCTGGCGCGCACCTCTTCCTGGAACTTCTCCCGCCGCTGGGCCATGCGCAGGCGCAGTTCGAGGATCTGCCGGCGGGTACTGCCGAGGCTGCCGAGGTCGCCGGCGATCTCGCCGTTGACCTGGGCCAGCAGGCGCTCGCTGTCGAGCAGGCGGTTGCGCGGCACGTAGCCCTCGCTGGCCAGTTGGCGCAGGCCGCGCAACTGTTCCTCGAGGGCGACGCGCTGCTGCTCCTTGCTGCGCAGCGCGGCTTGCAGGCCGTCCAGTTGCGCCTGGCTGCCGGCGACCGTCTCGGCGAGACCATCGAGTTCCAGGCGCAGCGCCCGCCGACGGCTGTCGTGCAACTGCCGCTGCTGTTCCAGCAAGGTCGGCAGGCGCGGGTCGTCCAGCGCCAGCAGCTCGGCGGGAAACTCGATCCGCGCCTTTTCATCGCGCTCGGCGCTCAGCCGCGCCAGACTCGCCAGCGCCGCCAGGTACTGGGCGAACAGGCCATCGGCCTGGGCCCGGGCCTGGGTAGCGTCCATCTCCAGCAGCACCTGTCCTGCCTCAACCCGCTCGCCTTCGTGCACGCGGATGTGCCTGACCAGGCCGCCGGTAGGGTGCTGCACGGCCTTGCGGCTACCGGCCACCATCACCGTGCCGGAGACCCCGACACCCTTGTCCAGCGGGGCCAACCCGGCCCACAGGAGAAAGCCGACGAAGCCGAGCAGCACCAGCCCCCAGCCGAGCCGGGAAAAACGCTTCTCGTCCAGTTCCAGCGCCGCGCCGCCGGCGCCGACTTCGCGCAACCGCGCCTGCCCGCTCATCGCGCCGCTCCTCCCGGCACACCGCCGACCGGCATCCCCGGTCCCGGCCGGTAGCCGAAACCGAACGCCGGCGTCGGCCGTGTCGGCGCCGGGGCCGCAGCGGCCGGCGGCGAGGCGCTGGCAAGCACCTCGGCGGTCGCGCCGAAACGCTGCAGGCGCCCGCCATGCAGCAACAACAGCTTGTCGGTCAGCGCCAGCACCGCCGGCTTGTGGGTGACCAGCACCAGGCTGCTGCCGTGCCGGCGCATCGCCGCGATGGCCTCGGCCAGGGCCGCCTCACCCGCCTCGTCGAGGCTGGCATTGGGTTCGTCGAGCACGATCAGCGCCGGTCGGCCGTACAGCGCGCGGGCCAGGCCGATGCGCTGGCGCTGGCCGCCGGAGAGTCCGGCGCCGCCGTCGCCAAGGCGCGTGTCGTAGCCCTGCGGCAGGCGCAGCACCAGGTCGTGCACGCCGGCCAGGCGCGCCGCCGCCACCACCTTCTCGGCATCCACCTCGGCGAAGCGCGCGATGTTCTCGGCGATGCTGCCGGCGAACAGTTGCACGTCCTGGGCCAGGTAGCCGATGTGCGGCCCCAGTGCCGCCGCACTCCACTGCCGCAGGTCGGCGCCGTCCAGGCGCACCGCGCCGGACAGCGGCTGCCAGGCGCCCACCAGCAAGCGCGCCAGGGTCGACTTGCCGGAACCGGACGGCCCGATCACGCCGAGCGCTTCGCCAGGCTCCAGGGCGAAACCGAGGTCCTGCAACAATGCCTGCTCGCGTCCCGGCGCGGCCGCGCAGAGCCGCTCGACGCGCAACGCGCCGCGCGGCACCGGCAGCGGCATGCCCAGGGCGGCAGGCGGATTCTCCTCGAGCAGCCGCGCCAGTCGCTGGTAGGCCTGCCGCGCGCCGCTCCACTGGCGCCAGACCGCGATCAACTGGTCGATGGGGCTGAGCACGCGGCCCATCAGGATCGAGCCGGCGATCATCATCCCCGGGGTGATGCGTCCCTCCACCGCCAGCCAGGCGCCGAGGCCGAGCACCAGCGACTGCAAGGCCAGGCGCACGCCCTTGGAGGTCGCGCCGATCGCCGCGCTGCGCTCGCTGCCGAGGTTCTGCCGGGCAAGGAAGGCCTGGTGCTGGGCGAACCAGCGCGCGCGCATGGCCGGCAACATGCCCATTGCCGCCAGGGTTTCCGCCTGGCGCAGGTTGGCCGAGGCCTGCTGGGTGGCGAGGATCGACAGTTGCCCGGCCTCGGCCAGCGGTTCGCGCGAGCGGCTTTCGTTGACCCAGGCGAGCAGCACCAGTAGCAGTGCCCCGGCCAGGGCGAGCAGGCCGAGCCAGGGACTGAAGAGGAAGATCACCAGCAGGTAGAGCGGGAACCAGGGCGCGTCGAAGAAGGCGAACAGGGCGTTGCCGGTGAGGAACTGGCGCAGGCTGGTCAGGTCGTTCAGCGCCTGCCCGGCGGCCTGCTCGCCGCGCTCCAGGCTGGCGCGGAACGAGGCGTCGTAGATGCGCTGGTTGAGTTGCATGTCGAGCTGGCCGCCGAGGCGGATCACCACCAGGCTGCGCACCCACTCCAGGGCGCCGAGCAGCAGGTAGAGGCCGAGCACCATGAGGGTCAGCATCAGCAGGGTCATGTGGTTGCCGGAGCCGAGCACCCGGTCGTAGACCTGCAGCATGTACAGCGACGGCGCCAGCATCAGCAGGTTGATCACCGCGGTGAACAGCGCGACGCTGCGCAGCGCCGGGCGGAAACGGCCGAGGGTGGCGAGGATTTCATTGCGCGGCGAGGCCGGCCGGAGCTTCATCGGAGTCGGGTCCTGTGGGTGTCCGGGCCGCGAGCGGGCCCGGAGGACATTGCGGCAGTCTCCGCTTGCCGGGCACGGCCGGCGGAGGAACAATCCGGGGGCCGCCGTCGCCACGGGTGCGAGGCGCAGCGACGGCGGTTCGTGCGCCGGAGAGGAGCGCCAACTCCTCTCCGGCCTTTAGCGCAAGCAGTCCACGAACGCTATCGTGGACAGTTGCTCAGGCCGCCAGGGCCAGGTCGTGCGGCAGTTCCTGCACGCCGACCACGCCGACCTCCGCCGCTGCCGCAGCCGGGGTGGCATGGGCGACGCCGGCCGCGGCCAACTGGTCGAAGGTGGAGTTGATCGACAGGCTCGGGTCGACCGCTTTCAGCAGCGCGTCGATCTGCCCCTGCAGGGCGCTGCTGTCACCGCTCATCAGGCCGTAGACCACCTTGTGCACGGTGCCGTCGCGGCCCTGGGCGATCGGCGAATCCAGGCCCAGGTTGCTGAAGCTCACCTCCTGGCTGTCCAGGGCGTAGCCACCGCTGGAGGCGCCGCCGGTCAGGGTGTCGCCGAGGGCGATGCTGTCCAGCTTGCCCCACAGGGTGTGGCTGGGGTTGCTGAACAGGGTGTAGTGGAGGTCGCCGCCGGCGATGAAGGCCGCGTCGCTGGCGGTGCTCTTCAGCGCGTACTGGCTGCCGTCGAACGGACCGGGGTTGAAGCCGCCGGTATTACTGCCGTCCACCACCTGGCCCGGACGATGGTTGACGTCGCCGAAGTAGGCCGACCAGTCCGCCAGGTAATCCGCTACGGTCCAGCCGCTGTAGGTGGTGCTGTAGGAAATCGAAATGCTCATGCCAAAACTCCAATTCAACGAGTGGTGAATGCCGGAGCGCACGGATGCCCGCTCCGGTTTTGCCCTTCACTGGGCAAAACGGGGGTCAGAACTGGTATTCGAGGGTGCCTTGCAGGGTCCGCCCGCGGCCGAGGGTGAAGGCCAGCACGTCGCCCAGCGGCACCAGGTAGGCGCGGTCGGTGACGTTCTCCATGGCCAGGCGCAGGGTCAGCTCGTCGCTCACCCGGTAGCTGCCGTACAGGTCGTAGACGGTGTATTCCTTCCAGTCCGCCGGGTACACGCCGGCCTGCGACACCGTGGCGCCGCCGGCCACCGAGTAGCCTTCGCTGTAGCGGGCACGGGCGCCGACGTCCAGCCTGCGGTCGAAGAAGCGCATGCCCAGGGTCAGCGAGCCGCGGTCCATCGGCATGTGTTCGGCGGAGCCGAGCACCGCGCTGCAATGGGTGGCGGCGTTGGCCTGCTCGTCCGGCCGCATGTCGATCACCGGCGGGCGGCGACCGCTGCCCTTCACCGTCTGGGTGACGCCACCGAGCCAGGCGGTCTTCGAACAGAAGTCGTTGCTGCCGATCATGTGCGTGTAGGAGAGCTGCCCGTAGGCCAGCCCGGCATCGTAGTCGAGCTGGTACTCGACGCCACGGAAGCGCGTGCTGTCGAGGTTGTTGACGTAGGCGCTGTTGCCGATCCCGGCCATGCCGTAGCCCGGCGGCTGCATGCCCATGCCCATGAAGATGAAGTCGTCGACCCGGGTGTCGAAGTAGGCGACCTTCAGGCCCAGGCGGTCGTCGCTGAACCAGAGGTTCTCCTTCAGCACGTTGAAGCCGACTTCCCAGGCCTTCGAGCGCTCCGGACTGAGGAACGGGTTGGGGTACATGTTTTCCGCGCCGCCGCCGTGGGGGCGGCCGGTGATCAGGCTCTCGGTCACCGCCGGCGGGCGCCAGCCCTTGCCGTAGGTGGCGAACAACTGCAACCAGTCGACGCCGGGCTTGACCGACAGGCCGAAGGTCGGCGAGAAGCGCCCCTCCTCGCGGTCGACGGCGTATTGCAGCGGCATGTCGGTCTGCCGGGTGGTGCCAAGGATGAAGGTGCGCGCGTTGAAGCCGGTGTCGCCGCGCAGGCGGTAGCGGTCGTAACGCAGCCCGGCGTTGAGGTTGAGCCAGTCGTCGTAGTCGTAGTCGAGACGGGCGAACAGGCTACCGAGGGCGCGGTCGCCCTTGGGGGTCATGCCTTCGGCCGCAGGGAAGCCGACCGCCGAGGTGCTCGCCCGCGGCTGGCTGGAGTCCGGCCGCACCTTGTCGTAGAAGAACTCCAGGCCATAGTTGGCGCGCAGCGTGGAGAGATCGTCGAGAGCGAAGGTCGAGGTGTTCTGCGCCTGCGCGCCGTAGGTGTCGGTCTGGTAGGTGATCGAGTAGCCGGGGGTGATACCGCGTTGCAGGGTCTGCTGGCGGTTGCGGTTGTCGACGTAGTAGAGCTTGGCCTTGAAGTCCACCAACGGGTTGTCCGGCGCGTAGCCGTAGTCGATGGCGAAGTTCTGCGCACGCACGTCGCTGCTGCCGAGCTTTTCCCAGAGCGCCTGGTTCTCGGTGTTGAGCATGTTGGCGTCGTCGTAGGACACCTGGGTGGTCAGGTAGCTGAACTGCAGGCGCTGGTCCTGCGGCAGGGCGACGCCAAGCTTGGCCAGTCGCGAGCGCATCACATAGCCTGAGTAGGCCACCGGCGAATGCTTGACCCGCTGCCCGGCCTCGGGATTGAACCAGGCGCCGGTGCGCAGCTCGCCAATGCTGCCCTTGGTCCCCGGGTCGTAGTCGCCCAGGTGGCGCTCGCTGGCGGCGACCAGCATGTCCCAGACCTCGGTGCCGATGGCGAAGGCCGCGCTGCCGATGAAGTGGGTGCCGTTGGCGTCGCCGCCCAGGCCGCTGGTGAGGCGCACCCGGCCACCGACCTGCTTGCCCGGCCTGACCAGGTCGCGGGCCTCCAGGGTGCGGAAGTTGGCGATCCCGCCGATCACCCCGGCGCCACCCATGGCCGAGCTGGCGCCCTTGTCGATGACCACCTCGCTGAGCAGCTCGGGATCGACGTAGAGCGTCCCGTTGCGCTGCTGGTGGCCGCTCTGCTGGTAGTTCTGGCGCATGCCGTCGACCGACATGTTGACCCGCCCATAGTCCTGGATGCCACGGATGTTCACCGACAGGCCGGGGTCCTGCTGGCTCACCGAGGAGTACACCCCGGGGGTTTCCTCGAGCATGTCGGCGGCATGCCGCGGCGGGTTGCGCTCGATCTGCTCGCGGCCGATCACGCTGACCGAATGCGGCGTCTGGTAGACCCAGTCGTCCGGACGCGCGGCGGAGATCACCGAGGGCGACATCTGCACCAGGTCGTCCTGGCTGACGCGGATCAGGCTCAATTGGTCCTTGCCGGAGAAGCGGTATTCCACCGGGCTGCCCTGGAGCATCTGGCTCAGGCCGTCGGCCAGCACATATTCGCCGTGCACCGCTGCGCTGCCGAGACCGGCGAAACGCTGGCTGTCGAAGAACACCTGGACCCCGGCCTGCTCGGCGAATCGCAGCAGGGCGCGGTTCAGCGGTTGTGCCGGGATGTCCAGCCGGACCCGGCGCAGCGCGGTCTGCTGCTGGCTCGCCGAGTCCGCCCCGTCTTGCGCATGCAGCGGTAGCGCGGCCGTTCCCAGCAGGACCAGGCCCAGCCCCAGGGCCAGTTGCGCCCCCTTGCGACCGCCTCGCACGGCACTCCATCCACGATGTTTCATGACAGCGCCTACACTCCATCGTCTTGTGTAATAAGAATCAGTCTCGTTAAGAGAACGATGGAGGCAGGGAAAGTCAGTAACGGAAATCGAGAAAATTTTTCGCCGGCGGGATCCACGGCTCGAAAATGCGCTTCCCGGCCCCTGCCGGAACAAGCGCGCGGGGCGACTGCCCGGCCCGTGGTCGAGGCTCTCGGAAGCGATCGCGCCGCTCAGTACAGCAGCGTCACTCCCGCCAGGCCCAGGCTGCGCACGCCCAGCTCATCGCTGATCGACTGCAACGAGGCCTCCAGGTCGGCGACCCGGAATACCCCGCTGACCCGCCGCTGCGCCAACGCACCGGGAGCCACCAGCAAATGCCCCGGCCGGTAGCGATTGAGGCGCGCCACCACCTCGCCCAGCGGCTGCTCGTCGAAGACCAGCAGGCCGCGCCGCCAACTGGTCAGGTCGTCGAGGCGACCGCCCAGCGGCGCCTCGACGCCGCCCTCCGCGCTGTAGCGCAGGCTCTCGCCCTCGCCCAGCTCGCGGCGCCCGACGGTCCCCGTGCGCGGATGCGCCAGGGCCACCGCGACGCGGTGTTCGAGCACCCCGACCTGGACGCTGCCGTCGTCGTTGCGGCTGACCAGGAACCGAGTGCCCAGCGCGCGAGTGCTGCCGCCGGCGCTTTCCACCACGAAGGGCCGGGTCTCCCGGCCCGCGCGTGGGGCGGCGCGGAAGATCGCGCTGCCTTCGAGCAGGCGCACCCGTCGCTCGCGGCTGTCGTAGGCGACATCGATGGCGCTCTGTGCGTCCAGCTCGACCTCGCTGCCATCCACCAGCCGCAGGATGCGCACCTCGCCCTTGCCGGTGGCGTGGTCGGCCAGCCAGCTCACGCCGGCGTCGCGTTCGTTCCAGGCGCTGCCCAGGGCCAGCAGCACCGCCGCCGCCGCGGCCCAGCCGCGCCAGCCCTTGCGCCGCCCCCCGGCGCGGCGCGGCGCGCTGGCGACCGGCGTCTGAACCATCGTCCGCGGTTCGGCCAGCGATCCCAGCTGTTTCCAGGTCCGTTGCGCCAGCGCCAGCGCGGCCGGGTGCCGGGGGTCGGCCGCCAGCCAGCCGTCCAGCGCTTCGCGCCGGGACCGGTCGAGGTCGCCGCCGTCCAGGCGGATCGCCCATTCGGCGGCCTGCTGGCGGATCTGCTGTTGTTCCTGGGGGCTGTTCACGTGCGGCTCTCGTTGGTCGTTATAGAGGTTCAGACGCGCGAACCGGCAAGACTCGGTAATCCATTCAGCGGGAATCCTCGAGTGCCTGCATCACATGGGCCAGGGCGCGGGCCAGGTGCTTCTGCACCGAGCTATCGGAGATTTCCAGGCGTCTCGCCACCTCGGCATGGGTCAGCCCCTCCAGACGGTTGAGACGGAAGATCTCACGGGTGCGCGGCGGCAGTTCGGCGACTATCTCGCGCAGGCGGGCAAGCGCATCGGCATCCACCGCGGACTCCTCGGGGCCGGGCTGGTCGGCGACGAACCCGGCGAGGTCGTCGTTGGGGCGGGTCTCGGTGCGGCGCCGCCGTTCCTGCCGGTAATGGTCGATGGTGAGGTTGTGCGCGGTGCGGTAGAGATAGGCGTCGACATGCTCGATCGGCTCCTTGTGCCGCTGCTCGGCCAGGCGCAGGAAGCTTTCCTGCGCCAGGTCCGCCGCCAGGTGCGGATCGCGGGTCTTGCGCAACAGATACGACTGCAACTGCCGGGCATGCCTGAGAAACAGTGCCTTGAGATCCTGCTCCGCCAACGGCGCATCCACCCACGTCCTTTCAGAAGGGCAGCAGCATATTTTTTATGATAATGATTTTCAATCGTATTATTGTGAGATGCCGGGCTCAGCCGAACACCGAGCCGCCGCCGAGGTAGGCCAGGCCCGCGCCAAAGGCCGCCAGCGCCAGCGGCGGGCGCATCGGCGCGTCGTTGATGGCGAAGGCCAGTTGCGCCAGCGGAAACAGCAGCAGGCAGAGCAATGCGCAGGGGATCGAACGGCGGCCGCCGCTGGCCACGGACCAGACATAGCCGATGAGCAGGAGGGCGAAACCGAGGTCTTGCATGCCGGGCATCCTTGCGGGGCGGAAGGTATGCGCCGCGCAACGGGCGGCAGGCGCGCAACCTTAGCAGAAGCGCGGGAGCCGAGGAAAACCCGGCGCGGCCCGTGCCGCGCCGGGTTCGCTCAATTGCCGCTGCAACCGCTGCCCCAGGCCTTGTACTCGACGGTATGCCGCTCGCCCTGCGAGTCCTCGTAGACCAGGCGCGCCGGGACGATCCCACAGGCGCTCCACAGGTCGGTCTTGTAGATCACCCGGGCGATGTCCAGGCGCCCTTCCACGTAATGCTGGCGGAGCGATTTCGAGTCCGGGTTGGGTCCGTAGGGCTGCTGCTGCGCCTGGGCCAGCGGCGCCAGGCCGAGCAGCGCGACAAGTGCCAACGGGATCACTCTCATGAGGATGTCTCCTTGGTAGAACGTTCAGCCTGAAACTACGCTGCGGAGACTGTCAGGCTCATGAGCCCGGCGTGACATTTCTGTCAGACGACGACCGCCCCGGCAATGCGCCGGCAATCCTGGCGCTATCCACGGACGGCAAGACGCCATATACTGGATGGATAACCAGTCAAAGCAACCTTGCGACTCAGAAGGCACAGAGGTGATGAATGGCCGTCGAAGTGGTGTACCGCAGCAGCCGGGATCAGGAGCGTTTGTTCATGGACAAGGCTGAAGCCGATCGTTACGACAAGATGCTGGAGCTGGCGGAAACGCTGGCCGAGGTGCTGCAGAAGGCGGTGCCGTCGCTGAAGGAGGAACAGGTGGAAGAACTCGGCATCTTCATGGCGAAGAACCGCGACGCCTTCGCCCGCGCCTTCAAGAACCAGCCGGACGCCCTCAACGAACTGTTCGAGGAAAACGCCGCGGACGAATGAGCCGCCGCTGCAAGCAAAGCGCAAGGAGCCGAAACATGCCGCGACAACTTGCCGGCCTGCTGTGCGTCCTCCTCGGCCTCGCCGGTGCCCCTGCCCTCGCCTGCCCGTTCCGGGCCACGGACGCCGAGACACCGGCAGCCTCTGCCGGCGCCGCGCAGGTCCTGGCCCTGGGCGGCGCCGGCAGGCTGCAACTCGACCTGCAACGGGCCCCCGCCACCCTGCTGCACAGCGGCGACCTGCTGATCGCTCGCTACGCCGAGGGTCACTACCTCGCCCACCGCCTGCTCGAAGGCAACGAGATGGGCGCGGACGAGGGCGAACGGCTCGACCTTCCGCGACAGGTTCGCCTGCTCTTCGGAGCCCTGCCGCTGGACGGCCTGCCCGACGCCGAGCGCGAGCGTCTCCAGGCGCAGCGCCAGGCCCTCGGCCTGTGCGACCGGCGCGCCAGCGCCAGCCGCTACCGCGTAGCCGGCACCGAGGTCTATCGCCTGCGCGGCAGCCAGGCCGGCAAGCCCTACCACGCGCTCTACCTGCTCGACGGTCCCCAGGTGCACTACCTCGACAGCTCCGGCAGCGACGCCTTCGTCGAACAACTGCTCGCCAGCCTGCGACGCCGCTGAGTCCGCGCGGCGCTTGTCCGACCCGCGCCCGGCTTGCCGGAAACTGGCGCTTGCCGTACAACGCCCGGCAGCCCCATCGACCAGGAAGGTCCCATGCCCGCTCTCCCCGCCTCCCCCGTCCGCTCCCGACGCTGGTGCCTGGACCGGCGCAGCCTGCTGCTGGCACTGCTGCTGTTCGGCCTGCTGGTCCTGCTCGCCACCCTGGGCCGGCATTGGGGCTGGATACGCAGCTTCGGCGGCGACCTGCTGGCGGTGGTCTGGCTCTACTACCTGATGGGCAGCGCGCTCAGGGCGCCGGCCGCCTGGCTGGCATCCGCCGCCTTTGCCGTCGGCGCGCTGCTGGAACTGGGCCAGTACCTGGCGGCGCAACTGCATTGGCAATTCTCCAGCCCCGTGCTGCGCATCGTTCTCGGCAGCACCGCCGACGGCTTCGACCTGCTCGCCTATGCCCTCGGCGCGCTGCTGGCATGGTGGCTGGAGCGCCGGCGCTGATCAGCCGTCGGGCTGCTCCAGGGCGTTCACCAGTACCTTGAGGAAACGCGCCGCCTCGCCACCGGTGGCGGCGCGGTGATCGAAGCTCAGCGAGAGCGGCAGGATCGGGTGGATCGCCATCTCGCCGCGCCAGGCCACTACTTCGTCGCGGATGCCGCCGGCGCCGAGGATGGCCACCTGCGGCGGCACCACCACGGGGTTGGCGTAGCGGCCGAACAGGGTGCCGAAGTTGGATAGGGTCAGGGTCGCGCCGAGCATTTCCGCCGGCGGGATCGAGCGTGCCTGGACGTCTTCGCGCAGGCGCCGCATACCGGCGCGCAGGTCCTCCGCCGAACGCGCACCGACGTCGCGCAGCACCGGCACGAACAGGCCGTCCGGGGTGTCCACGGCGATCCCCAGGTCGAGCCGCTCATGCAGTTTCAGCGACAACGAGGCGCCATCGAACCAGGCGTTGAGGGTCGGCTCGGCGCGACAGGCCTCGGCCAGCGCCTGGGCCAGGCGGATCAACGGGTCGCGTGCGGTCTTCCAGCGATGCAGGTCGGCGTCGCCGTAGATCGTCACCGGCACCACCTCGGCATGCGAGCGCGCCATGTTCAGCGCCATGCTCCGCCGTACCCCGCGCAAGCGCTCGCCGCCGAAGCGTTCGCGGGCGCCCTGGGCGGCGGCCTCGACGTCGGCGCGGGTGATCAGGCCATCCGGGCCGGAGCCGCTCAGGCCGGCCAGTTCGACGCCCTGCTGGCGGGCGAACTGGCGCACCGCCGGGGTCGCGCGCGGTGCCAGGTGTTCGCGGGTGGACGGTGCGGCGCCGATGAAGAAACGGTCTTCCAGGGCGCTACCGCCGCCCTCCAGGCGCCCCACCACGGTACCGGCGTCCGCCTCCTCGCCCTCGAAGCCCACCAGCGGTTCGCCGACGTGGAGGATGTCGCCCTCGGCGCCGAACAGCTTGCCCACCACCCCATCGTAGGGCGCAGGGATGTCCACCAGCGCCTTGGCGGTTTCCACCGAGACCAGGCGCTGGTCGGCGCGCACGCTGTCGCCGGCCTTGACGTGCCATTCGACGATTTCCGCTTCCTGCAGGCCCTCGCCCAGGTCGGGCAGCTTGAAGTGCTTCATGGTCGTCTCCCCTCGGCTCAGGCGTAGCCGAGCACGGTGTCGCAGGCCGCCAGGATGTCCTCCACGGCGGGCATGTACAGCGGTTCCAGGCGGTACAGCGGCGGCGGGATATCGGCCGCGGCGACCCGCTGGATCGGCGCCCGCAGATCGAACAGGACGCGCTCGTAGAGGCTCGCGGCGATTTCCCCGCCAAGGCCGCCGCTCTTCGGCGCCTCATGGACGATCACGCAGCGACCGGTCTTGCGCACCGAAGCTTCGAGGGTGTCGAGGTCGAGCGGCTTGAGGCAGGCGACGTCGATCACTTCGGCCTCGATGCCGCGCTGCGCCAGGCGCTCGGCGGCCTGCAGGGTCTCGTGGACGCTGGCGCCCCAGCTGACCAGGGTCAGGTCGCCGCCTTCGCGGAGGGTGAAGCAACTGTCCAGCGGCAGGCGCCGGGCGTCGTCCGCCAGCGGCTGCGGGTTCATCCGGTAGAGCCGGGTCGGTTCGAGGAAGATCACCGGATCGGGATCGTCGATCGCCGCCAGGAGCAGGCCGTAGGCCCGCGCCGGCGACGACGGCACCAGCACGCGGACGCCGGGGATGTGCGCGAACATCGCCTCGGTCGCCTCGCTGTGGTGCTCCGGCGCGCGGATTCCCGCGCCCATCGGCGTGCGCAGCACCAACGGGCAGGCCAGGCGGCCGCGGGTGCGATTGCGCAGGCGGCTGGCATGGGACACCAGTTGCTCCATGGCGGCGTAGATGAAGCCCATGAACTGGATCTCCATCACCGGCTTCAGGCCCTGGGCGGCCATGCCGATGGACAGCCCGGCGATCATGTTCTCCGCCAGCGGCGTATCCAGCACCCGCTTGAAGCCGAAGCGCTCGCGCAGGCCGAGGGTGGCGCGAAACACCCCGCCGTTGACCCCGACGTCTTCGCCCAGCACCACCACCGCCTCGTCCTCGGCCATGGCCCGGTGCAACGCCAGGTTGACCGCCTCCAGAAGGGCCAGGCGTTTCGCTTCGCCGTTGCGCTCATTCATGTTCGGCCCCTCCCTGCCGCCGCGCGGCGCGTTCCAGCAATTGCTCGCGCTGCTCCTCCAGGGCCGCCGGCCAGCGCGCGTAGACATGCTCGAACAGTGCCTGCGGCGCCTGCGCGGCGAACGTCTCGAAACGCTCCACCGCCTCCTGCACCCGCGCCTGGCACTCACCCACCAGCGCCTGCTCGCGCTCCTCGTCCCACTGGCCGCGGCCGGCGAGGAAGGCGCGCAGGCGCTTGATCGGCTCCTCGCGCCAGGCCTGGTTGACCTCCTCGGCGGAACGGTAGCGGCTGGCGTCGTCGGCCGTGGTGTGGTCGCACAGGCGATAGCTGATGCACTCCAGCAGGGTCGGCCCCTTGCCCTGGCGCGCGCGCTCCAGGGCCGCGCGGACGCGTTCGGCGACCGCCAGCACGTCGTTGCCGTCCACCTGTTCGCCGGGGAAGCCGGCACCCACCGCCTTCTCCGCCAGGGTCGGCGCGCCGCACTGGATGCGCCGCGGCACCGAGATCGCCCACTGGTTGTTGTTGACCACGAAGAGCACCGGCAACTGCCAGGCGCCCGCCACGTTCAGCGCCTCGAGGAAATCGCCCTTGCTGGTGGCGCCGTCGCCGCAGGTGGTCACCGCCACCCGGTGCTCGCCGCGGATGCGGAACGCCGAGGCGACCCCGCAGGCATGCAGGGCCTGGGTGGCGATCGGCACGCAGATGGGAAAGTCCTGCGCCGCCAGCGGTTCGGCGTAGTCGCTGCCGCGCTCGTCGCCGCCCCAGTAGAGGAGGATGTCCTCCATGCGCACACCGCGCATCAATTGCACGGCGGTATCGCGGTAATAGGGCACCAGCACGTCTTCGGCGCGCATCTGGCTGCCGATGGCCACGCCGATGGCTTCCTGGCCGAGGGTTGGCGCATAGGTGCCGATCCGCCCGGTACGCTGGAGGGCCACCGCCTTCTGGTCGAACAGGCGGGTCAGGAGCATCTGCCGGTAGAGGCCGACCAGCGCATCGCTGTCGCCGGCCCAGGCGGGCAACTCGCCGAGGGGCCGACCGTCACTGTCGAGGTAGCGGGTGAAAGGCGGGTCGATCCGGTTGTGAACCATCGCAAACCTCCTCCGCACGCCGGGTAGGCGTGCCGCTCAGGGTCGCGCCGCGGGTGGCGGCGTGCACGCGCGGCGCCGCGGGGGTGGCCCGCACTGCCGCTGGCGAGGCCCGCTGGCGGCCCCGCCGGAAACGCCGGCCCGTCACTGCGGGCCGTAGAGAATCCGTTCCGCCAGACGGTCGGCGATCCGCGCCGGCGACTGGTGGTCGGCCTGGGCATGGGCATAGATCTCGGTGAGCCGCGCGGGAATCCGCGCCAGGTGCGCGGTGATGCTGTGCGGGTCGGCGCCGCGGTGCTTGAGGGCGACGTAGATCAGGCCGCCGGAGTTGATCACGTAGTCCGGCGCATAGAGGATGCCGCGCGCCTCCAGCTCGTCGGCGACCTCCGGCCGCTCCAACTGGTTGTTCGCCGCCCCGGCCACCGCCGCGCAGCGCAACTGGCTGACGCTCTGGCTGGTGAGCACGCCGCCCAGGCCGCAGGGCGCGAGGATGTCGCAAGGGGTGGAGAGCAATGCCTCCGGCGCCAGCGGATGGGCACCGAGCTGCTCGACGGCCAGTTGCACCCGGCCGGGATCGAGGTCGCAGACCAGCAGCTCGGCGCCGACCGCCGCCAGTTGCTCGGCCAATGCGTAGCCGACGTGGCCGAGCCCCTGCACCGCGACCCGCAGGCCTTCCAGGTCGTCGCTGCCGAGGCGCGCCTGGGCGCTGGCGCGAATCCCGGCGAACACGCCGAGGGCGGTATGCGGCGAGGGGTCGCCGGCCTGGGTGGTGCTGGTGACGTGGCGGGTCTGCTGGGCGATGCAGTCCATGTCGGCGCTGGAGGTACCGCTGTCCACCGCAGTGATGTAGCGTCCGCCGAGGCTTTCGATGAAGCGCCCGAAGGCCTCGAACAGCGCGCCGCGATTGTCCAGGTGCGGCGGGCGGATGATCACCGCCTTGCCGCCGCCCTGCTCCAGCCCGGCCAGGGCCGCCTTGTAGCTCATGCCCTGGGCCAGGCGGATGGCGTCGCCGATGGCGGCTTCGTCGTTGGGGTAAGGCAGGTAGCGACAACCACCCAGCGCCGGGCCGAGTCGCGTGCTGTGGATGGCGATAATGGCCTTGAGTCCCGTGGCCGGGTCTTGGGCGAGGTGGAGACCCTCGAGCCGGGCCGCGTCCATCATGTCGAACATGCTGGGGCTCCCCTGCTTGCTGCTTGTTGTCCGGGCCGGGCCGTTGCCGCCCGGCACCTTCAGTATAGGCAGGCGTCGGCGAAACGCCCGCAAGGCCGACGACCAGGCGGCGGCGCTCGCCGAGCCGGGTACTGGACGAAGCTTCGGCGGACGGTTACAACCTTGGGGTCCGCCCGCTCGAAACCGGCCCCGGCGTGCTCCGAACGGCCCGTCCGCAGCGATCCAGGCGCACCAGGAGGAAAGCCATGGACCCGCGTCAAGCCTGCCTCGATTGTCTCGCCCAGGAACCGCCAGCGCTGTTCGAGGCGGCCCTGTGGATCGCCGCGGAGCACCTCCCGGCGTATTCGCCCGCCCACGCCCTGCGCGAGCTCGACGAACTCGTCCGGCAGATCGGCGCGAGCCTGGACGATCGCGCCTCGGCCAGCGAGCGCGCCCAGGGGTTGCTGCGGCGAATGAGCGAACAGGGTTTCTGCGAGGACGACGACTTCCCCCTGCAACCGCGCTCGGCCCTGCTTCCGCTGGTGCTGCAGCGGCGCCAGGGACAGCCGTTGTCGCTGGCGCTGGTGGCCATGGAACTGGCGCGGCGGCTGGACATTCCGCTGGTCGGAGTGAACTTCCCGGGACGCTTCCTGCTGCGCGTGCCGCAGGCCGACCATCTGCTCGACCCGGCCACCGGACGGCGCCTCTATCCCACCGACTGCCGCGAACTGCTGCTGCGCCTGCAGGGGCCGAAGAGCGAGCTGCAGGCCGCCTACCTGAAGCAGGCCTCTCCCGGGGAAATCCTCCAGCGTCTGTCGCGCAACCTGCGACAACTGCACAGCGCCGTCGGCGAGCCGCTGGCCGCGCTGAAGGATGCCCAGCGGGTGATCGAACTCGGCCCGGTGGGCGCCGCCGACCACGAGGCCCGCGCCGGCCTCTATCGGCAACTGGATTGCCCGCAGGCGGAACGCTACGACCTGGAACGCGCGCTCTTGCTCAGCGACGATCCCACCGAGCAACTGCGCCTCGGCCAGCGCCTGGGCGAACTCGCCCCGCCGACCGGCCGCGCCCTGCACTGAGGCCGCTCAGGCGAGCAGGCCGAGGGCCTTGGCCCGCGCCACCGCCTGGGTCCGGCGGGCCACCCCGAGCTTGCCGTTGATCCGCCGGGCGTGGGTCTTCACCGTGTGCAGGGAAATGAACAGTTGCTCGCCGATCTCCTGGTTGGAGCAGCCCTGGGCGATCAGGCCGAGCACCGCCAGTTCCCGGCAACTGAGCGGACTGAGCCCCTCCTCTTCTTCCCCCGGCAGGGCGGCGAACAGTTGCGGCTGGCGATCCCGCAGTCGCCGCTGCGGCAGTTGCAGGCCCAGCCGCTCCGCCAGTTCCAGGCCGCTGCGCAGGGTTTGCTGGGCCTGGGGCAATTGTCCGGAGAGGAACTGGCACTCGGCGATACCCATGCGCACTTCGCAGAGCAGCGTCTGCCGCCCCTGCGCCTCGAGAATGGCGAGCAGCCCGCGCAGCCGCGCTTCGGCGGCGGCTGCCTCGCCGCTGTAGAGTTCGGCCAGTGCCAATTGGTGCTCTACCCGCGCTTCCAGCTCCGGTTCAGAGGGCGGCGACAGGCGCGCCCGTCCCGGCTGGAAGTAGGCGCGGACCCGCAGCAGGATCTCCCGCGCCTGCGCCGGCCTTCCCTGCTGCAGGGTCAGGGCGGAGCTGACCAGCAGCAGCGCGCCGCGATACAGCGGATCGGGGACATGGCGCTGCTGCATCAGCCGCTCGACCTCCAGCAGGCGGTTGAACGCCGCGTCCAGGTCGCCCTGCCCGGCTTCCAGCAAGGCCAGTCCCAGGTAGCCGTAGAGCGCCCAGGGATCGAGATTCTCCCGTGCCTGCTCCAGCCCCAGCCGATACCAGTGCCCGGCCTCGACCTCGCGGCCCTGCTGCAGGCACAGGCGCGCGCGGCGCAGGGCGATCCGGCCGAGCATCGGGCTGCCCTGCTGGCCGAGGTCCTCCAGGTAGCGCTGGGCGCGATCGAGGACGCCTTCCGCGCGCAGCAGTTCGCCGCGCTGCTCCAGCCACTGCGCCCGCTCCAGTTCGATCAACGCCTCGAAGATCAGGCTGTCGTGCTCGCGCGCCAGGCGCAAGGCATCGCGGCCGATCAACCGCGCCTGGTCCATCCGCCCCTCGATCATCGCCAGTTGCATCAGCGCCGAGCGGCAGATCAGTCCCTGCGACCAGGCGTCCTCCGGCAGTTGCTCCAGCGCCTCGCGCAGGTAGTCGGCGGCGCCGCGCTCGCCGCGGCAGTGCAGGAGGATCCCGAACAAGCCCTGCCATTGCGCCAGCAGCACCCGCTGGCGGGACGCCGAGGGCATCGGCAGGAAGCGCGCCAACTGGCCGATGCAGTCCTCGGCTTCGGCCAGGCGTCCGGCGTAGAGCAGCGTCCAGGCATTCAGGATCACCAGGCGCGGCGTGCTGGCCAGCAGCGCCGCCGGCAGTTCGTCGCGCAGGGCCAGGACCATGCCGATGTTGTGGCCGTGCAGCAATTGCTCCTCGGTGAGCTTCTGCAACAATCCGGCGGCGGTTTCCGGTTCGTCGGCGGCCAGCGCCTGGTCGACCGCCTCGCGGGTCTCGCCGTGTTCGGCGAACCATTCGCAGGCTTCCCGGTGGAAGTCCCGCTGCGGGCGCTGCGGCGCTTCGCGCCAGGCCTCGCGGATCGCCGGCGGCAGGCTGTAGCGCTGGTTCGCATCGGCCAGCAGGGGGAAGCCCCGCGCCAACAGGTCGTCCAGCCCGTGGGGCAGCTCCTCGAACAGCCGGCGGAACAGCTCCGGACCGACTTGCGGCAGCCAGGCCAGGGCACGCGCGGCGTCGGCCAGCGGCGGCGGCAGCTCGTCGAGCAACTCGTGCTGGAGATATTCCTGCAACAACGGTCCGGCCGTCTCTTCGCCGACCAGCAGGCGCAAGCGCAACGCGGCGCACCAACCGCCGCTGCGTTCCAGCAGTGCCCCGGCCGTAGTGGCATCGGCGCTGCGCCCGTGCAGGCGGAGCAGTTCGGCGACCTCGTCGGTATCGAACGCCAGCAGGCCGCCGTCGACCTCCAGCAACTCCCCTTCCAGCAGCAACCGCGCCAGGTTGCACTGCGGCCGCCGCCGGCTCGCCAGCCACCAGCCCACCCGTGGCGAGGCCGCGCTCAACAGGCGATCGAGGCAGGCGTCGAGGGCGGGGTCGGGGTGCCGTGGGTAATCGTCGAGCAGCAGCCACAGCGCGGAAGCGTTACGCAGCCGCCGGCACAGCTGCGCTTCGTCGCTGTCCTCGGCCAAGCCGAGGGCGCCGGCCAGGCGGCGGCGGAAGGTCACGGGGTCCAGCGCTTCCCCGCCCAACGCCAGCCAGACCACCTGCACGCCAGGCGGCGCCCGCCGCGCGCATTCTCCGAGGAGGACGGTCTTGCCGCTGCCGGCGGGCGCGCAGAGCAGTCGCAGGCGGCATTCGCCGCGCAGCAGCGGCTGGTGCAAACGGGGCCGCGGCAGGTGCTGCGGCGGCAGCCGCGGCAAGGCGGCGGGCAGCTCGGTCGGCTCGGTCATGGCAGTGCTCTTGTTCTGTCGAAGCGCCTTGCCGGGAGCCTAGACCGCGCCTGCCCCGCTGCTGAACGATGATTGCGCCGGGTGATGGGCCGTCATAACGAACGAGCGCGTCGGCACAAGCCGCCACGCTCGTCGCGACTGGGCGGGACTCAGCGTACCCCTGCGTTGCGCAGGGCGGCCGGCGTGTAGTCGGCGGACGAGGCCTTGAAGCCGAACTCGTAGCCGCGCTTCTCCTCGTTGTTCATGCCCAGCGCCAGGTAGCGACCGGC
This sequence comes from Pseudomonas sp. HMSC057H01, assembly GCF_001836405.1. Taxonomy (NCBI): domain Bacteria; kingdom Pseudomonadati; phylum Pseudomonadota; class Gammaproteobacteria; order Pseudomonadales; family Pseudomonadaceae; genus Pseudomonas; species Pseudomonas sp. HMSC057H01. Next base: position 68,298 of record NZ_KV828450.1, on the reverse strand, counting down.
TATCACGTCGTAGAGCGCCTCCAGGGTGTAGCCGGCGACCTTCTGGTCGTAGTGGTACTGCGCGTGGCCCTCGCCGACCCGCCAGAGCTGGCCGCGACCGTCGTAGTGGTCGACCAGGGCGATCTGCCAGCTGTCCTCGTCGATGTACATGTGGCGCTTGGCGTAGATGTGCCGCTCACCCGGCTTCACCGTGCCGACCACTTCCCACACCCGGTGCAGCTCGTAGCGGGTCAGGTCCTGGTTGATGTGCCCGGCCTTGATGATGTCGCCGTACTTCAGGGTCGGGTCGTTGAGCTTGTAGGCGTTGTAGGGGATGTACATCTCGCGCTTGCCGACCAGCTTCCAGTCGTAGCGGTCCGGGGCGCCGGAGAACATGTCGAAGTTATCCGAGGTGCGCAGGCCGTCGGCGGCGGTGCCCGGGCCATCGTAGGCCACCTGCGGGGCGCGCCGCACGCGGCGCTGGCCGGCGTTGTAGACCCAGGCCAGGCGCGGCTCCTTGACCTGGTCGAGGGTCTCGTGGACCAGCAGCACGTTGCCCGCCAGGCGCGCCGGCGCGGTCACCTGCTGCTTGAAGAAGGTGAGGATGTTGGCCGCCTTGCTCTGGTCGAGGTCAGGCATGTTCTGCGGGAACGCCACCGACTCCTCGAAGCGGATCGGCGTGAAGCTGCCGTTGGTCTGCGGGGTGGCCTGGACGATGATGCGCTTGAGGTTGCCGCCGCGGTAGCGGGTGATGTGGTTCCAGAGCACTTCGACACCGTTCTTCGGGATCGGGAAGGCGTAGTAGCGGCTCTTCTCGAAATTCGACAGGCCGTTGCCGTCGTTGATCGGCTGCACGTTCAGCGCGCTCTGCCTGACCGCCTCGTCGATCTCGGCCGGCAGGGCCACCGTGCGATGGGTCTTGTACACCGGGATCCGGTAGGTCTCGGGGTAGCGCTTGAACATCGCCAACTGGCCGTCGGAGAGCTTGTCCTTGTATTGCTCGACGTTCTGCGCGGTGATGGTGAACAGCGGCTTCTCGTCGGCAAAGGGATCGGAAAGGAAACCCTTGCCGTCGACCTTGCCGGCGCTGGCCGCAAGGCCGCCGGTCCAGGCCGGGATGCTGCCGTCGGCGTTGCCTTCCTTCTGCGCGCCGATGGGGGTCAGGCTGCTGCCGAGCTTGGCGGCCTCGTCGGGCGAAACCGCCGCCGTCACCGAACCGGCCAGCAGGCTGAGGGCCAGCGCCCCGGAGGACAGGAGTCGTGCTGTTTTCATGCGTCGTTATCCTTGTTCGTATCCGCGAAAGCGGCCGCCCCGAGGGGCGGCGGACCTCAGAAGTTCACCCCGAAGCTCACCGCGAGGAAGTCGCGGTCGTTGATCGGGTTGTAGTTGCCGCCGAAGAAGTCGGTGTAGCTGATGCTGGCGGTATAGGTGTTCTGGTAGTCGGCATCGAGGCCGACGCTGACGGCCTTGGCGCCCTCGCTGAAGTTCGGCCCGTAGCCCTCGACGTCGTGCGACCAGGCCAGGTTCGGCTTCAGGTTGACCCCGGCGAACACGTTGGGATATTCGAGGATCCCGCGCAGGCGGTAGCCCCACGAGTTGCGGGTGTAGAAACCGTGGCTGTTGCACTCCTGCGGGTTGGCCACGTTGAGCGCGCCGGTGCACAAGGCGTTGTTCGGCAGTTCGCCGATGCCGTAGATGGCGTCGCGGCCGTAGCGCAGGTCGTCGCCGTCGACCCCGCTGAGGTGGTTGTAGCCGACTTCGCCGACCACGGTCAGGCGGTCGGCCGCCAGTACCCGGTCGAAGAACTGGGTGACGGTCACCTGTGCCTGGGTCACCGGCTTGCGCACGTAGCCGTTGATCACCTCGCCGGCGCGCGGGGTGGCGAAGCCGCTGTCGTAGATCGGGTTACCGAACAGGGTGGTCGGGTAGATCGCGGCGATCGACATGTCGGTGCTGTTGATTTGTAGCGGCATGTTCGGCCGGTAGCTCAGCTCGCCGGCCACCGAGGTGCTGCCGATGTTGGTCTGGAAGCTCAGGCCGTAGAGGCGGATGTCCTCGGGATAGTCGATGAAGTAATAGCCGGTGGAGCGCCCGGTGACCGGGTCGGAGGTGGCCAGGCCGTTGCCGGCGATCACGCTGTAGTACGGGTTGCGACTGTGGTAGTTCATCGCGTACAGGCCGAACTCGGTGTCGTTCAGCTCCGCCGCGTACCAGCGCAGGGCCAGGCCCCACTGGCCGCTGTCGCGGGCATCGCGATCGCCGGCGCGCGGCAGGTAGCGGTAGCCGTTGGCCGGGTTCGGGTCGAAGTCGCTGCCGGCGTAGACCATCCGCTCGCAGCCATCGGCGACCACGTCGGTGGTGGAGAAGAAGGTGCCGCAGTTGTCGATCACCGTCTGGTCCCATTCCAGTTGGTAGAAGCCTTCGACGGTCAGCGCGTCGCTGATGCCCTGGGACAGGTAGAGCATGTTCACCGGGATCAGGCCTTCCTTGATCTCCGCGCCGGGCCGGCGGAACGCGGCGACGTCCATCGGGTTGATGCTGTTGATCGAGTTCTGGATGAACGTGCTCTCGCCCCAGCTCACCACCTGCTTGCCGACCCGCACGCTGCCGGGCAGGTCGCCGATGCTGTAGTTGTGGTAGAGGAAGGCATCGAGCAGCTGCGCCCCGGAGGACTTGGCGCCCTCCTTGCGGTTGTGGTCGTCGATGTCGTAGAGCAGGCGGTGTTCGTCCTTCAGCTCGAAGTCGTACCAGTACTTGCCACGGAAGAACGCGCCGGTGTCGCCGTACTTGAGTTCGAGATCGTGGATGCCCTTGAAGATCTTCGAGAAGGTTTCACCCTTCTTGAAGTTGAGCCGGCCGTCGTCGGAGGTCTGCGACGAGGCGTGGCCGCCGTTGCGGGTGCCGATGTAGTCCTTGTCGGCGGAACGCATGGACCAGCTGGCCCCCACCGACAGCGACGAGTCGAATTGCCCTTCGATCTCCCCGATGTTGAATGACACGGCCGAGGCCTGGGTGGCGCAACCCAGGGCTGTGGCCGCAGCGAGTGCGTGCAGAGGGAAGATTCCGCGCCTTTTTGTTGTTGTCATGCGGCTCTCCTGACAGGGTCGAGGTGGCTACACCCTACCCAGCGACCCGAACGGCGGTAAGCGCACCAAGGAGGTATTCCGGCTGTCGCCCGAAAGAGTGAACAGGGGCCCTGGAAAGCGCCTCGGCGAACGCCATATGCAGGATGGATACGCCGTCATCCAGTGCATGGATGACGGCGCGGCACTGTTCCGCCGGCGGCGGCGATGGCATCCTTCGCTGCATGCAGCCCGAACAGACCATTCCCGCCGACCGCGACCTCGCCGACGCCACCCGCGAGACGGTCATGCGCTACCACCTCAGTTGGAAGCACCGCGACATCGACGCGGTGATGGCGCTCTATCATCCCGAGGTCGAATACAACGACTTCTTCCAGAACCGCCGGATGCGCCTGGCCGATCTTCGCGAGTACGTCGAGGCGACCATGCCCAAGGGCCCCGACGAGTCGCTGGAGCACACCGACCGTATCCGCTTCGACGGCGATACCGCCTTCATCCAGTACCGCCTGCGGGTGACCCTCAGCGGCCGCCTGGCTTCGTTCCGCGCCAGCGAGGCGATCACCGTGCGCGACGGCCTGATCTGGCGCATCAACGAATACGCCTCGCTGGTCCACGAAAGCGGCGGCGGAGCCCAGGCCGGCGGCGACGGCCGGCCGCCGGCCAGCCGCCTGGGGCTTTCGGCCAAGCAGCTGAGCCTGCTGGCGCGCGACCTGGAGCACTACTTCCAGCAGGCCCAGCCCTATCTCGATCCGGACCTGGACCTGACCCAGGTGGCCAACGCCACCGGTTATACGCGCAACCAGATTTCCTACCTGCTCAACCAGGTGCTCGGCCTGAGCTTCTACCAGTACGTCAACCAGACCCGCCTGCAACACCTGCTCGGCCAGCTTTCCGGCGAGCTGCCCGGACGGGTCGACGAACTGGCCTTCGCCGCCGGCTTCAATTCGCTGTCGGCCTTCTACCGCTGCTTCCGCCAGCACACCGGCCAGTCTCCGCGCGAATACCTGAAGCGCCTGTCGTCGCGCCGCTGAGATTTCCCAGCGGACCCGCGCGCACGACAGGCGCACGGCATCTTCCTACTCTCGCCGCATTCCCCCTTCCCTCTCGCGATGGAGCCCTCTATGTCGGCCTGGCGCCACCTCAGCCTGTGGATGAATCAACTGGACGATCCGCTCGAAGCGCGCCCGTCCCTGGAAGAATCCCTCGAGGTCGACGTGGCCATCGTCGGCGCCGGCTACACCGGCCTCTGGACCGCCTATTACCTGAAGCGCCGGGCGCCGCAGTTGCGCGTCGCCATCGTCGAGGCGGAAACCGCCGGCTTCGGCGCCTCGGGGCGCAACGGCGGCTGGCTGATGGGCAACCTGCTCGGCGAGGACGGCCTGCTCGCCGGCTTGCCGCCGGAACGGCGCCGGGCCGGCTACGACCTGCTGCACGGGATTCCCGACGAGGTCGCGCGGGTGCTGCAAGAGGAAGGCATCGACTGCGACTACCGCAAGGGCGGCGTGCTCTACTGCGCGGCGCGCTACCCGGAACAGGAACGCCGCCTGCGCGCCTATCTGCATGATCTCTATGCCGAAGGCCTGGACGAAAGCGACTACCGCTGGCTGACGCCGCAGGAACTCGACCAGCAGTTGCGCATCCCCGGCAGCTACGGGGCGATCCATTCGCCGCACTGCGCCACCATCCAGCCGGCCAGGCTCGCGCGCGGCCTGGCCCGCGCGGTGGAGCGCCTGGGCGTGCGCCTGTTCGAGAAGAGCCGGGTGCTGCACTGGCAACGCGGCCTGCTGCGCACCGAGCGCGGCGAACTGCGCGCCGAATGGATCGTGCCGGCGGTGGAAGGCTATGCCGCCAGCCTGCCGCCACTGGGCCACTACCAGTTGCCGGTGCAGAGTCTGCTGGTGGCCACCGAGCCGCTGCCGTCGTCGGTCTGGGCGGAGATCGGCCTGGAGCGCGGCCAGGCCTTCAGCGAATTCAGCCGCCAGGTCACCTACGGCCAGCGCACCGCCGACGACCGCCTGGCCTTCGGCGCGCGGGGCGGCTACCGCTTCGGCGGCAAGCTGCGCAACGACTTCAGCCTCGACGACGAGGAAGTCGGCCTGCGTCGCTACCTGTTCGGCGAACTCTTCCCGCAGCTCAAGGACGCCAGGATCAGCCACACCTGGGGCGGCAACCTCGGCATGGCCCGGCGCTTCCGCCCGCACATGCTGCTCGACCGCGCCAGTGGCATCGCCCTCTCCGGCGGCTACGGCGGCGAAGGGGTCGGCGCCAGCAACCTCGGCGGCCGCACCCTGGCCGCGCTGATCCTCGGCGAGGACAGCGAGCTGCTGCGGCAGCCCTGGGTGCTGGGCGAGCGTCCACTGGACAGCCTGGCCCGCTGGGAACCGGAACCCTGCCGCTGGCTCGGCTACAACGCGATCATCCGCAGTTTCGTCCATGAGGACCGGGTCCTTGCCGATCCGCACAGCGCGCCCTGGCGCCGCAGCCTGGCGCAAACCCTCGCGGCCGGCATGGAAAGCCTGATGCGCTGAGAATCCCCTCCACCTCCCACAGAGGAAAAACCGCATGGCCCTGACCCTTCTGAAAAATACCGCCGGCGCCGATCTTGGCGCCGCCAGCCCGGTCGCGGTGCCCCTTGGCGAGCCGGTCGCGCAGACCCGCGCCTACGCCGTGGAGCGCACCGACCAGGTGGAAACCGGCATCTGGGAATGCACCCCCGGACGCTGGCGGCGGCAGATCGTCGAGCAGGAGTTCTGCCACTTCCTGCAAGGCCGCTGCACCTTCACCCCGGACGGCGGCGAGACCATCCGCATCGAGGCCGGCGATGCCCTGCTGCTGCCGGAGAACAGTCTCGGCGTGTGGGATGTGCAGGAAACCGTGCGCAAGAGCTACGTGATCATCCACCGCTAGCCCGGGCGGCGCGACGGCGTCACTCGAAGCGCCCGTGGCGCCCCTCGCCGTCCTTGAAGCGCTGCGCGCCCTCCAGGGTCTCGCCGCTCTCGATCACCGCCAGTCCGCCCTGGAATTCGTTGGCCAGGGCCACGTCGAAGGACAGTTCCCACTGCGCATATACGCTGGCGCGGTCGGCGAGCATGCAGGTCTGCGGGAAGGCGGCGAGTTCCGCCGCCAGCTCCTCGGCCTCGGCTCGCGCCGAACCGCTCGGCACCACCCGGTTGGCCAGGCCGATCTGCAACGCTTCGTCGGCCTTCACCGGACGCCCGGTGAGGATCAGGTCGAGCGCCCGGCCCTGCCCGACGATCCGCGGCAGGCGCACGCTGCCGCCATCGATCAGCGGCACCCCGAAACGCCGGCAGAACACTCCGCAGATGGCGTCCTCGGCCATCACCCGCAGGTCGGCGAGCAGCGCCAGCTCCAGCCCGCCGGCCACCGCATAGCCTTCGATGGCGGCGATCAGCGGCTTGCCGAGCTGCATGCGGCTCGGCCCCATCGGCCCGTCGCCCTCCGCCTCCAGACGATTGCGCCGCTCGCCATCCTCGGCTACCGCCGCCAGGTCGGCGCCGGCGCAGAAATTGCCGCCGCTGCCGGTGAGTACCGCGACCCGCGCCGTATCGTCCGCTTCGAACTCGCGCAGGGCGTCGGCCAGGGCCTGGGCGGTCGGCCGGTCCACCGCATTGCGCCGCTCCGGGCGAGCGATGACCAGGGTGGTGACCGGGCCGTTGCGTTCGACGATGACACTCATGACAGACTCCCTGCGGAAAAAGCGAAAAAAGACACCGGCCGGATGGCAGAAGACCGGCGTCAGCCGGTCTTCACCTTAGTCCTTTTCCCGCGGCCGCGCCGCATCCGCCGGGCGTCTCAGAGCGCGTGCTTCTGCAGGTTGGCCATCATTTCACGGAGCGCCTCGACGTTGTCCGCCGGGTGCGCGGCGTTCTCGAAGTCGCAGATCTGCTGCCAGTGCGCGGCCACGTCCTCGGCATCGAAGCCGGCCTTCGGATCGAAGCCGAAGCCCAGGCTGCGCTCCCAGCGCACCTTGCCGATCCAGCCACCGCCGACCTCATAGAGCCCCGAGGTATCCTCGCAGGCCGAGCTGCCGAGGTAGACCACCAGTGGGCTGACCAGCTCCGGCTTGAGCTGCTCGAAGACCTGCGGCGGGATCAGCCCCTCGGTCATCCGCGTACCGCCGGTGGGGGCGATGGCGTTGACCAGGATATTGTTCTTGCGCCCTTCCAGGGCCAGGGTGCGGGTCAGGCCGTAGAGGCCGAGCTTGGCCATGCCGTAGTTGCTCTGGCCGAAGTTGCCGTAGATGCCCGAGGTCGAGGAGGTGAACACCACCCGCCCGTAGGCCTGCTCGCGCAAGTGCGGCCAGGCGGCGCGAGTGACCTTGTAGGCGCCTTCGACATGCACCTGGTAGACCAGGTCCCAGTCGGCGTCCTCCATCTTGTGGAAGGTCTTGTCACGCAGGATGCCGGCATTGTTGACCACCACGTCGACGCGGCCGAAGGCGTCCAGCGCGTTCTCCACGATCCTGCCGCCGTCCGTGACCGAGTCGTGGTTGGCCACCGCGGTGCCGCCGGCGGCACGGATCTCCGCCACCACCTTGTCCGCCGCCGAGGCACTGGCGCCTTCGCCATGGGTGCTGCCGCCGAGGTCGTTGACCACCACCCTGGCGCCATGCTTCGCGAACAGCAGGGCATGGGCGCGGCCAAGGCCGCCGCCGGCTCCGGTGACGATCACGACTTGGTCGTCGAAACGCAGGGCATCGCTCATGTTCGGGACTCCAGGGCAGTAGGAAGGATTGCCCGAGTGTCGGCCAGCCCGCCGGCGGGGACAAGGCTTCGCGCCGCCATGAATGGCGCCCGATAAGGCAGCGGGATGTTCCGCTTCAGTCGAACGGAATGTACAGCCGGCCACGCGGGCCGAGCTTGAACAGCCACCAGTCGTAGTTGTGCCGGACCACCACCAGCAGCAGGCTGCCGAGCAACGCGAAGCCGGCGCCGACGGCGTACCAGCGACTGCCTTCCTGCCAGCACAGGTAGCCGAGCCCGAGCGCCAGCAGCAGGCCGAGTTCGGCGAGGACCATCCCGGACTGGCGGATGAACGGCTGCGCCTGCACCATCTGGCGGAACAACCAGGAGCCCTCGTCGAACACGCGCAAGGGAGAAACGGGATCGTGCATGGAGACCTCCATGGGTGACGAAACGCCTCCTCCAGCGAGGCGCCAGCACCCTAGCCCCGATCCTTGCGCGATGGCACTTGCTGCAATCTCAAACTCGCTTAAGAAAACTCTGAATCATCCAGTCGGGCGCGAAACGCCAGGTAATGTTCGAGCACCGCCGCCGGCGCTTCGATCTGCGGATAATGGCCGATGCCATCGAGCAGCACGCAGTCGGCATCGGCGACCAGTTGCCGGTAGCGCTCGACCATGTGCGCCCCGGAGATCGGGTCGACGGCTCCGTCGATCACCCGCAACGGCACCCCGCCGTGCTGCAACGCCGCCACCCAGCGCTCACGCTGCTCGCGGCGGTCGACGATGTAGCGGATCAGGCGATGCATCACCCGCTGCCCCTGGTTGCTTTCGATCAGGCTCCAGAAGGCATCCAGCTCGGTCTCGCCGGGCTGGCTGCGCGGGCCGAAGACCTTGGCGAAGTTGCGCGCCAGGGCGCGGCGGTCGAACAGCCGGCCGAACAGCCCGCCCAACGGGCTCAGCAACAGCTTCTGGCTGAGCACCGGGCGGTGCGTTTCCGGGAACAGCCCACCATTGAGGAACACGCAGGAGGCGAGCCGCAGCCGGCCTTCGTGATGGCGGGCGAGCAGTTCCTGGGCGACGCTGTCGCCGTAGTCGTGGGCCAGCACGTGCAGCGGCTCGTCGACTCCCAGGCGGCCGAGCAGCCCCTGTTGCAGGTCGGCCTGCTCCAGCAGGCTGTAGCGATGGGCGCGCGGCTTGGCCGAATCGCCGAAGCCGAGCAGGTCGCAGACCAGCACGCGGTAGCGCTGCGCCAGCGGCTCCCAGAGGTAGTGCCAGTCCCAGGCGGCGCTGGGAAAACCGTGGATCAGCAGCAACGGCCGACCCTGCCCGGCTTCCCAGTAGCGGATCGGGAAGCCCTTGAAATCCAGAGTGCGGCCGCGCCTCCGCCAGGCCTCCAGGGGAATGCCGGGCAGCGCCGCGGTCACTGGCGGTAGCCCGGGTTCTGCTGGTCGAGCTTGCGCAGCAGCGCCGGCCAGGCGAGCTGGCCGCCCATGCCGGTCTTGCTGCGCATCACCCCGGCGATCATGTCGCGCGCGCCGGCGAGGATCTGCCCCGGGATGTGGATCAGCTCGGCGCCGCCGCTCTGCGCCATCACCTGTACCTCGCAGGCGCGTTGCAGAGTGAACATCATGAGGAAGGTATCGGCGATGGAACCGCCGCAGGTGAGCAGGCCGTGGTTGGGCAGGATCAGGAAGTTGCTGGTCCCCAGGTCAGCCTGCAGGCGGGCCTTTTCCTCATGGTTCAGGGCGACGCCCTCGTAGGCGTGGTAGGACAGGCTGGAGAGCACGAACAACGATTGCTGCGACAGCGGCAACAGGCCCTGCTTCTGGCAGGACACCGCGATCCCCGCGGCGGTATGGGTGTGCAGCACGCATTCGACGTCATGGCGGACCTCGTGCACCGCGCTGTGGATGGTGTAGCCGGCCGGGTTGATCTCGTAGGGGCTGTCCATCAGCTTCTTGCCGCTGGCGTCCACCTTCACCAGGCTGGAGGCGGTGATCTCGTGGAACATCAGGCCGAACGGGTTGATCAGGAAGTCCTCGGTGCCCGGCACCTTGGCCGAGATGTGGGTGAAGATCAGGTCGTCCCAACCGTGCAGGGCGACCAGCCGGTAGCAGGCAGCGAGATCGACGCGGGTCTGCCATTCGGCGGCGGAGACCTGGGCTTGCACATCGGCGGGCAGGGAGTGAACGGCGGTCACGGCGGCATCCTCTTTTGTCGTTATCGGATGCCCGCAGTCTAGCCCCGCCCTCCTCCGGCGACTGTCGCCGGGCTTACACTCGCGCGCCGGCTGAATGGCGGAGGATTCAGCCGGCCTATGCGCGCAGGCTACAGGCAGTGGGCGACCAGGGGTGCGACCAGCAGGTTGAACAGCCCGGTGAGAACCATCAGCAGACCGGCCGCCGAACCTTCCTCGCCGCCGAACTCGTAGGCCCGACTGGTGCCGGCGCCGTGCGCGCCGACGCCGAACAGCGCGCCGCGGGCCAGCGGCGTGCGCAAGCGCAGGACGCGCAGCAGGGTGCCGCCGATCACCGCGCCGAACACCCCGGTGATCATCACGAAGGCGGCGGTCAGTTCTGGCACGCCACCCAGGTCGTGGGACATCTCCATGGCGAACGGCGTGGTGATCGAGCGCGGCAGCAACGACAGCGTGACCTGGCCGTCCAGCGCCAGGGCCTGGGCCAGCGCCCAGGAGCTGCCGATGGCCACTGCGGTGCCGGCGAACATCCCGGCCAGCAGCGCCGGCCAGTGGCGCATCAGCAGCTCGCGCTGCTGCCAGATCGGGATGGCGAAGGCCACCGTCGCCGGACCGAGCAGCGCCACCAGCCAATTGGTGTCGCGGGCGTAGTCGGCGTAGCGGGTATGGGTGGGAATCGCCAGGGCGTAGAGCAGCACCGGGACGAACACGATGGGCGACAGCCAGTACCACTTCACCCGGCGGTACAGCTGGCGGCTCAGCAGGTAGCCGCCGACGGTCGCCGCCAACCAGAACAGGGCTTGCTTATCGAGACTCATGGCGCGCCCTCCAGCGGCACATCCACTCCACCGACACCGCGGTGACCAGCATCACCAGCAGGGTGCTGAGCATGATCACCAGGAGGATGCGCCAGCCCTCGCTGCGTAGCAGCGCGCCGTAGTCGAGCAGGCTCATCAGCGCCGGGATGAAGAACAGCAACATCTCCGCCAGCAACAGGCCGGCGCCGGCCTGCAGCCAGGCCGGACGCAGCAGGCCGCTGGCGAACAGCAGCAACAGCGCCGCCAGGCCGACCACCCCGCCCGGCAGCGGCAGGCCGATGGCCTTCGCCAGCCAGCCGCCGGCCCACCAGAAGGCGATGAGTACCGCCAGTTCGGCGGCAAGGCGGGACAGACGGCGGACGAGCGGGGGCAACATGGGAAGGGCCTTGGCTGGGAAATCGGGGATGGAGAAAGGATAAGGCCCGGCCTATCATCCCCAAAGCGAATTGTCCGCATGAGAGCCATTCCAGAATGGAATTCCGTCAACTCCGCAGCTTCGTCGAAGTGGTCCGCCAGGGCAGCTTCACCCAGGCGGCTCAGGTCCGCCACGCCAGCCAGTCGACCATCAGCAAGCAGGTCGCCCAACTGGAGCAGAGCCTTGGCGTGCAGGTATTGGAACGCAACGGGCCGCACGTGCGCCTGACCGACGCCGGCGCCGTGGTGTTTCGCCGCGCCGAGGAGATGCTGCGGCTGCGCCGCGACCTGCTCAGCGAACTGGACGACCTCAGCCAACTCAACCGCGGCGAACTGCGCCTGGGCCTGCCATTGCTCGGTGCCGACGCGCTGTTCGCCCAACGCTTCGCCGAATACCGGCGGCGCTATCCGAACATCGCCGTGCACCTGGTGGAAGGCGGCAGCAAGACCATGGAGCAGGCGGTGCTGGCCGGCGAGCTGGAACTGGCCGGCAGCCTCACCCCGGCGGACGACGGCTTCGACTACCAGCCGTTCTGCAACGAACCGCTGGACGTGCTGCTGCCGGCCGGGCATCCCAAGGCCGCTGCCGCCAGCGTCGCCCTCGGCGAACTGGCGGACAGCCCGTTCCTGCTCTACCAGCAGAGCTTCACCCTCAACGACCGCCTGCTGCGCGCCTGCCTGGATGCCGGCTTCAGCCCGCGCGAAGGCGGCCGCAGCGGCCAGGCCGACTTCCTCGGCGCGCTGGTGGCGGCCAACCAGGGGGTGGTGCTGCTACCGCGGGCGATCGCTCGCGAGATCGAACGCCCGGGAGTGGTGCGGGTCCTGCTCAGGGAGCCGGACCTGCGCTGGGACATCGCCTTCATCTGGCGCCGGGGCGGCTACCTGTCGCGGGCGGCGCAGGCCTGGCTGGAGCTGCTGCGCGAGCAGCCGCTGGAGGAAAGCCCGGCGTAAGATGAATAACCGCCAGCTCGGCAGAAGCTAGGCGGATAACGCCTGGAGGCGTTATTCGCCCTACCGCTTGCTCCCTCCCCGTGTAGGGCGAATAACCGCCACGCGGTTATCCGCCGCCTCGGCGGGGTACGCCCGGGATCAGCCCTTGAGGGCGGCGGCGAACTCGGCCAGCCAAGGCTCGGCGTCGGTCTCGGGGGTAACGGTTTCGCTGGCATCCAGGCGCAGCATCGGCAGCACTTCGCGCACGCCCAGTTCGCCGAACAGTTCGCGAACCTGCTCGCCGCCACCGCAGAACGTGTCGCCGTAGCTCGAATCGCCCAGGCCGATGACCCCACCCGGCAGGCCGTGCCAGGCCGGCAGTTGGTCGCGGATCGCGTAGTACAGCGGTTGCAGGTTGTCCGGCAGTTCGCCCATGCCGGTGGTCGAGGTCACCACCAGGAATGCCTCGGGGGCGAAGGCCTTGAGTTCGTCGAGGCTGGCGCGGGGCAGATGGGAGGCCTCGAGGCCGGCCGCGGACAGCAATTTCTGGGCGTGCCGGGCGACTTCTTCGGCGGTGCCGTAGACCGAGCCGGAGAGAATGGCGACTTTCATGAACACTCCGTAAGCCAACAGGGGTAAGCCGGGCATTATGCCGCATGCGTTCGCCGAGCGGGACGCACCGAATCAATGCAGACAGGCCACAAAAGCACCATTTCGGTGCGCGCCCTGTCATCGGGATGTCATCGCGCTGCCGTAGACACGGCAGCGAACCTTCGCCACCACGGCGGGAACGATCCTTGCCTGTCCTCCGACGCAGCCCACCACCCCCGGCGCTGCGCCGTTGTCCGAGGGCGCCCACGAAGCGCGCTCAACCGTTCCAGGAGATACACGATGTCTACCGCTCCCGTTACCCTGCTGGTGGCCCGCCGCGTCGCCGCCGGCCGTTACCGCGACTTCCTCGCCTGGCAGCGCGAAGGCGAAGCCCTCGCCGCCGACTTCCCCGGCTACCTCGGCTCCGGGGCGCTGGCGCCGCCCGCTGGCGGAGACGAATTCCAGATGATCTTTCGCTTCGCCGACGACGCCACCCTCGCCGCCTGGGCCCACTCCGCCTCGCGCCAGGCCTGGCTCGAACGCGGCCAGGGACTCTTCGACGAACCGCGCGAGCACCGCGCCCACGGACTCGCCGCCTGGTTCGACGACAACCGCAAACCGCCGCGCTGGAAGCAGAGCGTGGCGATCTGGCTGGCGTTCTTCCCGGTCTCGCTGGCCTTCAACCTCGGCGCCGGCCCCTACCTCGGCGAGCTGTCGCTGGCCGCGCGGGTGCTGCTCAGCACGCTGGTCCTCACCCCGTTGATGACCTACTGGTTCATTCCCCTCTCCAGCCGTCTGCTCGCCCCTTGGCTGCACCGCCGCCCGCAGCGCGCCGCCAGCCTGCCGGAAGCGCACTGACGGCTTGCCGCCCACCCCGGCGGGGTGGGCCGTAGCGCAAGGCTTTGCCCGACTGGCTCAGTCGGGTACCCTGCATCCATCCGATTCCCTTCGCCTGCTGTGAGAGTCCCATGGCGACAGCCCCGATCCTGATCACCGGCGCCAGCCAGCGTGTCGGCCTGCATTGCGCCCGCCGCCTGCTGGCCGACGGCGAGTCGGTGATCGTCAGCTACCGCAGCGAACGCCCGGCGCTGGACGAACTGCGCCAGGCCGGCGCGCTGACCCTGCACGCCGACTTCGCCAGCGAGGCCGGCATCTTCGCCTTCATCGGGTCCCTCCGGCAGCATACCGACAGCCTGCGAGCGATCGTCCACAACGCCTCGGACTGGGTCGCCGAGACGCCCGGCCACGAAGCCGAGGCGTTCCAGCAACTGTTCTGCGTGCACATGCTCGCGCCCTACCTGATCAACCTGCACTGCGCCGAGCTGCTGGAACGCTCGCAGCCCGCCGACATCGTCCACCTCACCGACGACGTGGCGCGCAAGGGCAGCGCCCGGCGCATCGCCTACTGCGCGAGCAAGGCCGGGCTGGACAACCTGACCCTGTCGTTCGCCGCGCGCTTCGCGCCGAGGATCAAGGTCAACGCCATTTCACCGGCGCTGGTGATGTTCAACGACGGGGACGACGCCGAATACCGCGCCCGCACCCTGGCGAAATCCGCCCTCGGCATCGAGCCGGGGCCGGAAGTCATCTACCAGAGCCTTCGCTACCTGTTGGACAACCCCTACGTCACCGGGACCACCCTGACCGTGAACGGCGGCCGCCACGTCAAGTGAGGCGCCAAGGACCCCTTATGAACCCAGCACTTTCCCAGCATTACCGGGAGATCCTCGTCGGTCTCGGCGAAGACCCGCAGCGCGAAGGCCTGCTCGACACCCCGAAGCGCGCGGCCAAGGCCATGCAGTACCTCTGCCACGGCTATGGCCAGACCCTGGAGGAAATCGTCAACGGCGCGCTGTTCGCCTCGGACAACGATGAAATGGTCATCGTCCGCGACATCGAGCTGTACTCCCTGTGCGAACACCACCTCCTGCCCTTCATCGGCAAGGCTCATGTGGCGTACATTCCCACCGGCAAGGTGCTCGGCCTGTCGAAGGTGGCGCGGATCGTCGACATGTTCGCCCGCCGCCTGCAGATCCAGGAGAACCTCACCCGGCAGATCGCCGAGGCGGTCCGCCAGGTGACCAGCGCCGCCGGCGTGGCGGTAGTGATCGAGGCCCAGCACATGTGCATGATGATGCGCGGGGTGGAGAAGCAGAACTCGCAGATGTTCACCTCGGTGATGCTCGGCGCGTTCCGCGACTCGAACACCACCCGCCAGGAATTTCTGCAATTGATCGGAAGGAGCAAGTGACATGCCGCGACTGGAACCGGGAATGGCGCGAATCCGCGTCAAGGACCTGCGCCTGCGCACCTTCATCGGGATCAAGGAGGAGGAAATCCTCAACAAGCAGGACGTGCTGATCAACCTGACCATCCTCTACCCGGCCGCGGACGCCGTGGAGGTCAACGACATCGAGCACGCGCTGAACTACCGCACCATCACCAAGGCGATCATCCGCCACGTCGAGGAGAACCGCTTCGCCCTGCTCGAACGGATGACCCAGGAAATCCTCGACCTGGTGATGGAGAACCCGGCGGTGCGCTACGCCGAGGTGGAAGTGGACAAGCCGCACGCGCTGCGCTTCGCCGAGTCGGTCTCGATCACCCTCGCCGGCCACCGCTGAGGCGGCCGACGAGCGAACCGCGCGAAGACGCGCACAAGCGTTGCCCGCCGGCCGCGCCAACTCTTATCATCGCCGGACCTGGCCCTGTGCCTTCACCCTGCCCCGAGCCATCGTCGAGAAACACCGCCATGACCGCAGCCAACCTCACCGAACAGCAACGCCTGGAACTCGAAGCCGCCGCCTTCCGCACCCTGGTCCATCATTTGCAGACCCGGAAGGACGTGCAGAACATCGACCTGATGAACCTCGCCGGTTTCTGCCGCAACTGCCTGTCCAAGTGGTACAAGGCCGCCGCCGACGACCTCGGGGTGGAAGTCAGCAATGACCAGGCCCGCGAAGAGATCTACGGCATGCCCTATGCCGAGTGGAAAGCCAAGTACCAGAAAGAAGCGAGCCCGGAACAACAGGCCGCCTTCGCCAAGAGCCAGGGCAACGCCTGAGGCCACCGGGCCCCTTGCCAACCCTGCCCCAGACACCATGAGCCTGTTTCGATGACCCTGACCGACTTCCGCGCGCGTCTGCGCAGCGAACACCACCTGTTCACCGACACCCTGGCGTTCATCGCCGAGCACTACAGCTACACGCCGAGCGCCTTCGACAACGGCAGCGTGAGCAACCCGGCCGGGCAGAACGAAGGTTCCTGCAAGACCCTGGGCTTCGCCATCCTCGAAGGCCTCAGCCTCGAGGAAACCCTGCTGGCCTTCGGCGAGCACTACCGTGCGGTGCGCGACAACCCGGAAGGCGACGACCACGCCAACATCCGCGCCCTGCAACAGACCGGCCTGGCCGGCGTGCATTTCGAGCGCCAGCCCCTGTCGCGCCGGGGCTGAGAAGTCCCGGTCGACCCCACGGCGGATGACCGCGAGCGGTTATTCGCCCTACCGACCGCTCCATAGCGACCCACGCCAGCCGTCGCCACCGGCCGGCCTTGCCGATACGCGACGAAAAAAGGCGGGGCCCCATCGGGGGCCCCGCCCTTCTCGCCGCCGCAAGCGCGGCGCAGCCAGCGTCACAGCTTGGCGATGGATACCTCGGTGGACTTGACGAAGGCGATCACTTCGCTACCGATGGCCAGCTCCAGTTCCTTCACCGAACGCGTGGTGATCACCGAAGTGACGATCCCGGCGGCGGTCTGCACGTCGATCTCGGACAATACCGGCCCTTCGATGATTTCCTTCACGGTGCCCTTGAACTGGTTACGAACGTTGATGGCTTTGATGGTCATGGCGTTTCTCCTGGGGGGATTCGGAACGAGGCATGGTTGCTTAGAGCGCCCAGCGCAGTTGCGTGGGCAGGGGTGAAACGGGTTCGGGTTGCGGCGGCAGCTCCGGCTGCGCCAGCACCCGGTTGAGCACTTCGGCTTCCAGCGCGGCCAGTCGTGCCGAGCCACGCGAGCGCGGCCGGGGCAGTTCCACCGGCAGGTCGAGGCCGATCTCGCCGTCCTCGATGAGGATCACCCGGTCGGCCACCGCCACCGCCTCGCTGACGTCGTGGGTGACCAGCAGGACGGTGAAACCGTGTTCGCGCCAGAGTCCTTCGATCAGTTGCTGCATCTCGATCCGGGTCAGCGCATCGAGCGCGCCGAGCGGCTCGTCGAGCAACAGCAGGCGCGGCTCGTGGATCAGCGCGCGAGCCAGCGCGACGCGTTGCTTCTGCCCGCCGGACAGGGCCGCCGGCCACTCGTTGGCACGCTCGGCCAGGCCGACCGCCCGCAGCGCCTGCCGGGCCTTCGCCCGCCAGTCGCCGCGCAGGCCGAGGCCGACGTTGTCGATCACCCGCTTCCACGGCAGCAGGCGCGAGTCCTGGAACATCAGCCGGGTGTCCTCGCGGGCCTCGGCCAGCGCCGCCGAGCCGGCCAGCAACTCGCCGCGGCTGGGCTGGTCGAGGCCGGCCAGCAGGCGCAGCAGGGTGCTCTTGCCGCAGCCGCTGCGGCCGACGATGGCGACGAACTGCCCGGCCGGAACCAGCAGGTCGATGTCCTTGAGCACCTCGCGCTCGCCGAAGCGCCGCGCCACTCCGCGCAGGGCCAGCGGGATACCGCGCTTGAGGCGCTGCGGAGTGCCGCCAAGGGCGGCGTTGTGGGCGTTCATGCGCCACCTCCCTTGACCTGGTAGGCCGGGTGCCAGCGTAGCCAGACGCGTTCCAGACCGCGGGCGGCGAGGTCGGCGAGCTTGCCGAGGACGGCATAGAGCAGGATCGCCAGGACCACCACGTCGGTCTGCAGGAACTCGCGGGCGTTCATCGCCAGGTAACCGATGCCAGAGCTGGCGGAAATGGTCTCGGCGACGATCAGGGTCAACCACATGAAGCCGAGGGCGAAGCGCACCCCGACCAGGATCGACGGCAGCGCGCCGGGCAGGATCACCTGGCGGAACAGGGCGAAGCCGGACAACCCGTAGCTGCGCGCCATCTCCAGCAGGCCGGGGTCGATGCCGCGGATGCCGTGGTAGGTGTTCAGGTAGATCGGGAACAGCGTGCCGAGGGCGACCAGGAAGATCTTCGCCGACTCGTCGATGCCGAACCACAGGATCACCAGCGGGATCAGCGCCAGGTGCGGCACGTTGCGGATCATCTGCACCGAACTGTCGAGGAAGCGTTCGCCCCACTTCGACAGGCCGGTGACGAAGCCCAGCACCAGGCCGATGGTGCCGCCGATGAGAAAGCCGATCGCCGCGCGCCAGCCGCTGATCGCCAGGTGCTGCCAGATCTCGCCGCTGCGCAGCAGCGCCCAGCCGGCCTCGAGCACGGCGCTGGGCGCGGGGAGGATGCGGCTGGACAGCCAGCCGAACTCCACCGCCGCCTGCCACACCGCCAGCAGGACCAGCGGCAGCGCCCAGGGCGCCAGGCGCTCGGCCAGTCGTTTGGAAATGCTCATGTCGTTCGCTCCGACCGCTCTCAACTCTGCGCGGCCTGCCGGGGCAGGATGTCGTTGGCCACCATCTCGCCGAACGGGCTGACATAGCCGCGTCCCTCGGGCTGCGCCGGGCGCTGCACGTCGAGGTGCGGGAACAGCAGTTCGGCGACCCGGTAGGACTCTTCCAGATGCGGGTAGCCGGAGAAGATGAAGGTATCGATGCCCAGCTCGGCGTACTCCCTGACCCGCGCCGCCACCGTCGGTCCGTCGCCGACCAGCGCGGTGCCGGCGCCGCCGCGTACCAGGCCGACGCCGGCCCAGAGATTGGGGCTGACTTCCAGGTTGTCGCGCGAACCGCCGTGCAGCGCGGCCATGCGTTGCTGGCCGACCGAGTCGAAGCGCGCCAGGGAGGCCTGGGCGCGGGCGATGGTGTCGTCGTCGAGGTGCGCGATCAGGCGATCGGCGGCCTGCCAGGCTTCCTCGCTGGTCTCGCGGACGATCACGTGCAGGCGGATCCCGAAGCGCACCTGGCGGCCCTGGCGGGCGGCCTTCTCGCGTACCTGGGCGATCTTCTCGGCAACCGCCGCCGGCGGCTCGCCCCAGGTCAGGTACAGCTCGACCTGCTCGGCGGCGAGGTCCTGGGCGGCCTCCGAGGAGCCGCCGAAGTACAGCGGCGGACGCGGCTGCTGCAACGGCGGATAGAGGAGCTTGGCCCCCTTCACCTGGATGTGCTTGCCGGCGTAGTCGACGGTCTCGCCCTCCAGCACGCGACGCCAGATGCGGGTGAATTCGACCGACGCCTCGTAGCGTTCGGCGTGGCTCAGGTGCAGGCCGTCGCCAGCCAGTTCGTCGGGATCGCCGCCGGTGACCAGGTTGAACAGCGCGCGGCCGTTGGACAGCCGGTCCAGGGTCGCCGCCTGGCGCGCGGCGACGGTCGGCGAAATGATCCCGGGACGCAGCGCGACGAGGAACTTCAGGCGCTGGGTTACCGGGATCAGCGAGGCGGCGACCAGCCAGGAGTCCTCGCAGGAACGTCCGGTGGGGATCAGTACGCCGCCGAAGCCCAGGCGGTCGGCGGCCTGGGCGATCTGCTGCAGGTAGCCGTGGTCGACGGCACGGGCGCCCTGGGTGGTGCCCAGGTAGTGGCCGTCGCCGTGGGTGGGAAGGAACCAGAAAATCTCGAGGCTCATCGCAATTGACTCCAGGGTGAGCGCGCCGGCGTGGCGTAGCCGCGCGATGATCGTGTCGGTATGTGGGCGGTACGGGCTCAGGGGGCGCTGGCGACCTTGCCGGCCGATGGCGTCCAGATCACGTCCTTGATGCTCAGCGGTTTGGGAATCAGCTTCAGCTGGGTGAAGGTGTCGGCGATCTTCTGCTGCGCCTCGACCACCGCCGGGGTGATCAACTGCGCGCCGTAGCCCTGGCGCTTCACCGCGGTCAGGGTGATGTCGGCGGGCAACCCGAGCAGCGGCGCGACCTGCTCGGTCACCTGCTGCGGGTTGGCCCGCGACCAGTCGCCGACCTGGCGGATCTCGTCCACCAGCTTGTCGAGCACCTGCGGATGCCGTTGCGCGTAAGTCCGGGTGGCGAGGTAGAACTGGTGGTTGTCGACCAGCTCGCGACCATCCACCAGGACCCGCGCGGACAACTGCTTCTCGGCGGCGGCCTGGTAGGGGTCCCAGATCACCCAGGCGTCGACGCTGTGGCGCTCGAAGGCGGCGCGGGCGTCGGCCGGCGGCAGGTAGACGGGTTGGATGTCGCTGTACTTCAGGCCGGCCTGCTCGAGGGCGCGGACCAACAGGTAATGCACGTTGGAGCCCTTGTTCAGGGCGACTTTCCTGCCCTTCAGCTCGGCCACCGAACGAATCGGCGAGTCCTTCGGCAGGAGGATCGCCTCGCTGGTCGGCGCCGGCGGTTCGTAGGCCACGTAGAGCAGGTCGGCGCCGGCGGCCTGGGCGAATACCGGCGGGGTTTCCCCGGTCACGCCGAAGTCGATGCTGCCGACATTGAGTCCCTCGAGCAATTGCGGGCCGCCGGGAAACTCGGTCCATTGCACCTTCACGCCGTCTTCGGCGAGACGTTTCTCCAGGGTGCCGCGGGCCTTGAGCAGGACCAGGGTGCCGTATTTCTGATAACCGATCCGCAGGGTGTTGGCCGACTTCTCGTCGGCCTGGACGCCGTAGGACAGGGCCGCCACCAGCAGGGCCGCCAGTCCACGACGCAAAGCGATGGTGCGCATGGCGCTCTCCTTTGTCGTTGTGGGTGCCGAACCTGCCGCGCCGTTGACGGAACAGTGAGGTCGTCGTGTGTGCGTTGTGCAATCGGGCCGCGGCGCGCGTGCGCTGGCGGCGGACGGATCAGATGCTCCAGCGGGCGTTCACCAGGCGCTCGTTGAGCAACTGCGGGTCGATCGGCTGCGGCCGTCGCGAGAGGGCCAGGTGGAAGGTTTCCAGGGCGTTTTCCAGGCGCTGCTCGAGGACCGGCTCCAGGCGCGCCGGGTCGCTCTCGGTGGCGTAGGCGATCTGCTTGTCCACGGCGAATACGCCGTGCAGCACCTCCTGGGCCTTGAGCGCGGCCAGTACCGGCTTCAATGCGTAGTCCACGGCCAGCATGTGCGCGCTGCTGCCGCCGGTGGCGAACGGCAGCACCACCTTGTGCTCCAGGGCGCGCTCGGGCAACAGGTCGAGCAGGACCTTCAGCGCGCCGGAAAACGAGGCCTTGTACACCGGGGTGGCGACCAGCAGGCCGTCGGCGCGGCCGATCTGCTCGGCCAGCGCCAGTACCGGCGGACTGTCGAGGCGGGCACGCAGCAGGTCCTCGGCGGGAAAATCCAGCACCTGGTGGCTGGCCACCTCGACGCCGCGACGGCTCAGCCAGTCCCTGGCACGCTCCAGCAACACCCCGGAGCGGGAGCGTACGCTGGGACTTCCGGCGATGGAAACGACGAGCATGGGGGGATTCCTTATAACCGGAAAACAGAATATTCGTTTGGCTTGCTAACCAAGTTGCATAGACCTTAACAGGCGGCCTCATATTCCAATAAATGTTTTTTATTCATTTATTTATTCCATAAAGCATATAAGAACCCGGTTCGGGGTCTTGCCTCAGAGCACGTGTGCCCGCTGCATTTCGGTCAGGGCCTCGCCGCGCAAGTAGGCCAGCTCCACCGCCCGGCGATCGCGGGGACGCGCCAGCGGTACGTGGAACTCGCGGCGGATGTGTCCGGGACGGCCGCCCATCAGCAGCACGCGGTCGGCGAGATAGAACGCCTCGTCGAGATCGTGGGTGACCAGCAGGACGCTGATCTCGTAGTTCTGCACCACGTCCTGCAGCAGGTCCTGGAGGCGCATGCGGGTGAAGGCGTCGACCGCGCTGAACGGCTCGTCGAGCAACAGCACCTGCGGCCGTCCGTAGAGACCGCGAGCGATCGCCGCGCGCTGCGCCATGCCGCCGGACAGTTGCTTGGGCAGCAATCCTCCGCAGCCGGCCAGTCCGACATCGGCGAGCAGGCGCTCGACCCAGTGCTCGTCCTCCAGCCAGCCGTCGGCGAAACCGACGTTCTGCGCCACCGTCAGCCAGGGCAACAGGCGCGGCTCCTGGAACACCACGCCGATTCCGCCGCTGCGGCCGTTCTCGCCGTCCGGGCCGAAGCCGAGGATCGGGTTGCGTTCGACAGTGCCCTGGAAGTCATCGTCCAGTCCGGCGGCGATCCGCAGCAGGGTGCTCTTGCCGCAACCACTGGGGCCGAGCAGGCTGACCACCTCGCCGGGCGCCAGCGACAGCGCCACGCCCTCCAGCACCCGCGTATCGCCATAGGCCTTGCGAATCTCCAGCAGGTCGAGCAGGCCGCTCATGCGCCGCCCTCCCCGTCGAAACTGTCGCGCCAGCGCAGGGCCCGGCGCTCCAGCGAGCGGAGCAGGCCGTCGCTGAGCTTGCCGAGCGCCGCCAGGACCAGGATCGCGGCGATCACCAGGTCCGGACGCGAGGTTTCCCGACCGTCGCTGAGCAGGTAGCCGAGGCCCTGGGTGGCGGCGATCAGCTCCGCCGCGACGAGGAACATCCAGCTCAGGCTGAGCGCTCCGCGCAGGCCGGTGAACAGGTTCGGCAGCGCCGCCGGAAGGAGGATGCGGCGGACCAGGGCGAAGCGCGACAAACGGTAGAGCCGCCCCAATTCCACCCACTTGCGGTCGACCCCGCGTACCCCGGCGACCAGCGCGAGGTAGACCGGGAAGAAGGCGCCGAGGGCGATGAGGACGATCTTCGGCGTCTCGTCGATGCCGAACCAGAGCAGCAGCAAGGGCACCCAGGCCAGGCTGGGGATCGCCCGCAGGGCCTGGAAGCTCGGCTCGAGGTAGGCTTCGGCGCGACGACTGAGGCCGACCCAGGTTCCGACCGCCAGAGCCAGGCCGCTGCCGATCGCGAAACCGGCGGCGACCCGCGCCAGGCTCGCGCCGACATGCCCCCACAGCTCGCCGCGAGCCAGTTCCACCAGGGTCAGCAGGATGCCGCTCGGCGCTGGCATCTGGTAGGCCGGCAGCCAGCCCAGGCGCACCAGCGCCTCCCACGACGATAGTGCCAGCAGCGGCAAGGCCCAGGCCCGCCAGGCGCCCGGCACGCGCAGTCGCCACGCCCGGCGCGAGACTCGCCGGGCCAGTCGCAGGCTCTGGCTGACCATGGCTCAGGGCTCCGTGCGCGCCAACGGGACACCGCCGATGACCTCGGCGGCCCACTGCGGCGCGATCAGTTCGTCGACCACCTTCTGCACGTCCACGCCCGGCCGCACCAGGCGCTCGTCCGCCAGGATCGGCGCCGCGGCCTTGAGCGCGGCGACCTGTTCGGCGCCCGGCAGCGGCTGGCTGAAATCGGTGCGCGACAGTTGCAGGCGAGCCACTTCCAGCGGCAGGCCGGCTTCCTCGGCAAGCAGTTGCGCGGCCTCGTCGGGGTGCCCGATCACCCAGTGGCGCGCCTGCTCGTAGGCCGCCAGCACCTGGCGGATCAGTTGCGGATGGCGTTCGGCGAAATCCTCGCGGACGTTGAGCACGCCGTAGCTGTTGAAGCCGAGGTTGCGGTAGAGCAGCCGCGAGCCGGCCTGCAACTCGCTGGCCGCCATGTGCGGATCGAGCCCGGCCCAGGCGTCGACCTGGCCCTTCTCCAGGGCTACCCGGCCGTCGGGATGCTGCAGGTGGACGATACGCAGGTCGTTCTTGTCCAGGCCCACGCTGTGCAGGCTGCGGAGCAGGAACAGGTAGGGATCGGTGCCCTTGGTGGCAGCCACCTTGCGCCCCTTGAGTTCGGCGAGGCTGCGGATCGGCGAATCCTTGCGCACCAGCAGCGCGGTCCACTCCGGGCGGCTGGCGACGTATACGGTACGTACCGGGCTGCCGTTGGCCCGCGCGAGTACCGCGGCGAGGCCGGCGGTCGAGGCGAAATCGACGCTGCCGGCGTTGAGGTACTCCAGGGAACGGTTGCTGCCCTGGCTGAACACCCAGCGCACCCGGGTTCCGCTGCCGTCCAGGCTTTTCTCCAGCCAGCCGAACTTCCTGAGCGCCAGGCTGGTGGGGGCGTAGTAGGCATAGTCGAGACGGATTTCAGCGGGGGCGTCGGCGGCTTCGGCCGCGGGAAACACGGCAAGAACGGCGAGCAGGGCCAGCCAGGCCCGGCAGCGACGGAGAGCGGCGATCATGCGTCTGCTCCTGGAAGGAGGTGGATGAGCGAGCCTTCTCCCCGTCTGGCGGGCAAGTCAGAGCCGGTTTCGGAAACGGATGGCGGATAGAAAGCGTCGCGGCGACGCGCTGGCGCACATAAAAAAGAGGGCCGGTCGAAACCGGCCAAAAACCCTGCTCGTGGCTAAACAGCGTTGCATGACGGCACGCACCGTCGAATAAAAAGTCCCGCCTGCCGTGCCTGCCCATGCAGGCGGGACGAATCCGGCCTCAGCGGTTGGGCTGGGGCGTCAGGCGCAGGTAGGGCTTCACCGCGCGGTAGCCTTTGGGGAAACGCCGCTTGATCTCTTCCTCGTCCTTCAGCGAAGGCACGATCACTACCTCGTCGCCGTCCTCCCAGTTGGCCGGCGTGGCGACCTTGTGCTCGTCGGTCAGTTGCAGCGAATCGATCACCCGGAGGATCTCGTTGAAGTTGCGCCCGGTGCTCGCCGGGTAGGTGATGATCAGGCGCACCTTCTTGTTCGGGTCGATGATGAACAGCGAACGCACGGTCAGCGTGTCGTTGGCGTTCGGGTGGATCAGGTCGTAGAGTTCGGAGACCTTGCGATCGGCGTCGGCGATGATCGGGAAGTTGACCCGGGTGTCCTGGGTCTCGTTGATATCGTCGATCCACTTCAGGTGCGAGTCCACCGGGTCCACCGACAGCGCCAGGACCTTGACCCCGCGCTGGGCGAACTGGTCCTTGAGCTTGGCGGTGAAGCCCAGCTCGGTGGTGCACACCGGGGTGAAGTCGGCCGGGTGGGAGAACAGCACGCCCCAGCTGTCGCCCAGCCATTCGTGGAGGCGGATGCGCCCTTCGCTGGAATCCTGTTCGAAATCGGGGGCGATGTCGCCGAGTCTGAGGCTCATGGGGTCACTCCTTGTTCGTGTTGGAACCCACTATGCCCAAGGCCGTTCGACGTTAAAAAGAATAAATTAAGATTTTCTTATAACCAAAAATAGAATACCCAACCCTTCGCCTGGAAATCCGTCTCCTTTCGTCCGCCGGCCTGCCGCCCGGCCAACCCCCGCCTACACTGAAATCACCTTGGCCCGCCATCCAGGAGTCGCCGCCATGTTGGGGAAACGTTCCACCGATCCCGTCCCGGCCACCCGCTTCCGCAGCGATCGCATAAGTTCGGTGAATGGCCAGTACTTCTTCTCCACCCGCGAAGGGACCCTGGAAGGTCCCTACTTCACCCGTTTCGACGCGGAGCGGGAAATCGACGCGTATATCCGCAGGATGCGCCAATCGGCGGAAATCCAGGCGCCGGGTTCCCACTGAAACGATACAGGCGCGGAATTTATTTCCCGGCGGCTGAAACGTTCAAGAAAGGGAAGGCAAGTATTCTCGGCGGAACGCCGAGGCAAATGTCACCGCATGTGAACGCACTCACATCGGGGGTGAGTTCCAGTATCATTCACCCGGTGAATACCTGCCACGTCGTGCGTATCCACGCTTCTCCACGTTTTCTAGCGGTAAATCCATGAAAAAAATCTTATTGATGCTTTTGTGCGTCAGCGTGCTGGGTTGCTCCAAAAACAGCGTCGAATCGGAAAAACCGGTCGACGTGCTCCTGATCGGTGGCGGCATCATGAGCGCCACCCTGGGTACCTATCTGAACGAACTGGAACCGGGCTGGACCATCGAGATGGTCGAGCGCCTGGACAAGGTCGCCGAGGAAAGCTCCAACGGCTGGAACAACGCGGGCACCGGTCACTCGGCGTTCTGCGAACTGAACTACACCAGCGAGGCCGCGGACGGCTCGATGGATATCAGCAAGGCGGTGGCGATCAACGAGAACTTCGAGATCTCCAAGCAGTTCTGGGCCTACCAGGTCGACCGCAAGGTG
This sequence comes from Pseudomonas sp. HMSC057H01, assembly GCF_001836405.1. Taxonomy (NCBI): domain Bacteria; kingdom Pseudomonadati; phylum Pseudomonadota; class Gammaproteobacteria; order Pseudomonadales; family Pseudomonadaceae; genus Pseudomonas; species Pseudomonas sp. HMSC057H01. The sequence continues at coordinate 42,548 of NZ_KV828450.1, read as the reverse complement.
CTGAACGATCCGAAGTCGTTCATCAACAACGTCCCGCACATGAGCTTCGTCTGGGGCGACGACAACGTCGCCTTCCTCAAGAAGCGCCACGCCGCCCTGCAGCACAGCTCGCTGTTCCGCGGCATGGAGTACTCGGAAGACCCCGAGCAGATCAAGCAGTGGGTGCCGCTGGTGATGGAAGGCCGCGAGCCGGGGCAGAAGATCGCCGCCACGCGCATGTCGATCGGCACCGACGTCAACTTCGGCGAGATCACCCGCCAGCTGGTGGGCTCGCTGTCGGCCAAGGACACCTTCAAGCTGCGCCTGCAACATGAGGTCCGCGACCTCAAGCGCAACGACGACAACACCTGGACCGTGACCATGGCCGACCTGGCCAACGGCGACAAGGAAACCAGCGTCAAGGCCAGGTTCGTCTTCATCGGCGCCGGTGGCGGCGCGCTGAAGCTGCTGCAGATGTCCGGTATCCCCGAGGCCGAAGGCTATGCCGGCTTCCCGGTGGGCGGTTCGTTCCTCGCCACCACCAACCCGGACGTGGTCAAGCGCCATCTGGCCAAGGTCTACGGCAAGGCTTCGGTGGGCTCGCCGCCGATGTCGGTGCCGCACCTCGACACCCGCATGATCGACGGCAAGCCGGTTCTGCTGTTCGGTCCGTTCGCCACCTTCTCCACCAAGTTCCTGAAGAACGGCTCGCTGTGGGACCTGCCGGGCTCGGTGACCAGCAGCAACATCGGCCCGATGTTCAACGCCGGCATCGACAACTTCGATCTCAGCCAGTACCTGATCGGCCAGCTGATGCTCAGCCAGGACGACCGCATGGCCTCGCTGCGCGAGTACTTCCCGGAAGCCCGCGACGAGGACTGGAAGCTGGTGCAGGCCGGCCAGCGCGTGCAGATCATCAAGAAGGACGCCGAGAAAGGCGGCGTACTGCAATTCGGCACCGAAGTGGTGACCGCCGCCGACGGCTCCGTCGCCGCCCTGCTCGGCGCCTCGCCGGGCGCCTCGACCGCCGCACCGATCATGCTGTCGGTGCTGGAGAAGGCCTTCAAGGACAAGGTCGCCACCCCCGAGTGGCAGGCACGCCTGAAGGAAATCGTGCCGTCTTACGGGCGCAAGCTGAACAACGACATCGAGCTGACCAACAGCACCCGTGCCTGGAGCAGCGAGCGCCTGCAACTGATCCACGTGCCGGTACAGCCGGAGGCCTGATCGGCCACCGACGCGCGCGCATGAAAAAGCCCGGCAATAGCCGGGCTTTTTTGGGTTGGCGTTCCCCTTGCAGGGCGGCGCATCGGCGGATAACGCCGCTGGCGTTATTCGCCCTAC
>NZ_KV828450.1:0-41125 GCF_001836405.1 Pseudomonas sp. HMSC057H01 | reverse complement strand
GCGGATAACGCCGCTGGCGTTATTCGCCCTACCCGACAGGCAGCGCCGCCCACAAAGTCACTGCGGGCCGTAGGACGAACAACCGCTCGCGGTTATCCGCCGGAACCTGCATGTCACCGATTGCGCCCACCCGCGATATCACGCCCCTCCTTCGAGCCTGGCCAGGCGCTCCTCCAGCGCCGCCAGGCGCGTCTCCAGCTCGGCGATCCGCGCTTCCGCATCGGCCGACAGAGCGGCCGGCGCGGCGCGTTCCGGGTCGCTGCCCATCGCCTCCACGGCGGCCTCGAGGTCGGCCTGGCTGCCGAGCAGATGCATGTAGCGCTCCTCGCGCTGCCCGGCGCGACGCTCCAGGTGCACGGCCAGGCCACGGCCGGCGAGGCGTTCCAGGTGGTGGCGGATCTGCTCGACGTCGTCGAAATCGTGCAGGCGGTTGCTGCGGGTGAGCAGTTCGCTGAGGGTCTGCGGACCACGCAGGAACAGCAGGCCGAGCAGCGCCACCTGTGGCGCCACCAATTCCAGGCCCTTGCCCAGGGTGTGCTCCCAGCGGTCGGCGCGGCTGCCCATCACCAGCCTGACCAGGCCGCGCCCCTCGAGCTGGCGCAGGCTCTGGCCGACCTGGCCGGGCGTGAGGTTCATCACCGGATCGCGGCTGGTCTTCTGGTTGCAGGCCAGGACCAGGGCATTGAGGGTCAGCGGATAGGTTTCCGGAGTGGTCGCCTGCTTCTCGACGAGGCTGCCGAGAATCCGTGCATCGACGGCGCTCAGCGGGTCGTCGACGAACGGCGAGTTGGGCTCGGTGGACATCGCTACATCCCTATGCAAGGAAAAAGGCGCCTAGCCTAGCGCGAGTCGCCGGGGATGGCACGGAGCGTCATGTAAATAAAACCCATGAGGCGAGCCCCGACCTGCGGGGCCCGCCGTCGCGCACGGGCTCAGCGTACGGCTTCGAACAGCCCGCTGGCGCCCATGCCGCCGCCGACGCACATGGTCACCACGCCGTAGCGCAGGTTGCGCCGGCGCAGTTCGCGGACCAGATGACCGACCTGGCGCGAGCCGGTCATGCCGAACGGGTGGCCGATGGCGATGGAGCCGCCATTGACGTTGTACTTCTCGTTGTCGATCTCCAGCCGGTCGCGGCAGTACAGGCACTGCGAGGCGAAGGCTTCGTTGAGTTCCCAGAGATCGACGTCGGCGATCTTCAGCCCCTTCGCCTTGAGCAGCTTCGGCACCGAGAACACCGGACCGATGCCCATTTCGTCCGGCTCGCAGCCGGCCACGGTGAAGCCACGGAAGAAGGCCTTCGGCTCCAGGCCCAGCGCCAGCGCTTTCTCCAGGCTCATCAGCAGGGTCATCGAGGCGCCGTCGGAGAGTTGCGAGGCGTTGCCGGCGGTGACCGAACCGTCCTCGGCGAACGCCGGCTTCAGCGAGGCCAGGCCTTCGAGGGTGGTGTCCGGGCGGTTGCAGTCGTCGCGGTCGACCACTCCGTCGAGCACCTGCTTCTCGCCGCTGGCCTTGTCCTCCACCGCGTAGCGGGTGGTCATCGGCACGATCTCGTCGGCGAACAGCCCGTCCGCCTGGGCTCGCGCCATCCGCTGCTGGCTCTGCAGGGCGTAGGCATCCTGGGCCTCGCGGGTGATGCCGTAGCGACGGGCGACGATCTCGGCGGTCTGCCCCATGGGGTAGTAGATGCCCGGCACCTCCCTTTGCAGCAGCGGGTTCACCAGGTGGTCGGTGTTGACGCTCTTCAGGGTCAGGGTGATCGACTCGACGCCGCCGGCGACGATCACCTCGCTGCAACCGGAAGCGATCTGGTTGGCGGCGATGGCGATCGCCTGCAGGCCGGAGGAACAGTAGCGGTTGAGGGTCATCCCCGGCACCTGGATGCCGAGGCCGGAGAGCACCGCCACGTTGCGCCCGATGTTGTGGCCCTGGGCGCCTTCGTTGGAGCCGGCGCCGACGATGCAGTCATCCACCAGCAGCGGGTCGAGGTCGTTGCGCGCCAGCAGCGCGTCGACACAGTGGGCGGCCATGTCGTCCGGCCGGGTCAGGTTGAACTTGCCGCGGAAGGACTTGGCCAGGCCGGTCCGGACGCTGTCGACGATCACCACTTCACGCATGGGGGAACCCTCGCTGTTATTGTCGGGCGGCCGCCGGGGCAGCGGCCGGATCGAGCGAGGATAAGGCGAGGCAATCGCGCGAGGCACCGATCATTCATCCGGCGTATGCGTCGCCATCCCCTGGAGAGGACGGCGCCGCATTCCGGCAGGCCTCACTTGTCCTTCTTGTACGCCGCCTCGATGGCGTCGTTGATGGTGCGCAGCACCTTGACCCGGGCGAAGCGCTTGTCGTTGGCTTCGACCAGGGTCCAGGGCGCGATCTCGGTGCTGGTACGGTCGACCATGTCGCCCACCGCGTCCACGTACTGGTCCCACTTGTCGCGGTTGCGCCAGTCTTCCTCGGTGATCTTGTAGCGCTTGTAGGGGGTTTTCTCGCGCTCCTTGAAGCGCTCCATCTGGGTCTGCTTGTCGATCGCCAGCCAGAACTTCACCACGATGATCCCGTACTCGCTGAGCTGCTCCTCGAAGTCGTTGATCTCGCCATAGGCGCGCAGCCAGTCGGCCGGAGCGCAGAAGCCCTCGATGCGTTCCACCAGCACGCGGCCGTACCAGGAACGGTCGAAGATGGTGAACTGGCGGCGCGCCGGGATGTGCCGCCAGAAACGCCAGAGATAGGGCTGCGCGCGCTCCTCTTCGGTCGGCGCGGCGATCGGCACGATATGGTACTGGCGCGGGTCCAGCGCGTCGGTGACACGGCGGATGGCGCCGCCCTTGCCGGCCGCGTCGTTGCCCTCGAACACCGCGACCAGCGAATGCTGGCGGAAGCGCTTGTCGCGGATCAGCCCGGCCAGGCGCGCCTGCTCGGCGGCGAGCTGCTCCTTGTAGGCGTCCTTGTCCAGGTACTGGCCCAGGTCCAGGGAGTCCAGCAGGCCACGGTTGTCCAGGCTCGACACCAGCGGTGCGGCGTGCGGCTGGCGCTTGGCGCGCTCCTTGGTGGCCAGCGCGGCCTGCAACCCTTCGAGGAGGATGCGGCCGACGGTCAGGGCGCGGTAGCGCTCGTCCGCGCCTTCCACCACGTACCAGGGCGCGTAGTCCCGGCTGGTGCGGCGCAGCACGCGCTCGCCGTAATGCACGAAGCGGTCGTAGACCTCGCTCTGCTTCCAGTCCAGCGGACTGAGCTTCCAGCTGTGCTGCGGATCCTTCTCCAGCGCCTTGAGACGCTCCTTCAACTGTTTCTTGGAGAGATGGAACCAGAACTTGAAGAGCAGCGCGCCTTCGTCGCAGAGCATGCGCTCGAAGCGTTCGGCGGCATCGATGGCCTGGTCCAGCTTGGCCTCCTTGATATGCCCCTCGACCCGCGCGTAGAGCATCTGGCTGTACCAGTTGCCGAAGAAGATACCGGTCCGCCCCTTGGGCGGCAGGCGCCGCCAGAAGCGCCACTGCGGCGGCCGCTCCAGTTCCTCGTCGGAGGGACGGAGGAAGCTCTGCACCTCGATCAGGCGCGGGTCCATCCACTCGTTGAGGAGCTTGACCGTCTCGCCCTTGCCGGCGCCCTCGATGCCGTTGATCAGGATGATCACCGGGAAGCGCGCCTGCTGCTTGAGCTCGAACTGCGCCTCGAGCAGCGCTTCGCGCAACTCGATGACGGCCTTCTCGTAGGTGTCCTTGTCGATGCTGTGGCCAACTTCCGCGGATTCGAACATGGAGGTCTCCCTTAACCTGAGTCCTTCAAGGTAGCGGATCGGCGTGCGGCTGTCTGCGCGGCGCCGCGGCATGTTCGCGCAGCGCCTCGCCGCTGGCCGGCAAAGCCCCGTAAAATGCGCCATCCGCTTTTTCAGGTTCTGCCATGTCCGACTTCCAGCATGCCCAGCTCGACTGGGACGAAAACGGCCAGCCGCTATCCCGCGCCTTCGGCGACGTATATTTTTCCCGGCATTCCGGGCTCAACGAGACGCGCCATGTGTTCCTCGCCACCAACCGCCTGGCCGAGCGCTTCGCCGCGCTGGGCGACGGCGAGGTGCTGTGTATCGGTGAGACCGGCTTCGGCACCGGACTGAACTTCCTCTGCGCCTGGCAGCTGTTCGAGCAGGTCGCGCCGGCCGGCGCGCGCCTGGAGTTCGTCAGCGTGGAGAAATTCCCCCTCGCCGCCGCCGACCTGCGCCGCGCCCTGGCGCTATGGCCGGAACTGGCGCCCTGGAGCGAGGCCCTGCTGGGCCAGTACCTTGCCGTGCACCCGGGCTTCCAGCGCCTGGCGTTCGCGGGCGGAAGGATCGGCCTGACCCTGCTGCTGGGCGATGCCCTGGAGTGCCTGCCGCAGCTCGACGCGCGGGTCGACGCCTGGTTCCTCGACGGCTTCGCCCCGGCGAAGAACCCGGACATGTGGTCGCCCGCGCTGTTCGCCGAACTGGCGCGACTGTCGGCGCCGCAGGCGACCCTGGGCACCTTCACCAGCGCCGGTTTCGTCCGCCGCGGGCTGATCGAGGCCGGTTTCGCCATGCAACGGGTACCGGGCTACGGGCAGAAGCGCGAGATGCTCGGCGGCACCTACCAGGGGCCGCCGGCGAACGCCGGCAAGCCCTGGTACGCACGCCCCGCGCCCCACGCCGGGCGCCGCGCGGCACTGGTGGTCGGCGGCGGCCTGGCCGGCTGCGCCAGCGCCGCCAGCCTCGCCGCGCGCGGCTGGCAGGTGACCCTGATCGAACGCCATCCCGGCCTCGCCCGGGAAGCCTCGGGCAACCCCCAGGGCGTGCTCTACCTGAAACTCTCGGCCCACGGCACGCCGCTGTCGCGCCTGGTGCTCAGCGGCTTCGGCCATACCCGCCGGCTGCTCGAACGCCTGCGGCGCGGCCACGACTGGGACGCCTGCGGCGTACTGCAACTGGCCTTCGACGCCAAGGAAGCGCAACGCCAGGCGCAACTGGCCGCAGCCTTCCCCGCCGACCTGCTGCACGGCCTGGACCGCGAGCAGGCCGAGCGCCTCGCCGGCGTCGCCCTGCCCGCCGGCGGCCTGTTCTATCCCGAAGCCGGCTGGGTCCATCCGCCCGCGCTGTGCCAGGCCCTGGCCGCCACCCCCGGGATCACCCTGCTGAGCGGCCGGGCGGTACGCTTGCGCCGCGAGGGCGACGACTGGTGCGCCTACGCCGGCGACGAATGCCTGGCCCGCGCGCCACTCGCGATCCTCGCCACCGCCGCCGACATCCGCGACTTCCCGCCCGCCGCCGAGCTGCCGCTGAAGCGCATTCGCGGGCAGGTCACCCGCCTGCCGGCCACCCCGCAAAGCCGGGCGCTGCGCACCGTGGTCTGCGCCGAGGGCTACGTCGCACCGCCGCGTGGCGACGAACACACCCTCGGCGCCAGCTTCGACTTCAAGAGCGAAGACCTGGCGCCGACCCTCGCCGAACACCAGGGCAACCTCGAACTGCTGCGGGAGATATCCCCCGACCTGTTGCAGCGCCTGGGCGCCGACGACCTGCCGCTGGAGCGCCTGGAAGGCCGCGCGGCGTTCCGCTGCACCAGCCCCGACTACCTGCCCCTGGTAGGCCCGCTGGCCGAGCGCGCGGCCTTCGACGAGGCCTACGCGGTGCTCGCCCGTGACGCCCGCCAGGTGCCGGAGCGGGCCTGCCCCTGGCTGCCAGGCCTGTACCTGAACAGCGGCCACGGCTCGCGCGGGCTGATCAGCGCGCCGCTGTCCGGCGAACTGCTGGCGGCGTGGATCTGCGGCGAGCCGCTGCCGCTGCCGCGCGCGGTGGCCGAGGCCTGCCACCCGAACCGCTTCCTGCTGCGCGACCTGGTGCGTGGGCAGCGCGGCTGAAGCCCCGGGCGCACCGATTTGCGCTACCCTTCGAGCCTGCCGCACGCGCAGGCCATACCGGACCACCGGCTGGCTCACCCGCGGAAACAGTTGATCGACGATGGATGTACTGCTCTTCGAATCCCTGGGCATCGGCGCCGTTCTCGGCCTGCTGCTCGGCCTCACCGGCGCCGGCGGCTCGCTGGTCGCCCTGCCCCTGCTGCTCAGCCTGCACCTGCCGCTGCGCGACGCCATCGGCGTGAGCCTCGGCGCGGTCGCCCTGTCGGCGCTGATCGGCGCCATCCCGCGCGCTCGCCAGGGCCAGGTGGCCTGGCGGCCGGTGCTGGTCCTGGCGCTGGCCGGCCTGCCGAGCAACGCCGTCGGCCAATGGCTCGGCCGCTTCGTCCCGGAAGGCGTGCTGATCGTCGCCTTCTGCCTGCTGGTGCTCTGGTCGGCCTGGCGCATGTGGCGCGGCGCCGGGATGAAACGCGAGGCCAGCGACCAGGCACGGAGCCTGCCGCTGCTCGGCATCGGCCTGGCGGTCGGCTTACTGTCGGGATTGATGGGCGTGGGCGGCGGTTTCCTGGTGGTGCCGGGGCTGCTCTGGTTCACCCCGCTGTCGATGATGGCCGCCACCGCCACCTCGATGGCGGTGATCGCGCTGGTCTCCGGCGGCGGCTTCCTGATCTACCTGACCGGCGCCCACCCGCCGCTGCCGCTGCTCGGCGGCCTCGCCGCCGGCGGCGCGGTCGGCGTGCTCGGCGGCAACCTGCTGGCGCAGCGCCTCGGCGGCCCGACCCTGCAACGCCTGTTCGCGCTGATGCTGGTGGCGGTGAGCTTCTCCCTGGCGGCGCAGAAGCTCTACGGCGGGTAGTTTTCCTCGGCGGCCGGGGCACCGGGGAAGCGGCGTTATGCGCCCTGCTCGACGGTCATGCCATGTCGTCGGGCGGATATCGCTGGGTCGGCGGATAACGCCGACGGCGTTATCCGCCCTACGCGGAGGTCACGCCATGGTGCAGGGCGGATAACCGCAACGCGCTTGTCCACCAGCCTGCACCGGCAAGGCATCGGCAGGTTCGCCAGGTAAAGACCGCCGACGCGACTGTCTTTCGTAGCGAACCTGGCGCCCTCACTCTTCTTCGACGTCCTCTTCCGGCAGGCCGAACAGGTCGGCCGCGCGCAGCAGCGCGGCCAGCAGGCCGTGGCGCTCCCACTCGGGCAACGCGGCGAAGCGCTCGATCACGTACTCCGGCAATAGCGGCGGCGCTTCCGCCAGGGCTTCGTGGCCGGCCGGGTCGAGGTGCAGCCAGGACTTGCGCCGGTCCTGTTCGTCGCGCCGACGATAGAGCAGGCCGCGTCCTTCGAGGCGGTCGAGCACGCCGGAGAGCGATGCCTGGGACAGGCTGACCAGCTTGGCCAGTTGCGTCGCGGTCAGTTCTCCCTCCACCGCCAGGACATGCAGGATCAGCAATTGCAGCGGGGTCAGGCCGCCGTATCGGCTGAGACGCTTGGAGTGGATTTCAGCGGCCTGCTGGAGGCGGCGGATGGCGCGGAAAATAGCGAGCGAATAGGTATCGGCAGCGGTCTTATTACTTTCAACCATAATAAATTCTTCGTTAAGGGTCCTGATAGGCCCGGAAAATTCGTATAGAACTCCTTCCAACTGTAACGGTCCTCTGTTAGGTAAGTCATGTACCCGGAAGGAGTACGTAACCCACTTCCCCAACGGAGAACCGGTAAGGAATATGTGCGGCATATCAGGAGAGTTTCGTTTCGACAACCAGGCAGCCGACCTCGCAGCGGTCGAACGCATCACCCACCACCTGGCCCCTCGAGGCCCCGACGCCTGGGGTTTCCATGCCCAGGGCCCGATCGCCCTCGGACATCGACGGCTGAAGATCATGGACCTGGCGGAAGCTTCCGGCCAACCGATGATCGATCCCGATCTCGGCCTGGCCATGGTGTTCAATGGCGCCATCTACAACTACCCCGAACTGCGTGGCGAACTGGAAAGCCTTGGCTATCGGTTCTTCTCCGGCGGCGACACCGAAGTTCTCTTGAAGGGGTACCATGCCTGGGGCGCCGATTTATTGCCCCGGCTCAATGGGATGTTCGCCTTCGCCGTCTGGGAGCGCGATCGCCAGCGGCTGTTCCTGGCCCGTGACCGCCTCGGCATCAAGCCGCTCTACTACAGCCTCGACCGCTCGCGCCTGCGCTTCGCCTCGAGCCTGCCGGCCCTGCTCAAGGGCGGCGACATCGCCAGCGACCTCGATCCGCAGGCGCTGAATTTCTACCTCAACTTCCACGCCGTGGTTCCCGCCCCGCACACCTTGCTGGAGGGCGTGAAGAAGCTGCCGCCGGCGACCTGGATGAGCGTCGACCTCGACGGCAGCTGCGAGCAGCGCACCTGGTGGACGCTGGACTACGGCCCGCGCCCGGACGAGCGCGAGCTGACGCTCGACGACTGGCAGGAGCGCGTCCTCGACGGCCTCCGCGAAGCGGTGGCGATCCGCCAGCGCGCCGCCCGCGAGGTCGGCGTGCTGCTCTCCGGCGGGGTCGATTCGAGCCTGCTGGTGGGCCTGCTGCACGAAGCCGGGGTGGACAACCTGCTGACCTTCTCCATCGGCTTCGAGGATGCCGGCGGCGAGCGCGGCGACGAGTTCCAGTATTCCGACCTGATTGCCGAGCGCTATCACACCCGCCACCATCGCCTGCGCATCGGCGAGCACGAAGTGATCGAGCAGTTGCCGGCGGCCTTCCGCGCCATGAGCGAGCCGATGGTCAGCCACGACTGCATCGCCTTCTACCTGCTCGCGCGGGAAGTCTCGAAGCACTGCAAGGTGGTGCAGAGCGGCCAGGGCGCCGACGAGCTGTTCGCCGGCTACCACTGGTATCCGAAGGTGGATGGCGCCGACGACGCCTTCGCCGCGTACCGCGCGGCGTTCTTCGACCGCGACCACGAGGAATACCTGGCCACCGTCGGCGAGCGCTTCCGCGTCGAGGACGTCGCCGGGCGTTTCGTCCGCGACCACTTCGCCAGCCCCGGCGCCGAGGCCGCGGTGGACAAGGCGCTGCGCCTGGACAGCACGATCATGCTGGTCGACGACCCGGTCAAGCGGGTCGACAACATGACCATGGCCTGGGGCCTGGAAGCCCGCGTGCCGTTCCTCGACTACCGTCTGGCCGAGCTGTCGGCGCGCATTCCCGCCCGCTTCAAGCTCGGCGATGGCGGCAAGCAGGTGCTCAAGGGTGCCGCGCGCAAGGTGATTCCCAGCGAAGTCATCGACCGGCCCAAGGGCTACTTCCCGGTGCCCGGCCTCAAGCACCTGCAGGGCCGCACCCGCGAATGGGTACGCGAGCTGCTGCTCGACCCGAGCCAGGACCGCGGCCTGTTCCAGCCGGCGATATTCGATCGCCTGCTGAGCGATCCGGACGGCGACCTCACACCGCTGCGCGGCTCCAAGCTGTGGCAGCTGGCCGCCCTCAACCTCTGGCTCAGCGAACAGGGACTTTGAAAATGGGCCCCCAACGCAGGGGCCCGAACCAGGAGCGATCATGAAAGGCCACTTGCATCTGCCTCACCCGCACAACCAGCGCCTGCAACGTATCCAGGCGCCCACCTACGAACGCCTGCAGGCGCGTCTCGCCGAAGATCACAGCGAGCCCACCGAGAAACCGCTGAGCATCCACTGCGGCTGGGGCCGCCTGCTGATCGGGCAGACCTACCCGGACGCCGAGGAACTGGCCCGCGACCTGTTGCAGGAAGCCCCCGGCGAACGCGACATCGCGCTCTACGTGGCGGCGCCGCAGCAGGTCCTGGCCCACGCCCCGCAGCAGCTCTTCCTCGATCCCTCGGATACCCTGCGCCTGTGGTTCACCGACTACCGCCCGGCGCGCCGTCCGCCACGCGGTTTCCGCATCCGCCGGGTGCATACCGAGGAGGACTGGGCGGCGATCAACCGCCTGTACCTGGCGCGCGGCATGCTTCCGGTGCAGACCGAGCGCCTCAGCCCGCGCCACCAGGGCGGGCCGATCTACTGGCTGGCCGAGGACGCCGACACTGGCGTCGCGGTAGGCACGGTGATGGGCCTCAACCACGCCAAGGCGTTCCAGGACCCGGAGGGGGGCTCCAGCCTCTGGTGCCTGGCGGTGGACCCGCAATGCAGCCGGCCGGGCGTCGGCGAGGCGTTGGTGCGGCACCTGGTCGAGCACTTCATGAGCCGCGAACTGGCCTACCTCGACCTCTCGGTGCTGCACAACAACCAGCAGGCCAAGGCGCTCTACCGCAAGCTCGGCTTCCGCGAACTGGCGACCTTCACCATCAAGCGCAAGAACGGCATCAACCAGTCGCTGTTCCTCGGCCCCGGCCCGGAGGAAGACCTCAACCCCTACGCCCGGATCATCGTCGACGAGGCCCACCGGCGCGGCATCGAGGTGCGCGTCGACGACGCCGAGGGCGGCCTGTTCACCCTGACCCAGGGCGGCCGGCAGATCCGCTGCCGTGAATCGCTCTCCGACCTGACCACGGCGGTAAGCATGACCCTCTGCCAGGACAAGGTCCTCACCCACCGCGCCCTGCAGCACGCCGGCCTGCGCCAGCCGCAGCAGCGCCTGGCCGGCAGCGCGGAGGAAAACGCCGCGTTCCTCGCCGAGCACGGTTCGCTGGTGGTCAAGCCGGTGGACGGCGAGCAGGGCCAGGGCGTGGCGGTGGACCTGCGCACCGCGGAAGAGGTCGAGGAGGCCATCGAGGCCGCCCGCCATTTCGATTCGCGCGTGCTGCTGGAGAGCTACCACGCCGGCCACGACCTGCGCGTGCTGGTGATCGGCTACGAGGTGGTGGCCGCCGCCATCCGTCGTCCCGCCGCGGTGATCGGCGACGGTCGGCACAGCATCCGCGAGCTGATCGAGGCGCAGAGCCGCCGGCGCCAGGCCGCCACCGGCGGGGAAAGCCGCATCCCGCTCGACCACGAGACCGAGCGCACCCTGCGGGCCGCCGGCTATGGCTACGACGACGTGCTGCCCAGCGGCGAACACCTGGCCGTGCGGCGCACCGCCAACCTGCACACCGGCGGCATCCTCGAGGACGTCACCGACGCCCTCCATCCGGCCCTCCGCGAGGCCGCGATCCAGGCCGCGCGGGCCCTGGAAATACCGGTGGTGGGCCTGGACTTCCTGGTCGAGGCCGCCGACCAGCCCGACTACGTGATCATCGAAGCCAACGAGCGCGCCGGCCTGGCCAACCACGAGCCGCAGCCGACCGCCGAACGCTTCGTCGATCTTCTCTTCCCCCTCAGCCGCGAGGTGCCTTCATGACCCCTCTGCCACAACCGGACCTCAACTACCTGCAACGGGTGCTGCTGGAGATGCTCGCCATCCCCAGCCCCACCGGCTTCACCGATACCATCGTGCGCTATGTCGCCGAGCAGCTCGACGAACTTGGCGTGCCCTTCGAGATGACTCGCCGGGGAACCATCCGGGCGACCCTCCAGGGCCGCCTGAATACCCCGGACCGGGCGGTTTCCGCGCACCTCGACACGATCGGCGCGCTGGTCCGCGAGATCAAGCCCAACGGCCGCCTCGGCCTGGCCCCGGTAGGCTGCTGGTCGAGCCGCTTCGCCGAGGGTAGCCGGGTCACGGTGTTCACCGAACAGGGCGTGTTCCGTGGCAGCGTGCTGCCGCTGCTGGCCTCAGGCCACGCCTTCAATACCGAGGTGGACAACCTGAAGATCAGCTGGGACAACATCGAGCTGCGTCTCGACGCCTATACCGCCAGCCGCGCCGACAGCGAGAGCCTGGGCATCTCGGTGGGTGACTACGTGGCCTTCGATCCGTTGCCGGAGTTCACCGAGAGCGGCCATATCAGCGCCCGCCACCTGGACGACAAGGCCGGGGTCGCGGCGCTGCTGGCGGCGCTGAAGGCGGTCAAGGAAAGCGGGCAGGAGCCGCCGATCGACTGCCACCCGCTGTTCACCATCACCGAGGAAGTCGGCTCCGGCGCCGCCGGCGCCCTGCCCTGGGACGTCAGCGAGTTCGTCGGCATCGACATCGCCCCGGTGGCCGAAGGCCAGAATTCCAACGAGCACAGCGTCAGCGTGGCCATGCAGGACTCCGGCGGGCCCTACGACTTCCATCTGTCCCGGCACCTGCTGCGGCTCGGCGAGCGCCACGACATCGCCCTGCGCCGCGACCTGTTCCGCTACTACCACAGCGACGCGCAGTCGGCGATCGCCGCCGGCCACGACACCCGCGCCGCGCTGCTGGCGTTCGGCTGCGACGCCACCCACGGCTACGAGCGCACGCACATCGACAGCCTCGCCGCGCTGAGCCGCCTGCTCACTGCCTACATCCTCAGCCCGCCGGTCTTCGCCAGCGACGCCAAGCCCCGGGAAACCTCGCTGGAACGTTTCAACAAGCAGCTCGAGCATCCGGTGCACATGGAAAGCTGCACCCACGTCCCGCCAGTGGACGAAGTGCTCGACAGCAGCAACAACAGCGACAAGGGCTGAGCCCGCGCCGGCCTCCCCGCCCCCGGGGAGGCCGCCCTCCTCTCCAGCCAACTGCTAGGCTGATGGCAGGTTCCCTCGCCTGTCTCATTTCCTCCGTAGCATCATGCGTGCCGACTCGTGTCCATGGAGTAGTTGCATGTCCCGACTCTGCCTGGTCCTGCTGTTGCTCTGCTGCGCGCTGCCGGCCCGGGCGCAGCCGCCCGCACCGCTGGACGGAGAGGACCTGCGCCTATCCCTGGGCGCATACGCCGAGTACTACCGCGACGCCGGCGGCAAGGCGCGCCTGGGCGACATCCTCGCCTTGCCGGCCCAGGCCTTCGCCGCCCTGCGCGGCGACCACGCGAACTTCGGCAAGAACGCCGCGGCCTGGTGGTTCAGGGTGCGCCTGGACAACCGCAACGGCGCCGACCTGGCCGGTTTCCTGGAGGTCAACTACCCGCTGCTGGACGACCTCAAGGTCTACCTGCTGACCGCCGATGGGCGCATCGAACAGCAGGAGAGCGGCGACCTGTTCGCCTTCTCCCAGCGCCCGGTGCAGGTGCGCAACTTCTGGTTCCCGCTGCGACTGCCGCCCGGCGAGAGCACCCTGCTGCTGCGCGTGCAGAGCAGCAGCACCGTCTACGTGCCGCTGTACTTCAGCACCTACGCGGCCAGCGCGGCCAGCCAGGAAACCCTGATGGGCTTCAACGGGGCCTTCTACGGGGTGCTGTTCGGGTTGTTCTGCTACAACCTGTTCCTCTTCGTCTCGCTGCGCGAGGCCACCTACGCCTGGTACCTGCTGTACAACCTCAGCCTCGGCCTGTTTTCCGCCAGCTTCGACGGCCTGCTGTTCAAGCTGCTGCCCGGACACGTGGCGCTGGAGTCGGCCGGCATCTACCTGCTGATGTACCTGAGCTGCCTGGTGTCGATCCAGTTCAGCCGCGGCTACCTCTACACCCGCCGCGACTTCCCGCGCCTCGACCGCTTCCTCCGCGGCCTGCTGCTGGCCTGCGTGGTCCTGTTGGCCAGCGAGCCGCTGGTGGGGCTGCGCGCCTGGAACGTCCTCGCCAGCCTGACGGTGATGCTGGTATCCCTCAGCCTGCTGCTGGCCGGCGTCCACGTCTGGCGCCAGGGCCTGCGCTACGGCCTCTACTACATCCTGGCCTGGGGCGCGCTGCTGCTGTCGTTCCTGGTCACCACCGCCGCCTCGCTGGGCTTCGAACTGTTCGGCCTGTTCGGCAGCAGCGTGGTCAAGATCGGCATGACCGTGGAACTGGTGACCCTGTCCATCGGCCTCGCCGACCGCATCAATGCGCTCAAGGAGGAAGGCTTCCGCTCGCGCCAGGCGGCCGAGCAGGCGCGGGTGGAGAACGAGGCGAAGAGCCGCTTCCTGGCGAAGATGAGCCATGAGATCCGCACCCCGCTGAACGGCGTGCTGGGCATGCTGCAACTGCTCCGCGATACCCCGCTGGACCGCGGCCAGGCGGCCTACGTGGAGACCATCGCCAGCTCCGGCAGCGCGCTGATGTCGGTGATCAACGATATCCTCGACTACGCTCGCATCGAGTCCGGCAAGCTGCACCTGGAGCGCATCGACTTCGACCTGGAGGAACTGCTCTCCGACACCCTGGCGCTGTTCAGCGCCCAGGCCGTGGAAAAACGCCTGCGCCTGCACCTCGGCCTGGACAGGGGCGTGCCGCGCCGCCTCAACGGCGACCCGACGCGGTTGCGCCAGGTACTGATGAACCTGCTCAGCAACGCCCTCAAGTTCACCGCCGAAGGCCATGTCGCCGTGCGCGTGCAGCGGCGCTTCGACGAGGGCGGACGCGAGCGCCTGCTGTACAGCGTCAGCGACAGCGGCATCGGGATATCCGCCCAGGCGCAGAAGACCCTGTTCGAATCCTTCTCCCAGGCCGACTCCAGCACCACCCGCCGCTACGGCGGCAGCGGCCTGGGCCTGGCGATCAGCCGCGAGCTGGTGCAGATGATGGGCGGGCGCATCGAGGTGAGCAGCGAGCCGGGCAAGGGCACCCGGTTCAGCGTCGACCTGCCGCTCAGCCCCGCCCTCGAGGCCGGCGAAGCGGACGAACTGGCGCAACTGCTGCAACACCGCCCGGCCCTGCTGGCCAGCGAGGACAACCTGACCCTGGACTGCCTGCAGGCATTGCTGGAGCGTTGGGGGCTGCGGGTCGAACGCTGCCTGCAGCCGAGACGGCTGAACGCCTACCTGGAGGACTTCAGCGCACCGCCCCTGCTGGTCCTGGCGGCGCCCTGGCCGGGGCCGCCGTCGATCTGGCTGGACACCCTCTATGCGCAACTGGAGCAAGGCCAGCGCATCCTCCTGCTATGCCCGCCGCCGCACTGCCAGGACCTGCCGCCGCACGAAGGCCTGCGCCTGCTGGCCCTGGCCCAGCCGGTGGCGGTGAAGGCCCTGCGCGAAGCCCTGCTGGAACTGTACCGGGAGCGGCGCCGACAGCCAGGGCGGAGCAGCGAGGCGGCCCCGGACGAACGCCTGGACGCCCCATGCATCCTGGTCGCCGAGGACAACCCGGTGAACCAGCTGGTGGTGCGCGGCTTCCTCGCCAAGCGCGGCTACGCGGTGCGCCTGGCCGGCAACGGGCGGCTCGCGCTGGACGAGTACCTGCGCGACCCGAACGGCATCCAGTTGATCCTGATGGATGGCGAGATGCCGGAAATGGACGGCTTCGAGGCGACCCGCCTGATCCGCCGGGAGGAGCGTGCCCAGGGCTGGCCGCGCGTCCCGATCGTCGCCCTGACCGCGCACATCCTCGACGAACACCGCCGGGCCGGAATCGAGGCCGGCATGGACGCCTACCTCGGCAAGCCGGTGGACCGGGCGGAACTCTATGCCACCCTCGAACGCCTACTCGGCCAGCCTTCGCGACAGGCATGACAGTACGCGATGCGTCGCGCTAGCATTCGCCGCCATACCGGAGTACCGCCATGCTGATCCCCCACGACCTGCTCGAAGCCGACACCCTGAACAACCTGCTGGAAGACTTCGTCACCCGCGAAGGCACCGACAATGGCGACGAGACCCCGCTGGACGTGCGTGTAGAACGCGCCCGGCATGCCTTGCGGCGGGGCGAGGCGGTGATCCTGTTCGACCCGGAGAGCCAGCAGTGCCAGTTGATGTTGCGCAGCGAGGTGCCTGCGGAGCTGTTGCGCGACTGAGTCGCGGCATCGACCCGCCTGGCGGGGCGGGTTCGCCGCCCTGCACACCCCGGAAACGCCGGACAGCGCCCCTGCTCCGCAGGGCGAATAACCGCTCGCGGTTATCCGCCGCTTATCCGCCGTCCCCCTCACTCCTTCGCCTCACCCTCCTCCGTCTCCAACGCCGCCCTGGCGATGTTCCGGCTATGCGCGCCGAAATGCCCGATCAGCTCGATCAGTTGCGCGTTCAGCACCGCATTGTCGTGGGCCTCGGGGCGTGGCTGGTTGCTCTCGCTGAAGTCCTGCGCGGCGAAGGCCGGGCGGGCGGCCAGCCATTCGCCGATGGCGGCGTCGAAGGCCGCGGCGTGGGCGTTCGACTCGGCGGCCACCACCTCGCGCAAGTAGGTCGGCGAATAGGCCGGATAGGCACCGTCGCGGCGGGTGTCGGCGTAGGCGTCGAGCATCGGCTGCGGGCGGCCGTCGCGGAGCAGTTGGCGCAGCCAGTCGAACTGGTATTTCTCCACCGCGGTATGGCGGTTCGCGACACGCTCGATGGCCGCCTGCTTTTCCTCCGGGTAGCCGAGCAATGCCTTGCCCTCCATCTGTAGCATCGCCGCCAGGCTGGCACCGGGCAGCGGCGTGGAGTGGTAGGGCTGGGTGATGTCCTGGATGTAGTGCATGCCCCAGCCAAGGAACCGGTAGCCCCAGTAGGGATGACCGTTGGCGAAGGCGAAGCGGGACAGGCCGAAGTACTGGTAGGCACGCCATTCCGGCCAGGCCCGGGCGAGGAACGGCGCGCCGCTGTAGATCACCGCCGCCTCGTGGTAGAAGCCCATGTGGAACGGCGCCTGGGAGCTGAACTCGAAGCGCGGGTCGCCGAATGGCTGGGTGCCGAAGCCGTAGCGCTGGCCGGCCTCGCCGGGGTTGTCGCTGAACAGGTTGATGTCGTGGCCGTAGTCCGGTTCGTCGGCGGCGGTGGCCAGCACTGCCAGGGGCGCGACTCGCTCGCCGGGCTCCAGGCGGATGAAACGCCAGGCGGTCCACGGCGAGAGGTTCTGGAACACCAGCACCTCCTGTGGCTTGAGGTGCGGGCGCTGCGGCTGGTCCTGCCCGGGAAGCGGCTGGATCGCCAGCGCCAGGCGGATCTCCGGGTTGACCCGCAGCGCCGCGAGGAACGCCTGGCGCAAGTCGCCGGCCTCGCCGTCGGCGGCGAAGCGCAGGGCGTCCGGACGCGCCGGGTAGTTGCCGATATGCGCACGGGCGTAGGCTTCCTGCTCATCCAGCAGGGCGGCCAGTCCGCCGCGCTCGGCGGCGAGGAACGCCTCCAGCGGCTCCACCTCGACTTCCGGCGCCTCGCGGATGGCCGCCAGCTCGCGTAATGCCAGGTAGCTGCCCACCGTATGGTTGGACCAGGCCCACAGGCTCGGCGAGACGACCCACGCCCCCAGCAGCAGGCAACGCAACAGCAACTTCATCGGCTTTTCGCTCTTGTCTCGATTCGGTGCCGGCAAGCCTACCAATGCGGGACACCCAGGGCACTGTCCTGCCTGGACATCGGAACTCTCCGATAGCGCCATCGGACCAATGTCTATCCACGCCGGGCCGGCCCCATGACCGCCATCAATGGCGCCCAGGCGCCAGGCGGCTAGACTTTCCCGACATCAGGCACGCTGATACAAGGCACCCATCTGATGCTCCAGTCCGTTTCGCCCAAGCACGACCTGCCCCTCAAACCCGAAGGCCAAGCGGCCAAGCCAGAACGCACCGGCACCTGGGCGCCGTTCTCGATCCAGGCCTTCCGCATCATCTGGATCTGCAACCTGTTCGCCAACCTCGGCACCTGGGCCCAGTCGGTGGCCGCCGCCTGGGTGGTCACCGACGCCCACGCCAGCCCGCTGATGGTGGCGATGATCCAGGTCGCCGCGGCGCTGCCGCTGGTGCTGCTGTCGATCCTCTCCGGGGTCATCGCCGACAACCACGACCGGCGCAAGATCATGCTCTGGGGACTCAGCTTCGAGATGACCGGGGCGATGTTCGCCACCCTGCTGGCCTTCCTCGGCTACCTCGACCCGGTGCTGCTGATCATCTCCATCCTCTGGATCTCCCTCGGCGGGTCGGTGACCATCCCGGCCTGGCAGGCGGCGGTCAACGAGCAGGTGCCGGCGCGCATGGTCAGCGACGCGGTGCTGCTCAACAGCGTCAACTACAACGTCGCCCGCGCCGCCGGCCCGGCCCTCGGCGGCCTGTTGCTGAGCGCGGTGGGACCGGCCTGGGTGTTCCTGTTCAACAGCTTCTGCTACATGGCCCTGATCTGGGCGATCTGGCAGTGGCGGCGCGACGTGCCCAAGCGCAGCCTGCCGCCGGAAGGCATCCTCGAAGGCGTCACCGCGGCGCTGCGCTTCACCCAGTACTCAACCGTCACCCGCCTGGTGATGATGCGCTCCTTCGCCTTCGGCCTCTCCGCCAGCGCGGTCTGGGCCCTGCTGCCGCTGCTGGCGCACCGCAACCCGGACGGCGACGCGGCGATCTACGGCTACATGCTCGGCGCCCTCGGCCTCGGCGCGATCCTCGGCAGCACCCAGGTCTCGCGCCTGCGCCAGCGGATCGGCAGCAGCCGGCTGATCAGTCTGGCCGGCTTCACCCTGGCGCTGATCCTGCTGACCCTCGGCCTGGTAGACAACCTCTGGGTCCTGTTCCCGGTGCTGATCCTCGGCGGCGGCTGCTGGATCGGCGCCCTCGCCACCTACAACTCGGCGGTGCAGATCCTCGTCCCCGACTGGATCAAGGCGCGCGCCCTGGCGTTGTACCAGACCGCGCTGTACGGTGGCCTGGCGCTGGGTTCGTTCCTCTGGGGCCATCTCGCCGAGACCATGACCGTGCACGGTGCGCTGCTGGCCGCCGGCTGCCTGCTGCTGGCCTCGGTGATCCTGCTGTACAACTCGCGCCTGCCGGAAATGGACGCAGCCAGTATTTCCCGCGCGCCGGCGAGCATGCCCGGGCAGCCGAGCTTCGTCTTCAACACGCGGCGGGGCATGGTGCTGGTCTCCATCGAATACCGGATTCCCGCCGAGCGCACCCGCGACTTCGTTCGCGCCGCCCAGCCGCTGCGCCGCCTGCGCCTGCGCAACGGCGCGGAGCGCTGGTCGCTGTTCCGCGACGTGAGCAACCCGGAGGTCTGGCAGGAACTGTTCCTGGTGGACAACTGGATCCAGCACCTGCGCATGCTCGACCGCATGACCCTGGCCGACAAGATCGTCATCGACAACGTCACCGCCCTGCATGCCGGCGACGGTCCGCCGCAGATCCGCCATTGCGTGAGCTACGAGGCCAGCAGCTACGATACGCCGCTGGTGAAGAGCGCCACGCCGCCGGGCAACGACGAGGCGGGCGCGACGGCGGGGAGTTGAGAACGGGGCCTGGCAGTCCCCTGGGGCGGACAGCGCCAGCGGCGTTATCCGCCATCCAACGCCGGCGCGGCGGATAACCGCAAACGGTTATCCGCCCTCCGAAGCGGTCAGTAGCGCGCGATCACTCCGCCGTCGGCTTCTTGCGCTTGAGCGGCGCCATGCCGTCGGCGCTGACCACCGCCGACGGCCCGGCCTTCGGCCGCGCGGCGGGCTTGCGCTTGGCCGCGGGCTTGGCGGCGGTGCCCTTCCTGTCCTGCTTTTTCTTCTTGCTGCCGGCGGCCTTGCCCGAGGCCTTGAGCTTCTTCGGCCCCTGGTAGGCGGCCTTCAGTTCCTTGATGTTGCGTCGTTCGAAGTTCTGCTTGAGGTAGCGTTCGACGCTCGACATCAGGTTCCAGTCGCCATGGCAGATCAGCGAGATCGCCAGGCCCTCGGCGCCGGCGCGACCGGTGCGGCCGATGCGGTGCACGTACTCGTCGCCGCTGCGCGGCATGTCGAAGTTGATCACCAGGTCCAGGCCTTCGACGTCCAGGCCGCGTGCGGCGACGTCGGTGGCGACGAGGATCTTCACCGCGCCCTGCTTCAGGCGTTCGATGGCCAGCTTGCGGTCCTTCTGGTCCTTCTCGCCATGCAGGACGAAGACCTTGTGCTGGTTGGCGATCAGCCGCCCGGTCAGGCGATCGGCGGAGACCCGGGTATTGGTGAAAACGATGGCCTTGGTGTAGGTCTCGTTGCTCAGCAGCCATTGCAGCAACTGTTCCTTGTGCGCCACGTCGTCGGCGGTGATGACCTGCTGGCGGACGTTCTCGTTCAGCTCGCCGACCTGGTTCAGGCGCAGCACTTGCGGCTCGCGCAGCACCTCGGCTATCACCTTGTTCAACCCGGCGCCGCTGTGGGTGGCGGAGAACAGCAGGGTCTGGCGCTCGGCCGGGCAGGCATTGGCCAGGGCCAGCACGTCGTCGGCGAAGCCCATGTCGAGCATGCGGTCGGCCTCGTCCAGCACCAGCACCTCGATGTCCTGCAACGGCAGGTTGCCGGCGTTGCGCTGCTCGAGCAGGCGGCCGGGGGTGCCGATGATGATCTCCGGGTTCTTGCGCAGGCGCGCGCCCTGCACCTTGAAGTCCTCGCCGCCAGTGATCAGGCAGGCCTTGATGAAGGTGAACTGGGCGAAGCGCTCGACTTCCTTGAGGGTCTGCTGGGCCAGCTCGCGGGTCGGCAGGAGGATCAGCGCGCGCGCCAGGGAGCGCGGCTTGTCCTCGGCCAGCAGGCGGTGCAGCAGCGGCAGCAGGAAGGCCGCGGTCTTGCCGCTGCCGGTCTGCGCCGTGACCCGCAGGTCGTGCCCCTCCAGCGCCTTGGGAATGGCCGCGGCCTGGACCGGCGTCGGCTCGCTGAAGGACAGGCTTTCCAGTGCCTTCAGCAGGCGTTCGTGGAGGGGAAATTGGCTGAACAAGGGAGACCTCGGCATTGCACGTGAAAATGGACAGGTGCATAGCCTAACGGTTGCCGCGCCGGCGCGCAGGCTTTATTCGCGCGGCGCGACGGCCAGCGCCGGCGTCGCAATCGGCTCGACGCCGGGTCGCCGCCAGGCAAGCGCGGCGCGGGCGGCGATCGCAGACTCGTTCGACGCCCGCCGCCCAGAGGAACCAGGTCATGCCCGACGCGCCCGCATCCGCCGCCGAACGCCTCGAACGGCTGCCGCTGAGTCCGTATCACCGACTGATCTTCGTGATCATCGCGCTGGCGTTCTTCTTCGACTCAATGGACCTGGCGATGATGACCTTCCTGCTCGGCTCGATCAAAGCCGAGTTCGGGCTCGACTCGGCGCAGGCCGGGCTGCTGGCCAGCTCGAGCTTCTTCGGCATGGTGATCGGCGCGGCCCTGTCGGGCATGCTCGCCGACCGCTTCGGGCGCAAGCCGGTATTCCAGGCCAGCATCGTGCTCTGGGGCCTGGCCAGCTACCTGTGCTCCACCGCCGGCGACCTCGGCAGCCTGACCTTCTACCGGGTATTGCTGGGGATCGGCATGGGGATGGAGTTTCCCATCGCCCAGTCGCTGCTGTCGGAGATGATCCCGGCCAGCCGCCGCGGCAAGTACATTGCGCTGATGGACGGCTTCTGGCCGCTGGGCTTCGTCGCCGCCGGCTGCCTGTCCTACTTCCTCCTGCCGCTGACCGGCTGGCGCAGCATTTTCCTGGTGCTGGCGCTGCCGGCGGTGTTCGTCCTCGCCATCCGCTTCCTGATTCCCGAGTCGCCGCGCTGGCTGGAGCAGGCCGGCCGGCGCGAACAGGCGGACCGGGTATTGCGCGACATAGAAGCACGGGTGATGCGTTCGCTGGGCCTGACCGAGCTGCCGCCGCCGCTGCGCCAGCCGCAGCGGGAACGCAGCCGTCCGGGCTTCTTCAGCGCCTTCGCCGAACTCTGGTCGCCAGCCTACCGGCGCCGCACCCTGACCGTCTGGGGCCTGTGGTTCTTCGCCCTGCTCGGTTTCTACGGCCTGACCTCCTGGCTCAGCGCGCTGCTCCAGCAATCCGGCTTCGCCGTCACCCAGTCGGTGTACTACACGGTGCTGATCTCGCTGGCCGGGATACCCGGCTTCCTCTGCGCGGCCTGGCTGGTGGAAAGCTGGGGCCGCAAGCCGAGCTGCGTGCTGATGCTCCTCGGCGGCGGCGCGATGGCCTACGCCTACGGCCAGACCGCGGTGTTCGGCGGCAGCCTGGCGCTGCTGATCGGCTTCGGCCTGGCCATGCAGTTCTTCCTGTTCGGCATGTGGGCGGTGCTCTACACCTATACGCCGGAACTCTATCCGACCTCCGCGCGCGCCACCGGCTCGGGCTTCGCCTCGGCGGTCGGGCGAATCGGCTCGCTGCTCGGCCCGCTGGTCACCGGGCTGGTCCTGCCGCTCACCGGCCAGGGCGGGGTGTTCACCCTCGGCGCCCTCTGTTTCGGCGTCGCCGCCCTGGTGGTCTGGGCCTTCGGCATCGAGACCCGCGGGCGCACCCTGGAGGAGCTTGCCGGCTGAGCCCGCGCGTCGGCGGAAAACCTTTGTAGACACGTCGGGGATGCGATCCGGCGCCCGATGGGGCACTCTTGGTTCCTTTGTGCGTTCCCGGCCCCCGCGTCGGGATCTCCGTTCAACCGCGGGGCCGGCCCGTCCCCCCCGCCCGCAACAAAGGAAGTCGCCTGTCCATGGACTCCACATCCCTTCTCGACCAGCTCTCCGGGTACTGGTCGGCGCTCGACCAACACCCTATCCTGCACGCCGGCCTGGCCTTCGGCCTGCTGCTGGTGGGCGCCCTGATTCTCGGCCGGGTGGCCCGCTACATCGTCCTCTACGCCGCCAACCTGCTCGCCCGCCAGCCCGCGCTGCACTGGCTCGGCGACCTGATCCGCAACAAGGTGTTCCAGCGCCTGGCACAGACCACGCCCTCGCTGCTGGTGCAATTCGGCCTGCCATGGATCCCGGAGATGCCGGACAAGGCCGCGCACTTCCTCGGCAACCTGGCACTGGCCTTCACCGTGCTGTTCCTGATCCTCGCCCTCACCGCGCTGCTGAATGCCCTGCTGGACATCTACGCGCGTACCGAGCATGCCCGCACCCGTTCGATCAAGGGCTACGTGCAACTGGCGAAGATCGCCGTGTTCGTGTTCGGCGCGATCATCATCGTCTCGATCATCATCGACCGCTCGCCGCTCCTGCTGCTGTCCGGCCTCGGCGCGATGTCGGCGGTCCTCCTGCTGGTCTACAAGGACACCCTGATGTCCTTCGTCGCCAGCGTGCAGCTCACCAGCAACGACATGCTGCGGGTCGGCGACTGGATCGAGATGCCGCAGGTCGGCGCCGACGGCGACGTGGTGGACATCACCCTGTACACCGTGAAGGTGCAGAACTTCGACAAGACCATCGTCTCGGTGCCGACCTGGCGCCTGATGTCGGAGTCGTTCAAGAACTGGCGCGGCATGCAGCAGTCCGGCGGACGGCGGATCAAGCGGGCAATCTACGTCGACTCCAGCCAGGTGCGTTTCCTCGACGAGAAGGAAGAGCGGCGCCTGAGCCAGGTGCGCCTGCTCACCGAATACATGGCCCGCAAGCAGACCGAGTTGCAGGAGTGGAATGCCGCCAACGGCGGGGTCGCCCCGCTGGCCGCCAACCGCCGCCGGCTGACCAACATCGGTACGTTCCGCGCCTACGCCCTCGCCTACCTGCAGAACCACCCGGACATCCATCCGCACATGACCTGCATGGTCCGCCAGTTGCAGCCGACAGCCCAGGGCATCCCGCTGGAGATATACTGCTTCACCCGCACCACCGCCTGGGTCGACTACGAGCGCATCCAGGGCGACGTGTTCGACTACCTGCTGGCGGTGATGCCGGAGTTCGGCCTCGGCGCCTACCAGCAGCCCAGCGGCCAGGACCTGCGCCAGGGGCTGCAAGGCATGCTCGAAGGGCGTGACGCCGGGGCCCGCTCGTTCGAGGCGCTGGCCGCGCCGAGCCGCAGCGACGAAGCCACCGCCTGAACCGAGGAAAACCGTCCATGAAACCGCACCTGACCTACTACGTCGCCGCCAGCCTGGACGGTTTCATCGCCCGCCCCGACGGCAGCGTCGACTGGCTCGACCGTTTCGCCGAGGGCGGCAACGACCACGGCTACAAGAGCTTCTACCAGGGCATCGACGGCCTGCTGATGGGCCGCGGCACCTACGATATCGTGCGCGGCTTCGGCGACTGGCCGTATCCGGGCAAACCCTGCCAGGTACTCACCCGCAACCCGCAGGAAAGCGCAGCGGAAGGCGTCGAGTTGCGCCACGTCACACCCCAGGAAGGCCTCGCGCGCCTCGGCGAACAGGGCTGCCGGCGGATCTGGCTGGCCGGCGGCGGCAGCCTGGCCGGTAGTTGCCTGGCGGCCGGGCTGCTCGACGAGGTGATCGTCAGCGTCATTCCGCAGCTGCTCGGCGCCGGCATCCCGCTGTTCGCCGGCGGCCGCGAGCGGCGCCTGCAACTGCTGGAACAACATGGCTACAACAGCGGCATCGTACAGATGCGCTACCAGGTGATCGCCGAGGACGACCCGCAATGACCGACAAGCTGCTGAGCATTTCCGCCGCCTGCCTGTTCGACGACCAGGGCAACCTGCTGCTGGTGCGCAAGCGCGGCACCCAGGCCTTCATGCTCCCGGGCGGCAAGCGCGAGCCGGGCGAAACGCCCCTCGCCGCGCTACAGCGCGAACTGCTGGAGGAACTGCGCCTGCCGATGGGCGCCTCGACCTTCGAGCACCTCGGCAGCTTCCAGGCGCCGGCGGCCAACGAGGCGAACACCCGCGTCGATGCCGATATCTACGTCGCCCGCTTGCCCCACGCCGTCTGTGCGCAGGCGGAGCTGGAGGAACTGGCCTGGCTGGTCCCCGGCCAAGCGCAGCCGGACAATCTCGCGCCGCTGCTGCGCGATCATGTCCTGCCGGCCCTGGCGCGGCGCGCGGCGGAAAACCCGGAAACCCAGGCCGAACACCGGACGCGCCCCGATCATGTGCGCTGAGCGCTAGCGCTACCGTCAACGAAAAAGGCCACCTCGGGGTGGCCTTTTCGCGTTCTCGCACCGATCGCGCGGAATATCGGCGGTTAACGCCTCTCCCCCGTGCGCAGCCTGCGGCTAAGCCTCAGAACGAAGTCCGGCGGTAGGCACGGTAGCGCGGGAACCAGAAGTTCGCCTCGATGGCGTCGTTCAATACCTCGTCGCTGGTATGCAGGGCCTTGCCCTCGGCCTGGGCCTGCTTGGCCACGGCGACGGCGATGCGCTTGCTGACCTCGCGGATGTCACCCAGCGCCGGCAACACGGCGCCCTCGCCCCGGGTAACGATCGGCGAGCAGTTGGCCAGGGCGTTGGCCGCGGCCATCAGCATGCCTTCGGTGACCCGGTTGGCCCGCGCGGCGATCACCCCCAGGCCGATGCCGGGGAAGATATAGGCGTTGTTGCACTGGGCGATGGGAATCCGCTTGTCGCCCACCTGCACCGGTTGGAACGGGCTACCGGTGGCGACCAGCGCCTGGCCGTCGGTCCAGTTGAGGATTTCCTGCGGAGTCGCCTCGACCCGCGAGGTCGGGTTGGACAGCGGCATCACCAGCGGCTGCTTGCAATGGCTGTGCAGCTCGCGGATGACCTCTTCGGAAAACAGCCCGCGCTGCCCGGAGACGCCGATCAGCACCGTCGGCCGGGCATTGCGGATCACTTCCAGCAACGCCAGGTCGTCGCCCTGCTGGCCGCCCCAGGCACCGAGATCGGCGCGCTTCTGCGCCAGGCGGTGCTGGAAGTCAAGCAGGTTGCTCATGTCGTCGGTGAGCAGGCCCCAGCGGTCGACCATGAAGATGCGCCGACGCGCCTGGGCCTCGTCCAGGCCCTCCAGTTGCATGGCGGCGATGATCTGCTCGGCGATGCCGCAACCGGCGGAGCCGGCGCCGACGAAGGTCACGGTCTGCTCGCTGAGCTTCTCGCCCTTGGCCTTGCAAGCCGCCAGCAGGGTGCCCACGGCCACCGCGGCGGTGCCCTGGATGTCGTCGTTGAAGCAGCACAGCTCGTCCTTGTAGCGCTCCAGCAACGGCATGGCATTGGTCTGGGCGAAGTCCTCGAATTGCAGCAGGACGTTGGGCCAGCGGCGCTTGATCGCCTGGATGAACAGGTCGACGAACTCCTCGTACTGCGCCCCGCTCACCCGCTCGTGGCGCCAGCCCATGTACATCGGGTCGTTGAGCAGGTCCGGGTTGTTGGTGCCCACGTCCAGCACCACCGGCAGGGTGTAGGCCGGGCTGATACCGCCGCAGGCGGTGTACAGCGACAGCTTGCCGATCGGGATGCCCATCCCGCCGATGCCCTGGTCGCCGAGGCCGAGGATCCGCTCGCTGTCGGTGACCACCACGATCTTCACGTTGTTCTTGGTGGCGCTGCGCAGGATGTCGTCGATCCGCTCGCGGTCCGGGTAGGAGATGAACAGGCCGCGGTGGGTCCGATAGATCTTCGAGAACTCCTGGCAGGCCTGGCCGACCGTGGGGGTGTAGATGATCGGCATCATTTCTTCCAGGTGCTCCTCGAGCAGGCGGAAGAACAGGGTCTCGTTGTTGTCCTGGATCGAGCGCAGGAAGATGTGGCGGTCCAGATCGGTGTTGCACAGGTTGTACTGGCTGTAGGCGCGCTCGGTCTGCTCCTCGATGGTCTCGATGTTGTGCGGCAGCAGGCCCTGCAGGTTGAAATCGATGCGTTCCTGGGTACTGAACGCGCTGCCTTTGTTCAGCAGCGGCATCTCCAGCAGCGAAGGGCCGGCATGGGGAACGTACAAGGGACGCTTGGCTGTTTCGGTCATATCTGGACTCGCTTCTACGGGCTTCACTCGGGTACGGGGACCACGAACATACCCCCGGCGCAGAGGCTTTCCAAGGCCACGGCGAACAACAGGTCATTGCCGGACCCGCAAGTATCGCCACTTGCACGGCGAAACCGGCGCGTCACATCCGGAACCGACCATTCGACGAATGGTCAGAAGGCTGGCGTCAAAATAGGTCACAATAGCCGCCGCTTTCGTAGGGGAATACGCTGGGAACGCCGATGAGTCCCCCGATTTTCCTTCGTGAAGCCCGTTATCGCCGGGACAACCTGAATGCATCCAGGCCCGGAAGCAGTTGGCCGTTTCGTTTGACGGCCTGGTCGGAAGAGTCAGGAGGGCTCGTTCCGGTCACCCAGAAGACACTCCGATGAACAGAGAGTAACCACGAACCAGCGGAAGCCTGGACCGTTATTCACGCACGCGAAGACATGCCGAAATGCGTTCACCCTTTTTGACATGCCTGTCTGTAGGCTTCGCGGCCCTTCTGGCCGCCCTCTCGACGCCCAGCCTGGCTTCCAACCAGGTCACCCACACCTTCAAGCCGTCGAAGAATTCCACCCTGTCGCCCAGCCGGGTCGTCAGCACCCGCCAGTCCGCCAACCGCTCGGTGGTCGCGGCCGCCGCTTCCGAAGTCACCGACCGCGCCTTCAGCATGATCGGCACCCCCTACCGCTGGGGCGGCACCACGCCGAAGAAAGGCTTCGATTGCAGCGGCCTGGTCAACTATGTGTTCCAGGACGTCGATGACGTCGACCTGCCGCGGACCGCCCGCGCCATCTACAACATGGACAACAACAAGGTCTCCCGCGGCAAGCTGCAACCGGGCGACCTGGTGTTCTTCCGGATCCGCAGCCGCAGCGTCGACCACGTCGGCATCTACGTCGGCAACGACCGCTTCGTGCACGCGCCGCGGCGCGGCAAGAAGGTCCGCGTCTCCGACCTCAACAGCAGCTACTGGAAACGCCACTACCTGGCCGGCAAGCGCATCCTGCCGACCACCCTCGCCCAGGTCGAAAGCACCCGCAAGCGCTGATTCCGGCGCCTGCGGCTCGCTCAGATGCCCCGTCGCGCCTGTTTCCTCAGCAGGCGCGCGCTGTCCCAGCCGGTCAACAGCACCGCCAGCCAGATCGGCGCGTAGGTCCATAGCTGCTCGGGACGGAACGCTTCGCCGAGGAACAGTACCGCCACCAGGAACAGCAGCACCGGTTCGACGTAGCTGAGAATCCCGAACAGCCCCATCGGCAGCAGCCGGCTGGAAGCCATCATCGCACCGAAGGCCAGCGCGCTGATCAGCCCCAGCATCGGCAGCAGCAGCCACAGGCGCGGCGCCTCGCGGAAGGCCTGGCTCTCGTCGCCCAGCCAGTACAGCGCGGCCAACGCCAGCGGCAGCAGGAAGAGCATCTCAAAGACGAACCCGGACAGCGCGTCCACGCCCATCCTGCGCCGCAGCATGAAGTACGGGGGATAGCCCAGCGCGGTGACCAGGGAGACCCAGGAGAACGCGCGGGTCAGCCAGAACTCGTGGAGCACCCCGGCCAGCGCGCAGGCCACGGCGATAGCCTGCAGCGACGTCAGGCGCTCGCCGTAGAACACCCGCCCCACCAGCACCATCGCCAGCGGCAGGAGGAAGTAGCCCAGCGACAGTTCAAGGGTCTTCCCGGCCAACGGCGCCCAGATGAAGATGCCCCATTGCAGCAGCATCATCGCCGCGGTCAGCGGGAAGCAGGCCAGCAGCCAGGGCTCGGCGAACAGCCGGCGCCAGGCGGCGCGCAGGGTCGGCCACTGGCGGGTGGCGACGACCAGCAGGAATACCATCGGGATCGACCAGACCACCCGATGCGCCACCACCTGCAGGCTGTCCAGCGGCTCCAGCAGGTGGACGTAGCCCGGCAGGGTAACGAACAGCACCGAGGCGGCCAGCGACAGCAGCACGCCCTGCCCGGAAATCCTCATGCACGCACCTCGCGCCGGCCGAGCCGGTTGACCCACAGCGAAGCGACGATCACCGCGCCGCCCAGGGCCAGGCGCGGCAGGTCTGCGTGCTGGTTCCAGATCAGCAGGTTGAGCAGCAACCCGACCGGCACGTGCAGGTTGTTCATCACCGCCAGGGTACCGGCGTCCACCTCGGTGGCGCCCTTGTTCCACCAGAACTGGCCGAGGGCGGTGGCCAGCAGCCCCATCCATACCAGTACGCCCCATTGCAGCTCGCCGGCCGGCAGGCGCTGCGGATCGCCGAACAGCAGCCAGGCAGGCAACGCCACCAGCAGCGCGCCAACGAAGAAATAACCGAAGCGCTGGCGCTGCGGCAGCTCGGACGGGTACTTGCGCACCAGGCGCTTGTACAGCACCTGGCCGGCGGCGAAGGTGGCGTTGGCCAGTTGCAGCAGCAGGAAGCCCTGGAGGAACTCGCCGGTGATCCCGTCGTAGCGGATGATCGCCGCGCCCAGCACCGCCACCAGCGCGGCGGCCAGGGCCCAGAAGTTGAAGCGGCGGTTGAGCAGGTCGTCGAACAGGGCCACGTGGACCGGCGTCAGCACGGTGAACAGCAGAACCTCGGGCACCGTCAGCACGTTGAAGCTCAGGTACAGGCAGACGTAGGTGATGCCGAACTGCAGCGCGCCGACCAGCATCACTCCGCCGACGAAACGCGGTTCGACGCCGCGCCAGCGGGTCAGCGGGAGAAACACCAGGCCAGCGAGAAGGACCCGGGTAAGCACGGCGAAGTAGCTGTCGACCTGGCCGGCGAGGTACTCGCCGATCAGGTTGAAGGAGAACGCCCAGAGGACGGTGACGAACAGTAGATAACGCATGGACCAGGCACCAGGATGGGGCGCCGACCATAACGTTTTTGCCGCCGCCAAGGAAGGCCGCGCGGGCCCGCGGCCAACCTCGCCGCCCCTGTACTACTTGCCGTGCGCGGTGGGCCAGCGGTATTCGAGCCAGTGCTCCATGCGCTGGCGCAACAAGCCGCTCTGCTCAGCGATGTGCAACCACTGGTCGACGTAGCGCTTGAAGGCCTCGTCGCGCGGCAGCAGGTAGGCCTTCTCGGCGAAGTCGAAGGGTTGCTGCGGATGCACGGCGCAGAGTTCCGGGTGCAACCGCGACTGCAGGCGGGCCTCGATGGCGTCGGTCATCATCAGGTCGGCCTTGCCGTCGACGATCTGCTGGAAGATCGTCACGTTGTCCGGATGCACCAGGATCCGGGCCTCCTTCAGGTTCGCCCGGGCGAACTTCTCGTTGGTGCCACCGGGGTTGACGATGGCCGTCACGCCCGGCTGGTCGATCTGCTCCAGGGTCTGGAAACGCGCTTCTTCGCTACAGAGGGTGATCGGCGTCTTGCCGTCGCGCAGGTAGGGAATCGAGAAATACGCCTGGCGCTGGCGCTCCAGGTTGATCGAGATGCCGCTCATGGCGATGTCGAAGCGGTCGTCGGCGAAATCGCGCATCAGGTTCGGCCAACTGGTCGGCACCACTACCAGCTTGGCACCCAGGCTCTCGGCCAGGCGCTGCGCCATGTCCACGTCGAAACCGGCGTAACCGCCCTCTTCCGTGCGGTAGCTGAAGGGCTTGTAGTCGCCCGTGGTGGCGACGCGCAGCACGCCGCTTTCGAGGATGCGGTCGAGGCGGCTCTCCTGCGCCTGGAGGCTGGCGCTGGCCAGCAGCGCAAGGCAGGCCAGGGCCTGGACGAGATGGCGGAATGACTTCGGCATGGCGACTCCTCGGGATGGCGGACCGCAGAGAGACTACGCAAGTCGGCAGCCGCGGCCAAATCCCGGAATGCAGGGGAACGCCCGATGACGCCGGGGCGCGGGCCGAGCATGCGGCAGGAGAAGCGGAAAAAAGTGCGCGAAACGGCTGACGACCTCACACCGCCATCGACAGCGGTACACCCTGCAGCCATTCCGGGTGGTAGCGCAACAGCATCTCCAGGCCGCGCTCCTGGTAGGCCGGGAAGCTGATCGCGACCAGCGTCTCGCCCTTGACCTTCTGCGGCGGGCCGAGGCGCTGGAGGATCACGCCGTTGCGAACGAAATAGCGCTCCATGGCCGTGGTGGTCACCGCCACCACCGAACTGGCCCCCAGGTACCAGCCGCATTGCAGGCTGGACCAGAATATCTTCATCGCCAGCTGCGGATCGTCCGCCGCGCTGGCGGCGTAGCGCGAAAGCTCCCAGACCGACGGATCGCTCGGCGGGGTTTCGCTGCACAGGTAGGCGAAGACGTCCTTGAGCAGGTAGGCGTCGGTCGTCGGCAGCAGGCGGGCGCAACCGCAGATGCCCTGGCGGCCCATGGCGACGATGTAGCGGGTTTGCGGATGGTCGAACTGGTCGAATTCCTGGTCGCGGACCCTGGAGGTGGAGACCACGTCCCAGCCCAGCTTCTCGATGAAGACTTGATGCCGGTAGCGTCCCAGCTCGGCGATCATGGCGGCGGAAAGCCCTTCCAGCGATTCAGAGAGCAATTCGATCATGACCAAGTCCCCGTGTCGTGCCGGCCGAGAAAAAAAAGGCGGCATCCCTACCCTGATACTCCTGGGCCCTCTCAGTCGGAGGACATACCAGCACACACATGAGGGGGAAGACTAAAGGAGGATGAACGGCAGGCAACCTGCCAGATCTGGTAGGGCGCGCCGGCCGGCGCGCCCTACGCTTCAGATGAGGCCCAGCGCCGCGGCGTAGGCGGCAGCCAGCGTCTTGTTCGGCGCGTCGAACTTCTTCTGGATGTTCTTGTGGTGGAAGTTCACCGTGCTCTCGGAGATGCTCAGGATGATGGCGATTTCCCCGGAACTCTTGCCGTCGGCGGTCCATTGCAGGATCTCGCGTTCGCGATGGCTCAGGCAGACCGGGTTGGACATCAGCATCGGATGCTCCAGGTCGGTCAGCTTCTGGGTCAGCAACTCGATCATGCAACGCAGCCGCAGGCGGATTTCCTCGCGCTCGAAGCTGGAGATGTTCTGCTGGTCGCGCGCCACGGAAAGCACGCTGAGCAAATTGTTCGGCGCGCGGATCGGCAGGGTCGCGCCGACACAGAGGCCCCAATCGCGAGCCTCGTTCCAGAGCATCCGGCTCTGGTCGAACAGGCTGTCGCTCCAGACCACCATTTCCGAGGAGCGCAGGCCGTTGAGGATCGCCGGATCCACGGCCCCGTAGTTCTGCATCTGGTATCGCTCCAGCCAGGCCTTGGGATAGGTGCCATGGACCTCGGTCTTCGGCCGGGTGAAGGGAATCGTGTGGCGCACGCCATAGGCGTAGTAATCGAAGCCCAGGCGCCGCACTTCCTTTTCCAGGACGGCGAACACGCCCTGGCTGTCGTGGATCGGCTGCATCTCGCTACGCAAACCGTCCCACCACAGCAAAAAGCCTCCGTCATTCCTCATTGCAGTAAGCCCTGATCGATAAAATGCATCACAGCAGAATTGGCCCGGGGTATGACGCTGTCAAGCGCGCAGCCTTGCCGATACGGCAAAATCATGGCAACCCTATCTGTTATGCCAGCACCGTTCAGGACGCAGCCTTCAGCCATCGAGCATCCCCCTCCCTATGACAACGTTCGACCACCTGGGCCGCTTTACCGCAAGCGATACTGTGCGGTTGTGACAATTCCATGAAACGCCGACAGGCCGCCGCCATGGCCGGGTCCTCGAGCAAGCGCCACAGCGCCCCGCGCAACTCCTGCTCGCGCAACGGCACGCCCAGGCGCATCCCGCAGCCGAGCCGGACCAGCCGTTCGGCATTGTCGAACTGGTCGTGGGCACAGGGCAGCAGCACCTGCGGCACCCCCGCCGCCAAGGCTAGGCTCATGGCGCCGATACCGCCCGGATGGACCAGCCCGGCGCACGATGGCAGCAAGGCTCCCAGTGGCGCGTAGGCGCGCTGCAGCACGTGGTTCGGCAAGCCGCGCAGCGGTTCCTGGCCGGCGCCGGTGAGGAAGATCCCACGCGCGCCGAGGCGTTCCAGCGCGCGCAGGGCCATGGCGTAGAAGTCGCCCTGCAGGTGTTCGGTCGAGCCCTGGGTGAACACCAGCGGCCGGCTGCCCTGATCGAGAAAGCGTTGCAGTTCGTCGTCGAGCGGGGTCCCCGGGATACTGCCGTCGAACAGCGGGAAGCCGGTCATGTGCAGGGGTTGCGGCCAATCCTGCTGGGGCGGCGCGAACCAGGCCGGGAACAGGCAGACCACGCCCTGCGGCGAATGCATCCATTGGGTGAAGATGCGCTTCACCGGCGTTTCCAGGCCGACCTTGCGGCGCACCGCGTTGATCTCCGGCGCGCAGGTGCGATCCAGCTTGAAGCGCTCGATGCAGCGCCAGAGCAGCTTGCGCATCGCCAGCGGCATCTGCTCGGGCACGTTGAACTTGGGGTGTACCGGCGGCAGGTGCGCCGACAACAGGGTCGATGGCGAGACCTGCGCGGACAGGTAGGGAATCCCGTACTTCTCGTGAGCGATGCGTGCGCCCAGCGCCCATAGCGAGCCGACCACCACGATGTCGTCATGGCGCTGCGCCGAGACGTACTCGTAGACCGGCTCGATCATCCCGGCGATGGCTTGCCAGAGCACGCCGAAGGACGTCTTGGGGTCCCACAGGCGCGGATCGCCCATGGTCCGGCGGTAGGTCAGTTCGTCGCTCAGCGGGACAAACGCGATGCCGTGCTGCTCCACCGCGTCGCGAAACACCGGGATGGTGCAGAGGCTCACGCGGTGCCCGCGCAGTTTCAGGGTCCGGGCCAGGCCGATGAAGGGAAATACGTCGCCGGCCGAGCCGATGGCGATGAGGATGGCGTGCATGGGGCTACTCCGTGCGTTATGCGACCGCAAAGCCCGGCCAGGCCGGGTCTTCGCAGGTCAAGGGTTCAGGCGTAGCCGATGGCCATCTCGTGGAATCCCGCCGCGCGTTCCGCCCGCTGCGGCTCCGGTTGCTTCAGCAGGTGCTCGAGCAGGGCGCGGTGCACGCGTACCGCGGCCAGCTTGGACTCCAGGTCGAGGAAATGCCCGGTGCCCTCCACCCGCGAGAAACTGCAGTGCGGCAGGTAGTCGCGGAACTGGCGGGCGTCCTCGGCGGTGGTGTACTCGTCCCAGCTGCCGTTGATGAAATGCACGTGGCTCTGGATCCGCTCCAGGCAAGCCAGGTAGCCCCGATCGTTGAGCGCCAGCACCTGGTCGATGTGAAAGCGCGCCTGCTCGTATTCGCCGGTGGCCAGCGAAGCCATGTGCTGATGGTTGCTGGCTTTCAGGCGCGGCGGCAGGTATTTGCCGACGGTCTCGTTGAGCAGATGGCCGATCGCCGACTTGTCGTCCAGCTCGATCAGCGCCTGCGCCCGCCCGACGTAGTCGAGCATCGCCTGGTTCAGTCCAGGGGCGAATGCCATCACCACCGAGCTGCGGATACCGCGCGGATTGCGCGACAGCGCCAGCAGCGTGGAGATACCGCCCCAGGACGCGGAGACCAGGTGATTGACCTCGAAGCGCTCGATCAGCGCCAGGAGGATTTCCACCTCGTCGTCCTTGGTGATCAACCCGCGCTGCGGGTTGTGCTGCCGCGACTGCCCGGCGAAGGGCAGGTCGAACAGCACCACGTTGAAATGTTCGGCCAGGCACTTGCAGGTCCGGGCGAACGAGGCGGTGGTCGCCATCGCGCCGTTGACCAGCATCACCGTGCTGCGCCCGGGATCCTGCCCAACGCGCTCGACATGTACCCGCAGGCCCTTGCAAACCGATACCAACAGACTTTCGCGCCGCATCTCACACCTCCCAAAAATTTTCGAACAGGCAAACAGCTATCGCTGCCACGGGTATCCCGGCATTACGTAGAGTTCGTTCTTATTGTTCGAACGGCAGACAAGTAACTCAGCGGCCATCCGCGCGGACCAGCCACGGCGGATGCGTACCCCTTCAGGCGAGGGGCTTGTGTGGGTCTTGCAGATCGGCCTGCGCAAACGATTGGCGTCCGTGTTCACGCGTAGCCGATGAACACTTTTTAGCCAATTCGAAAGCTAACGGTAACTGCCAGATTTCACAGGACGGGCGGTCGCCTGCGCATAAGCCCCTGCCCGCCCGCGATAAGGCGTGCCAGAGCGGCCGGCGGGGAACAGCGAGGGGTTGGCGGAAAAGGCATGAAAAAACCGGGCGCCAGGCCCGGTTTCCGGTGTCGAAACGCTCTGGCGTCAGGCTTTTGGCAGGGTCACGCCGCGCTGGCCCTGGTATTTGCCGCCACGGTCCTTATAGGACACTTCGCAGGCCTCGTCGGATTGCAGGAAGAGCATCTGCGCCACGCCTTCGTTGGCGTAGATCTTCGCCGGCAGGTTGGTGGTATTGGAGAACTCGAGGGTCACATGGCCTTCCCACTCCGGCTCCAGCGGGGTGACGTTGACGATGATGCCGCAACGCGCGTAGGTGCTCTTGCCCAGGCAGATGGTCAGGACGTCGCGCGGGATGCGGAAGTACTCGACGGTGCGCGCCAGGGCGAAGGAGTTCGGCGGGATGATGCAGACGTCGCTGTTGATGTCGACGAAGCTTTTCTCGTCGAAGTTCTTCGGATCGACCACCGCCGAATGGATGTTGGTGAACACCTTGAATTCGGCGGCGCAGCGCACGTCGTAGCCGTAGCTGGACACCCCGTAGGAAATCACCCGGCTGTCGTCCGCGCCGCGCACCTGGCGCTCGACGAACGGCTCGATCATGCCGTGCTCCTGAGCCATGCGGCGAATCCACTTGTCCGATTTGATGGTCATGGAGGGTGTCCTGTCGAAAGCTGCGAAAAATGATCGCGAATCTTACCGGGGCCGCCGCCCCAGGGCAAAGGCAGCCGTCGCCGACGGCTGCCCGAGCGCCTCAGTCGTCGCTGATGCTGATGTTCGGCAGGCCGACGCTGGCCCGCTCGCTGAGAACGATGCGCGCGCCGACATGGCGGGCGATTTCCTGGTAGAGCATCGCCAGTTGGCTTTCCGGGTCGGCGATCACCGTCGGCCGGCCGCTGTCGGCCTGGGTGCGGATGGCGATCGACAGCGGCATGGACGCCAGCAGCTCGACGCCGAACTGCGCCGCCAGCTTCTCGCCGCCGCCCTCGCCGAACAGGTGCTCGGCATGGCCGCAGTTGGAGCAGATGTGCACCGCCATGTTCTCCACCACGCCGAGCACCGGGATGTTCACCTTGCGGAACATCTCCACGCCCTTCTTCGCGTCGAGCAGCGCCAGGTCCTGCGGGGTGGTGACGATCACCGCGCCGGCCACCGGCACCTTCTGCGCCAGGGTCAGCTGGATGTCGCCGGTGCCCGGCGGCATGTCCACCACCAGGTAGTCGAGGTTGTCCCAGGCGGTCTGGGTGATCAGCTGGATCAGGGCGCCGGAGACCATCGGCCCGCGCCAGACCACCGGCGTGCTGTCGTCGGTGAGGAAGGCCATCGACATCACCTGCACCCCGTGCGCCTCCAGGGGCTCGAACCACTTCTGCTCACGGACCTTCGGCCGGGTGCCTTCCGGCAGGCCGAACATGATGCCCTGGCTGGGTCCGTAGATGTCCGCGTCGAGGATGCCCACCCGCGCACCCTCGCGGGCCAAGGCCAGGGCCAGGTTGGCGGCGGTGGTGGACTTGCCGACGCCGCCCTTGCCGGAAGCCACCGCGACGATGTTCTTCACGTTGCCCATCACCTCGACCTGCGGCTGTGCCTTGTGCGGCTGGATCACGCAGTCGACCCGGACCTCGGCGCGAGCGACGCCGTCGAGCGCCTCCAGGGCCATTTGCAGGGTTTGCGCCAGGCCGTTTCTGAACAGCCCGGCGGCGTACCCCAGTTCCAGGCGCACCCGCACGCGGTCGCCCTGGATCTCCACCTCGCGCAGGCAGCCGGCGCTGACGGGGTCCTGGTTCAGATAGGGGTCCTGGTACTGGCGGAGGGTGGCTTCCACCGTTTGGCGAGTGATAGCGGACATGGGGGATTTCCTGAGGGTTAAGCGGGGAATCGATGCCGGTCATCCTACCCGAGTGGCGCGCGGATGAAAAAAAACCGCCGCTTCTTTATAGTGACCGATCCGTTTAGCTCTCAGCCGATAAGCCGAACCCATGTCCGAACCACGCAAGATCCTCGTTACCAGCGCCCTCCCCTACGCCAACGGTTCCATTCACCTGGGACACATGCTGGAGTACATCCAGACGGACATGTGGGTGCGCTTCCAGAAGATGCGTGGCAACCAGGCCGTCTACGTCTGCGCCGACGACGCCCACGGTTCGGCGATCATGCTCCGCGCCGAGCGCGAGGGCATCACCTCCGAGCAACTGATCGACGCCGTGCGCGCCGAGCACATGGGCGACTTCGCCGACTTCCTGGTGGACTTCGACAACTACCACTCGACCCACTCGGAAGAGAACCGCGAGCTGTCCAGCGCGATCTACCTGAAACTGCGCGACGCCGGGCACATCGACACCCGCCCGGTGACCCAGTACTTCGACCCGGAAAAGCAGATGTTCCTCGCCGACCGCTTCATCAAGGGCACCTGCCCGAAGTGCGGCACCGCCGACCAGTACGGCGACAACTGCGAGGCCTGCGGCGCGACCTACGCCCCGACCGAACTGAAGGACCCGAAATCGGCGATCTCCGGCGCCACCCCGGTGCTCAAGGAATCGCTGCACTACTTCTTCAAGCTGCCGGACTTCGAGGCCATGCTCAAGCAATGGACCCGCAGCGGCGCCCTTCAGGAGTCGGTGGCCAACAAGCTCGCCGAGTGGCTGGACAGCGGCCTCCAGCAGTGGGACATCTCGCGCGACGCGCCGTACTTCGGCTTCGAGATTCCCGACGCTCCCGGCAAGTACTTCTACGTCTGGCTGGACGCGCCGATCGGCTACATGGCCAGCTTCAAGAACCTCTGCGCGCGGCGTCCCGAGCTGGACTTCGACGCGTTCTGGGGCAAGGACTCCAGTGCCGAGCTGTACCACTTCATCGGCAAGGACATCGTCAACTTCCACGCGCTGTTCTGGCCGGCCATGCTCGAAGGCGCCGGCTACCGCAAGCCGACCGCGCTGAACGTGCACGGCTACCTGACCGTGAACGGCCAGAAGATGTCCAAGTCGCGCGGCACCTTCGTCAAGGCGCGCACCTACCTCGACCACCTGGACCCGGAATACCTGCGCTACTACTACGCCTCCAAGCTCGGCCGCGGCGTCGAGGACCTCGACCTGAACCTCGAGGACTTCGTGCAGAAGGTCAACTCCGACCTGGTCGGCAAGGTCGTCAACATCGCCAGCCGCTGCGCCGGCTTCATCCACAAGGGCAACGCCGGCGTGCTGGTCGGCGCCGATCCTGC
The DNA here is from genome assembly GCF_001836405.1 of Pseudomonas sp. HMSC057H01. Taxonomy (NCBI): domain Bacteria; kingdom Pseudomonadati; phylum Pseudomonadota; class Gammaproteobacteria; order Pseudomonadales; family Pseudomonadaceae; genus Pseudomonas; species Pseudomonas sp. HMSC057H01. The sequence goes on along the minus strand of NZ_KV828450.1, from coordinate 3,562 downwards.
GCCGGAGCTGCTCGCCGCCTTCCGCGAGGCCGCACCGGGCATCGCCGAGGCCTATGAGGCCCGCGACTTCAATCGCGCCATGCGCGAGATCATGGCCCTCGCCGACCGCGCCAACGCCTGGATCGCCGAACAGGCGCCCTGGGCGCTGGCCAAGCAGGAAGGCCAGCAGGACAAGGTCCAGGCCGTCTGCGGCCTGGGCATCAACCTGTTCCGCCAGTTGGTGATCTTCCTCAAGCCGGTGCTGCCGAAGCTGGCCGCCGCCGCCGAAGCCTTCCTCAACGTCGCCCCGCTGACCTGGGCCGACCACCGGACCCTGCTGGCCAACCACCAACTGAACCCGTTCCAGCCCCTGATGACCCGTATCGAGCCCGCGAAAGTAGAAGCCATGATCGAAGCCTCCAAGGAAGACCTCGCCGCCGCCGCATCCCAACCCGCCGGCAACGGCGAGCTGGTCAAGGAACCCATCGCCGCGGAGATCGACTTCGACGCTTTCGCCGCGGTCGACCTGCGCATCGCCCTGATCGAGAAGTGCGAGTTCGTCGAAGGCGCCGACAAGCTGCTGCGCCTGTCGCTGGACATCGGCGACGCGAAGCGTAACGTGTTCTCCGGGATCAAGAGCGCGTATCCCGACCCGAGCGCCCTGGAAGGCCGCCTGACGCTCTATGTGGCCAACCTGGCGCCGCGCAAGATGAAGTTCGGGGTGTCCGAGGGCATGGTCCTGGCCGCCGGCCCGGGTGGCGAGGAGATCTACCTGCTGAGTCCGGACAGCGGCGCCAAGCCGGGCCAGCGCGTCAAGTAACGCAGACCACGAAGCCATGGAGGGCTCGATAGAATGAACGCATGGAAGCTTGCCGCCGGCGTCCTGCTGGCGGCGCTCTACGGATGCTCCGCCGAACACGCCGAAAGCGTCTCCGGCAATGCCGGTTTCCAGGGCGAGACGGGCAAACCCGGCACCGCCCTCGCCTACGAACACCGCGTCGGCATCCGCCTTTCCGCCGCGCGTATCGACGCGCAACTCGCCGCCAGCCGCGACGCCTGCAACAGCGAGCGCTTCGGCCAGTGCGACGTGCTCGCCATCGAACAACGCGGCGGTATCGGCCATTACGCCGAACTCACCGTGCGCATCGTCCCGGACGGCGTGGAGAAGCTGGTCGCGGCCGCTGCCCAGGGCGGCACGCTGGAAAGCCGGCAGACCCGCGCCGAGGACCTGGCCCAGGCGGTCGCCGACACCCGCCAGCAACGCGAGCGCCTGCAACGCGAGTACCAGACCCTGCAGCAATACCAGGGGCGCAAGGACATGAGCGTCGGCGACCTGCTGGCCCTGGCCAAGGAAATCGCCGCGGTGGAAGCCCAACTGGCCGACAACGCCCAGGCCGGCGCCCAGCAGCAGCGGCGCATCGCCACCAACCTGCTGACCCTGAGCTTCAGCAGCGAGGCGCAGCCGGACAGCCGCCTCGGCCAGCTCGCCACGGCCGCCGGGCAACTGCTCGACGACCTTGTCGATGGCACCATCGCCGCGATGAAGTTCTTCGCCTACAGCCTGCCGTTCCTCGTCGTGCTGCTGCCGCTGGGCCTGTTGCTGCGCGGCCTGTGGCGCTGGCTGCGGCGGCCCGGCAAGAACGAGGCGCGCTGAGCCCAGGCATACGGGCGGACCGGGAGGGTCCGCTCTTTCGCCCAGGACCGCCTGACGGGCCTGGCAACTCACAAGGAGGAAGACCGATGACCGCCACCAGCGACCTGATCGAGTCACTGATTTCCTATAGCTGGGACGACTGGCAGGTGACCCGCCAGGAAGCCCGCCGGGTGATCGCCGCGATCCGCAACGACAACGTGCCCGATGCGACCATCGCCGCACTCGACAAGAGCGGCTCGCTGATCAAGCTGTTCCAGCGGGTGGGCCCGCCGGAACTGGCGCGCTCGCTGATCGCCAGCATCGCCGGGCGCACCACCATGCAGCGCTACCAGGCACGCAATGCCTTGATCCGCAGCCTGATCAACAATCCCCTGGGCACCCAGACCGACAACTGGATCTACTTCCCCACCATCACCTTCTTCGACATCTGCGCCGACCTCGCCGACGCCGCTGGCCGCCTGGGCTTCGCCGCGGCCGGCGCCACCGGGGTGGCCAGCCAGGCGATCCAGGGTCCGTTCAGCGGGGTCGGCGCCACCGGCGTCAATCCGGCCGACCTGCCGTCCATTGCCTTCGGCGACCAGCTCAAGCTGCTCAACAAGGACCCGGCGACCGTCACCAAGTACAGCAACCCGCTCGGCGACCTGGGCGCCTACCTGAGCCAGCTTTCGCCGCAAGACAAGCTGAACCAGGCACAGACGCTGGTCGGCCAGCCGATCAGCACGCTGTTCCCCGACGCCTATCCGGGCAACCCGCCGTCGCGGGCCAAGGTCATGTCCGCGGCTGCGCGCAAGTACGACCTGACGCCGCAACTGATCGGCGCGATCATCCTCGCCGAGCAGCGTGACCAGACCCGCGACGAAGACGCCAAGGACTATCAGGCGGCAGTCAGCATCAAGAGCGCCAACACCTCCATCGGCCTCGGCCAGGTGGTGGTCTCCACCGCGATCAAGTACGAGCTGTTCACCGACCTGCTCGGCCAGCCGGTGCGCCGCGGCCTGTCGCGCAAGGCGGTCGCCACCCTGCTGGCTTCCGACGAATTCAACATCTTCGCCACCGCCCGTTACATCCGCTACGTCGCCAACCTGGCGTCGCAACAGGACCTGCGCAAGTTGCCGAAGACCCGCGGTGCATTTCCCTCCATCGATCTCCGCGCCTACGCCGGCAATCCGCGCAACTGGCCGCGGGACAATGTCCGCGCGCTGGCCTCGGAATACACCTCGCGTCCCTGGGACGACAACCTGTCGCCGGGCTGGCCGATGTTCGTCGACGATGCCTACGCCACCTTCCTCGACCCTGGAATGAGGTTCCCATGAAGACAGTCGCCCTGTTTCTCGCCAGCCTCGCCCTGCTGGCCTGCACCGCGGAGTCCGGGGTGGACTTCGACAAGACCCTGACCCACCCGAACGGCCTGGTGGTGGAGCGCCCCGTCGGCTTCGACGCGCGGCGCAGCGCCGAGGGCTTCCGCTTCGACGAAGGCGGCAAGCTGCGCAACCCACGCCAACTGGAGGTCCAGCGCCAGGACGCGCCGCCCTCGCCCGACCTGGCGAGCAGGCGTCTGGGCGACGGCGAGGCGCGCTACAAGGTAGAGGAAGACGACGGCGGCTCCGCAGGCAGCGAATACCGCCTGTGGGCAGCCAAGCCGGCGGGCGCGCGGTGGATCGTGGTCAGCGCCAGCGAGCAGAGCGAGGATGGCGAACCGACCTTCGCCCTGGCCTGGGCGCTGCTGGAGCGGGCCAGGTTGCAATAGAACCGCTCTCTGCGGAGTGCCGGACGCTCCGTGGAACCTCCGTCGATCCGGGCGGAGCAGCATCCTGCTCGGGTTGCGGTAGCGCTTTTTCGCTCAGTCTGCGCCCATCGGATTTTCCCTGACATATTTTGTTTCATAGTACTGAGACTCAGGCGCGCCGCGGTTTTCCGGCGATGTGCGCA
>NZ_KV828449.1:0-270 GCF_001836405.1 Pseudomonas sp. HMSC057H01 | reverse complement strand
CTTCTTCCAGTTCGAACTCGACGACATCGAACGCAAGGTTCCCTTCGCCAACGACGAAGGTGAATTTCAGGTCTCTTTGACGCATGGATCGTTCCCTGTTCCGGGTGGGCAGTTCCTTTCCAATCCATTGGAGGAGCAAGCCACGTTACTCTTGCTCAGCCGGCGCCGAAAGTCTTTGGCTCTGTGTCGATTTCGCGAAGTCGCGGACATTTTCGGCTCGACGGAGAACCGGCCGCACAGGTGTACGACCGGTGTGCCTGTCAACTCACC
>NZ_KV828448.1:0-1399 GCF_001836405.1 Pseudomonas sp. HMSC057H01 | reverse complement strand
TCTCCTTGTTCGTGTCGCAGATCCGCAGGTCGACGCCACAGGCCTGGACCAGTTCGGTCAACTCGCCGAGCTTGGTGTTGGGGTTCTGCATCGCCTGGCCCAGGCGGACCAACTGCTGGCCGAGGGTGGCGAGCGGGGTAGGGCGATACCCTGGCGGTGGCGGAATATCGGAGCCTCTCATCACTGGCATACCTCCCAGATGAACAGGGTCTTGAACGGCTGGAGCGCAGCGCCGGCGGCAACAGTGGCCAGGCCAAATAGCGCGACGAGTGCGATAGCGGTCAGTGCTTTTCTCATGCATCACCAAGTAGGAATCGCATCGCCGCGTAGGTTTCGGGGGCTCCGCTGCTGCGTTGCCAGTCCAGCCCAGCTTCTTGCAGGAAAAGGTTGGTGAGCTTTCCCCAACTGCTCGCCAGTGCGGCCCACTCCTGGCTGTGCTGGGCCATCTCGCGGATGCGTGGCGCCCATTCAGGGATCAAGTTCAGCAGAAGCAGGCAGCGATTCAGGTCGTCCGGGTCATGGGGATAGGCCGCGTGGTGGCGTTCCATGGGCAGACCGAGCATGTGATCGTGGATGGCCCGCGAAGACGCTCCCACTTGACCGTCACTCAGCCATCTGGCGGCCCGCTCCTCGATGGTGCTGCCGGTACCGGGCATGCTGGTGTCATAGCCCAGCGGGCAGCCGGCGTTATCCAGGGCTTTGACGCAGGCATCATCGAAACTTGCCAGGTCAACCCGACCCTGAATCAGGTCGTTCATCACCGGGGTGATAGCGTCGAGTTGGCGCTGGTTGAGGGCATGGCCCTTGAGGGTGATGCTCATGCGTCACCGCCTTCCGGCGGCTTCGCCATGGCAGCATCGATGGCCTCGTCCAGATCAGCCTCTGCCAGGAGGTTGCCGTCCTTGCCCCGCGGGAACAGGTTGACGACGCTCTTGTCCATGCGGTTGACCTCGCGGGCCAGGTCCGATGCGTAGAGAGCCGTGTTGCGCAGCCACAGGTAGCGCTTGGCGTTCTCGGCCTGCACTTCCCGCTCCAGCATCTGGTCCATCTCGACGCAGTCCTGGCACTGGCCATGCTGGCGAATGAAGGCCGCTTCGACGCTGTCCCCGGCGAACCAGTGGTTGCAGCGGCAGAAGGCCGGATCGACTGGTTGTTGCTGGCGCTTCATCTCGGTGACCACCACCTCGACGGCCTCGATCACCGGCACGCTGACATAGCCGTCCTCGATTGCCACTCGATCAAGCCAGCGTTCCAGGGTTCGAAGGCTTTCGCCAAGGGAGTCATCACCCGGCCTCGGCGCGGGGCCAGGGGGCTCGCCGGTATTACCTGGTCCGGAAACAGGTTCGCCGCCAGGGTTGCCCGGCTCCGTACTCACCCCAGCCCCGCTCAGCGCCGCCAG
>NZ_KV828447.1:0-419 GCF_001836405.1 Pseudomonas sp. HMSC057H01 | reverse complement strand
GTTTCGCAGTCGAGCGGCGTACCGACCGGTGCGGTGATTGATCGCGGGAGTAACGCGAACGGGGAGTATGTGCGGTTCGCGGATGGGACTCAGGTCTGCTGGGCTGAGCGCGCGTTGACAGTGACCACCGCCGCGGCGGGCAGCATTCATGTAGACGGGGCACCCGCCAATGGTTTATGGGCATATCCGGCGACATTCAGTTCGCCGCCGAACACGCATTGCAATGCCCGACACGGGGGGATGTGGGCGAATGCGCTTGTTGCTACCCCAAACTCAGTTACATCGATTGTGATGTCGACAGTTGCGCGCTCCTCAGTTGCCGTCAACGTTGCGTTCACAGCTATTGGGAGGTGGTTCTGATGCTGATCAAATTGTCACCGTACGCACCACTGCCAGGCAGCGACGAGCACCTGTCGCTG
>NZ_KV828446.1:0-308 GCF_001836405.1 Pseudomonas sp. HMSC057H01 | reverse complement strand
AGGTTGACCTCGAACTGCGCCGGTGCGGATTCGGCGACGATGGCGTCGGCCGGGATGCCCTGGGCGCGGGCGCCGTCGATGATGTCCTGGAGGCACTCGACGTATTCGTCGAGGTCGTCGATGGAGTACACCTGCACCGACTGCGGACGCTTGCCGGAGATCGGCGAGCGTGGCGGCTGCGGCCGGCCGTTCACGTTCTCCTGGTCGATCAGGTAGAACTCCAGCTCGAAGGCGGCGACGATGGTCAGTTCCATCTCGGTGAACCTGGCCACCACCTGGCGCAGGACTTCGCGGGGGTCGGCGAAGAA
>NZ_KV828445.1:0-329 GCF_001836405.1 Pseudomonas sp. HMSC057H01 | reverse complement strand
AGGCGAACAGCTACAGCGAGTTCAAGGCCGAGGAGCATCACACCGTGCACGGAGAGCGCAAGGTCGAGCTGAAGGCCGATGACCATCTGACGGTCGGCGACAGCCAGCACGTGAAGCTCGGTCGTGCCTACCTGGCCAGGGCCGGGCGCGAGATCCACCTGAAGGCCGGGCAGAAGATGGTGATCGAGGCTGACAGCGAACTGACGGTGAAGGCCGGCGGCAGCTTCATCCGGCTCGACGCAAGCGGCATCGCCATCAGCGGCCCGCTGGCACGGATCAATGCAGGCGGCGCACCGGGAAGCGGCTCGGGGATCGCGATCAAGATGCCG
>NZ_KV828444.1:0-203 GCF_001836405.1 Pseudomonas sp. HMSC057H01 | reverse complement strand
GGTAACAGGGGTTCGAGTCCCCTAGGGGACGCCACTTCATGTTCATCCGTCCCAGCAATGGATGAGCGTGTCGATGACCGGAAGGTTGTCGAAGCGATCGGAAGATCGCCCGCCTGATGGCGAATTCGGGGCTATAGCTCAGCTGGGAGAGCGCTTGCATGGCATGCAAGAGGTCGACGGTTCGATCCCGTCTAGCTCCACCA
>NZ_KV828443.1:6782-7412 GCF_001836405.1 Pseudomonas sp. HMSC057H01 | reverse complement strand
TGTTGCGACCGCTGCGCGGTGCGGCCAGCCCATCCCCCGCCGGACGGATCACAACAAGGACGCACTGGCGCGACCTTGTTCAACCCGAAAGGAGAAATCATCATGGCTAACATCGGCACCTTCACCGCAGAGAAAGACGGCTTCACCGGCCAGCTCCGCACCCTGACCCTCAACTTCAAGGTCAAGCTGGTTCCCAACGACAAGGGCGAGAACGAAAGCGCCCCGGACTTCCGCCTGCAAGCGGCCGGCCACGACTTCGGCGCGGCGTGGAAGAAAACCAGCGAGGCCGGGCGGGATTACCTGTCGGTGGCCATCGACGACCCTTCGTTCCCGGCAACGGTCTATGCCCGCCTGATCGAAGGCGAGAACGGCACGCACGACCTGATCTGGTCGCGCAGCAAGCCCAAGGCGGCCTGACGGCCGCCCACAGCGCCCCGCCCATTGCGGCGGGGCGCTGTGCTGCTGATCGCAGCATCGCCTGCACAGGGTTTCGGCGGTTGCCTCATGCCCGGCATGTTCAGGGCTGGCATCGCATTGGTGATGGTTGGATGGCACGAAGCCCGTGGCAGCAGGAACAGCATGGCGTGTCGGCGCGGTGCGCCGCCGGGCTTTCGGGCTGCGCCCCATGCC
>NZ_KV828443.1:5471-6682 GCF_001836405.1 Pseudomonas sp. HMSC057H01 | reverse complement strand
CCGGGCGGGATTACCTGTCGGTGGCCATCGACGATCCTTCATTCCCGGCGACGGTCTATGCCCGCCTGATCGAAGGCGAGAATGACACGCACGACCTCATCTGGTCGCGCAGCAAGCCCAAGGCGGCCTGACGGCCGCCCACCGCGCCCCGCCCATTGCGGCGGGGCGCGGTGCTGCTGATCGCAGCATCGCACGCACAGGGTTTCGGCAGTTGCCCCATGTCCCGCATGTCCAAGGCCAGCATTGCATTGGTGATGGTCGAATGGCTCGAAGCCCGTGGCAGTAGGAACAGCATGGCGTGTCGGCGCATTGCGCCGCCGGGCTTTCGGGCTGCGCCCCATGCCGCCAATGGCGTCATGTCCATTCGGCTTCAATCCCTCACGCCTTCGCGCCTGGCGGCGCTGCGCGCTTTGCTTGCCTCCAGGGGAAAGCCCTGCGGGCTATCCCCGCCGCGCTGCGCTTGGCGCCCCTTGAACACCGCCGAACCGGCTGCACCGGATCGGCCCGCCTTGCCCGGCCTGCGCCTACGGCTGGGCCGCTGCTGCTGCGAGCTGGCTTTCAGCCTCGCTCATCAATACCGCCGTGCTGCATTCGAGCGCGCCGGCGATCTTGAAGATAAGTGCCAGCGTGGGCATGTGTTCGCCGCGCTCGACCTTGCCCATGTGCGAACGCTCGATGCCGGCCAGGTGTGCCAGCGATTCCTGCGCGATCCCTCGTTCCGTCCGTAGCGCGCGCACCGCCGCGCCGAAGGCTTGCGCCAGTTCGGCATCGAAGGTGGTGGCACCGGCCGGGCGGCCAGGTTGGACGGATCGCTTCTGCATGGACAGAAGCGTCAAATCGCAGGACAATTAAAACCACGTTATCTTTAACTCAGTGCCCAAAAATCGCTGTTCCGTGCTTTTACGGAAATCCGCATTTACGGATTTCCACAGAACCGGGGAATCGCATCCGTGTCTTTCCGGCTTCCTGCAATTGCGCTTCTGCGCTTTCGTTCTTCTACGGATGCGATGGCTTGTGCATCCGTGTTTCCACACGCATGCACGGTTCCGTGGGAGTTCTGCCCATGACCCTGCAGCTTGTCACCGCTGATGAACGCGCTCGGCTGCTGGCCCACGGCGAGGCGCTCGCCGCTGGCCAGCGCCTCGACCCGCTGCCGGTGGTGCGCCTGTTTACCCCCGACGCGCATGTGACCTGGCTGCTGGTGTCGCTCG
>NZ_KV828443.1:4500-5371 GCF_001836405.1 Pseudomonas sp. HMSC057H01 | reverse complement strand
CGCATGTGACCTGGCTGCTGGTGTCGCTCGACCCCGCCGATGGCGATACGGCCTATGGCCTGATCGACCTCGGCATCGGCATGCCCTCGCTGGGGACGGTCAGGCTGTCCGACCTGGCCGGCATCGTCGGGCCGCGCAAGTTGCCGGTGCGGCGGGATCGGTATTTCCAGGCGGTGCGCCCGCTGTCGGAGTACGTCCGGCTGGCGCAGGAGAATGACGCGATCACGGACTGATGAACGCCAGCGCGGCACGGCCAGCCGGGGCGCACTGTGACTATTTCAGTCCTGGTCAAGACCGGGTAGGTCTGAATCGGCATTGATGCACTGAAGCGATGCCAGTCTGACGCAAACAGTCCTGATCTTTGGCGCGGGCTGCGGCACGGTATCCGGTGCCGCGCACCATTTCCGGGTGGCGCAGCCGTCGCATTCAGACGATTTCCCCAACACGCCGGAGCCAAACGGTCTTGACACCGACAGTTACAGCTTAACCGTTTTTGATGATGACCTGATGGCGTTTCGATAGCTCCCGCATCGCGGAAATCGTGGCGACGCATCCCAAGCACAGGGAGCTTTCGCCATGACTGATCGCAGCGCCGACCACTGGTATCCGACAGCCGCCTATCTCTACGTCCTGCACCTCAACGGCCCCGCGCTGGCTTGGGAATACCTGCGCAGGAATCCCGATTACCGCCGCGACTGGCTGCGCCGTCGCCGCTGGCCGGACGCGGCGCAGGCTTGGAGCCTGCGCCTGCTGGAAGACCCAGCCTTGGATGCGCGCGACGCGCATCCGGCCTGGTTCCCTGACCACGATGCCGTGGTGCAGCTCTATCCCGACGCCGACCCGCCACCCGAAGCCCATGCCTTCGAGTTCT
>NZ_KV828443.1:2995-4400 GCF_001836405.1 Pseudomonas sp. HMSC057H01 | reverse complement strand
CGCCACGCCCTGCGCGCGCTATCGCACGCTCGCGGCTGAACTCGACGCCCTGGCTGCCGCCACGGTTGCCGCGCCTGCGGCGGCGGCCCGTTCGCGGCCCACGCCTGCCGCACTGCTGGAGCTGCACACCTTGCAGGCGCTCGACGCGACCCTGGCGGGCGCGTCCTTGCGCGAAGTGGCCGAAGGGCTGTTCGGCGTGGAGGCCGTCGCGGCCAACTGGCACAAGGACGGTGCCTTGCGCGCCCGCGTGCGCCGGCTGGTGCGCCGTGGCGATGCGCTGATGTGCGGCGGCTATCGCCGCCTTGCACAGCTTCCGCCACTGCCGTTGCAGTAGGGGGGACGTTTCGCAGCCCCTGCAATTCGTCCCTTAGCAAGAAGCCTCGCTTTCTTGAAAGTGCCTCCATCCGGCCGCGTGGTGTGGCCGGGCTTGATGGAGGTTCATCCCATGCGACCAGCTCCCTTGCGGCCTGCCGCCACTGTCTCGACCGCTGCCGCGCAGCCGCAGCGTTACCTCACCAACGACGAAGCCGCCGAGTACCTGCGCCTGTCGCCGCGCACGCTGGAGAAGCAGCGCGTGATCGGCGGCGGGCCACGCTTTCGCAAGTTCGGCCGGCGCGTCATGTACGCCGTGGCCGACCTCGACGCCTGGGCGGCCGACCGCAGCTTCGAGACGACTTCCGATCCCGAGTACGCCGAGCACCACTCGGCGGACAGCCGTGCGCGCTGATCGCTGGCGCGCGCCAGGCCACAGCCATGTCCATCTCCGCGCTGCCATTTCGGCAGCGGCCCCCGCAAGAACGCGAACAGCTCGACCTGTTCCGCGCCTTGCCGGGCGACATGGCACCGCGCGACAGCCAGGACTTGATGGCCTATCCGTTCTTCTCGCTCGCCAAGTCCAAGCGGGTCAAGCCCATCGACTTCCGGGCGGGCAACGTCACGATCCGCGTGGAAGGCACGCAGGAGCATGGCATCGCCACGATTTGGGATGCCGACGTGCTGATTTGGGCGGCCTCACAGATCGTGGAGGCGAAGGATGCGGGCCTGCGGCCTTCGCGGCTGATCCGTGCGACGCCCTACGAGATCCTGCGCTTCATCGGGCGCGGCAAGTCGCTGCGCGACTACCAGCGCCTCAAAGCGGCCTTGGATCGCCTGCAATCGACCACGGTGGCCACGTCCATCCGCGAGACAACCGGGCGGCGTTTGCACCGCTTCTCGTGGATCAACGAATGGAAGGAACTGGCCGATGCCAGCGGCACACCGCTGGGCATCGAGCTGATCTTGCCGGACTGGTTCTATACGGGCGTGCTGGATGCCGCCCTGGTGCTGACCATCGACCCGGCGTATTTCCGGCTGACCGGCGGCATCGAGCGGTGGCTGTACCGCCTGGTGCGCAAGCACGGCGGCA
>NZ_KV828443.1:1782-2895 GCF_001836405.1 Pseudomonas sp. HMSC057H01 | reverse complement strand
GTACCGCCTGGTGCGCAAGCACGGCGGCAAGCAGGCATACGGCTGGCAGTTCGACTTCCGCTACCTGCACCAGAAATCCGGCAGCACCGCCAAGCCCTACGACTTCGCCTGCGACCTGCGCGCGCTCGTCGCGCGGCAGTCGCTGCCCGGCTATGTCCTGGGCATCGAACGGATGCCGGACAACGGCATGGAACTGCTGACCTTCCGGCCCGTGCCGCATACGGCACGGGGATAACTCGGGGAAAGCCTGTGAATGGAGTCGTGCTATCAGGCGTGCGGGGTATCGTGCTATCAGGCGTGGGACTATCGTGCTATCAGGCGTGCCAATCGGCCGAAAACCCGCGCCAGCACTGGGTTTGCGCGCCCTCTAACTTCCCTAACTTAATTTCTCTAACTTTTAGTAGGGAAACGCCGCTGCGGTGGATAACCGCCACGCGGCCACAAACGCAGCAGCAACAGCCGGGCTTTCCAGCAGGGAGGGCCGCGTCATGATCGTTGCTCTGCTCAACCAGAAAGGGGGCGTCGGCAAGACCACGCTCGCCACCCACATCGCCGGCGAACTGGCAATGCGTGGCCAGCACGTCGTGCTGCTGGACGCCGACCCGCAGGGTTCATCGCTGGACTGGACGCAGCGTAGAAGCCAGCAAGGCTTGCCACGGCTGTTCAGTGCCGTGGGCCTCGCACGCGAAACGCTGCATCAGGAAGCGCCAGAGCTTGCCAGGCGGGCCGATCACGTCGTCATCGACGGCCCGCCGCGCATCGCCGCCTTGGCGCGCTCCGCGCTGCTGGCGGCCGAGCGCGTGCTGATCCCGGTGCAGCCCAGTCCCTACGACTTATGGGCCAGCGCCGAGATGGTGGCGCTGATCCGCGAGGCGCAGGTGTTCCGGCCTGCGCTGCGCGCGGCCTTCGTCATCAACCGGCGCATCAGTACCACCGTGATCGGGCGCGAAGCGCGCCAGGCGCTGGCCGACCAGCCGCTTCCTGCGCTGCGCGCGGAAGTGCATCAGCGCATCGTGTTCGCCGACAGCGTGGCCGCTGGCCGGCTTGCACGCGAGACGGCACCGGTCAGCGCCGCCGCGCGCGAAATCACCGCCCTGGTGGACGAACTGCTGC
>NZ_KV828443.1:0-1682 GCF_001836405.1 Pseudomonas sp. HMSC057H01 | reverse complement strand
AATCACCGCCCTGGTGGACGAACTGCTGCGGTGGACGACATGACAGCGAAGCCACCACAGAGCGGCAAACGCACGGCAAAACGCGTCGGCATCGGTGCGCGTCCTCCTGCGAATCCGCACGCCGAGGCGTGGATTCGCCAGGGCGATGCCGATGCGCTGGGCAAGGGCGACCTCTACACGGCTCGCCTCACGCTCGACATCACGCCCGCACTGCGGGCGCGCATCAAGGTATCGGCCTTCACGCAAGGCGTGACCGTGGCCGACCTGCTGCGCGGCCTGCTGGAGCGGGAGTTTCCCGAGAACCGCAGGGAGAACACACCATGACTGCATCCACTGCACCTGCTGCCGCGCCTGCCGCTGGCGCGGCCACGGCTGCGCCACAGCCATCATTCATCGCACCTTCCGGCCAGCCCGCCAGCGCGCCGCTGACGCGCGTGGCGCTGGCCTACATCGAGGCCCGTTTCAAGCTCTACCTGCGCTTTGGCGAACCCGCGCGCACGCACCAGCTCGACCGCTGGCGACGCTGCGCCATGTTCCTGCCGGGCGCTGTGTTCTGCCGCGTGCGCTGGCAGGCCAACGACTACGGCACCGTGCGCTGGCAGCTCATGGTGATGCAAGCCTGCACACCGCTGGACGCGGCGCAGCGCATCCCCGGCGTGCAGCCTGGCGCGCGCCTGCTACTGCACGCCGAGGGCGACGGGCAAGTGCGCGCCGTGCTGGAACGCATCGACGCCATCGAGGCGCTGGGCATCGCGCCTGTCGCCGTCTCGCCCGCGTACTGGCGCACGCTCGCCAACCGGCTCGCTGCGCGCCTGCCGCTGCCCGAGTACACCGCCGAGCGGCACGCCGCCTGGTTGGCCGGGAGGGTGCTGCCATGACCGCCGTTTCCACTGGCGCCAACACCACTGGAAAGGCGCCGCGTCCTCGCTCGCGCCAGCGCGCTCGCATCGTGCTCGCGGGCTTCGCCGCCTGCGGCCTTGCTGCGCTGGCCTGGGCGTCCTTCGTGCATCCGATGCCGCGCCTGATCTACAACCCGTCCGACAGCGTTCCGGTGGGCTGGTATCGCATCGCGCCACCCGATGCGCCGCGCGTCGGCTCCATCGTGCTGACCACGCTGCCGCCAGACGCCGCCGCGCTGGCCGCGCAGCGCGGCTACCTGCCGGCGCGCGTGCCGCTGCTCAAGCGCGTGGGCGCGGTCGCGCCGCAGGAGGTGTGCGTTGCCAGCGGCATCGTCCGCATCGACGGCGTGCCTTCGGCCGCCGCGCTGCCCGCCGACCGTTGGGGCCGCCCGCTGCCATCCTGGCAGCAGTGCCGCCGCCTTGAACCCGGCGAGCTTTTCCTGTTGAGCGTGACCAACCCGTCGTCGTTCGACAGCCGGTATTTCGGCCCGGTTGCCGCATCCGCCGTGATCGGCGTCGCGCACCCGATCCGGCTGGAGGCCCGCCCATGATGGCCGCCGACTCGCTGCACGTTGTCGTGCATCTTGTCGTGCCATTGGGCGTGCCGATCCAGTGGCTTTCGGCATGTCGTCGCGCGTGCAGTGCGAGCGCCGATCCTACGTATCGGGTGCCGCACTTCGCGCTGCCTTCCCATGTGCAGGCGTCTTGCCTCGAACGCTGCCGGCCTATGGCCGTCGCCGCGTTCGCCGGCGCGCTGGCTGCTCGCGCAGCAGCGCCGCCGGG
>NZ_KV828442.1:0-667 GCF_001836405.1 Pseudomonas sp. HMSC057H01 | reverse complement strand
CCGTACTCACCCCAGCCCCGCTCAGCGCCGCCAGCGCGATCTGCCGCATGTTCGCCGCCGGCATGTTGTCCTGCTCGGGACAGGGGAACTCGGCGATGGTGCGGAGCGCCAGGTGTGCGTCCCCGTCAGCAAAGTGCGAGATAACCGCGCCTGCGCGCCCGATTGCTATGGGCATACCATTCCGCAGGTATGGGCGTACCGAGTCGATCTGCATGCCCATGCCTGAGCGGAGAACGATGGTGATGGGGCTCATGATCAGCGGCCTCCGGCGGCGGTGGTCAGCGCATCGAGGAGCGCTTGCTTTCGGCGCTGGCCATGCAGGTACTCGCGCAGGGCGATGATGACCACGCTGTTCATGCTGCGCTCGTCTCGCTTGGCCTCGGCTTCGACCTCGGCCCTCAGGCCGTCGGGCAGTCGGACAACGAACTTGTCCATATCCCGGCTGGTGCTGGCCGGCAGTTCGGTTACAACGGTTGCTCGTTTCATGATCAACCCTCCACCTTCACGAACCGGTGGTTGTCGTCGAGCCTGTAGTGCGTGTTCGGCTCCAGGCCGTCTTCGCCGATATAGCCGATGACGGTTCGGTACCGTTCGGTCTTTTCGTCCCAGTAGCGGATGCGGATCTCGCCTTTCTCCCCGGCGGTGGCGGTGCCCTTGTACCCGGCGG
>NZ_KV828441.1:0-371 GCF_001836405.1 Pseudomonas sp. HMSC057H01 | reverse complement strand
ATGGTCTCGTTGTTGTCCACGGTCTCGGTGCGATCGTGCTTCACATGCACCGTCTCGTCGTGGTCGATGGTCTTGGTCCGGTCGTGGCCGACCCAGTGGCTCTCGTCGTTCTCGACCTCGATGTCCTGGTTCCTCTCGGCATGGATGAACAACTGCTCGGCGCCCTTCTTGTCCTCCATGCGGATCTCGTTGAAGTTGGCCGGCGTGCCGCCCTTGCTCGAACGGCTCTTCATCCCGCTCTGGGTAGCGTTCGCCGGCAGCTCGTAGGGCACCGTCTGCTCGGCGTTGTAGACCCGCCCGGTGATGATCGGCCGGTCCGGGTCGCCTTCGAGGAAGCTGACGATCACTTCCTGGCCGATCCGCGGGATCTG
>NZ_KV828440.1:0-752 GCF_001836405.1 Pseudomonas sp. HMSC057H01 | reverse complement strand
GCGCCGCTCTGCTTGTAGCGACCGGGGTAGTCGTAGCGCTCGTAGGACGAGTCCTGATGCTCGAGCGCCTCGCCAGCGAGATGATGCTCCTGGTCGTAGGTCGGGCGCTTGAAGCTGTAGTCCCGCTGGGTCTGTCGAGCCGTACGAACATTTTCGCTGTAGCGGAAGGAATGAAGCACCGGCTGCGGGTTGTCGCCCTCCGGCTGGGCGCTGAACAGTACCGGGCCGCCGGCGATACGCTCCTGGACGTAGAGCCGGTCGCTGCAGACCAGGGTGTGGCGGTGTTCGTCGAAGCGGAAGTAGTAGACCAGGCCTTCCTCGAAAGCCAGCCGGTCGTGCAGGTAGTGATCGCTGTCGCCGGCCTGCACGCAGTATTCGCGCGGCAGGTGCTCATGGTAGATGCGCTGTTCGTAGTCGAGCACCCGGTGTTCCTTGAGCAGCGCCTGGAGAATCTCCGGAACACTCTTCTCCTGGAAGATCCGCCAGTTGCAGCACAGCTCCAGGCGCGCCAACTGCGGTTCCAGCAGCAGTTCGTAGCGGGTCCGGCGAAAACCCGAGCTGCCCTGGGTGAAGTGGCTGACGATGCCATGGACGTAGCGGGCCGGACGGCCGTCCTGCCAGAGGGTGAAGGTGCCCGGCTGGTCGAGTACCTGCTTGAAATCGATGGCGTTCTTGTCGCTGGCCAGCTTCAGGTTCAGGCGGAAAGGCTCGCAGAGCGCTTCTTCCAGTTCGAACTCGACGACATCGAACGC
>NZ_KV828439.1:0-22347 GCF_001836405.1 Pseudomonas sp. HMSC057H01 | reverse complement strand
CCGCACCGGTCGGTACGCCGCTCGACTGCGAAACGGCGCCCAGAATGCTGTCTCGAGAGTACAGCGCGCCCGAACTACCGAGCGCCTCCCGTACAGCCGCACTGCCGAGGCCGAGATCCCCCCGCGCTGCTGCCGCATTTGCAGAGAGCGCCCAGGGCTTTATCCCCGCCAGGGTTGCCCCCCACTGGTTGGCGATCAAGTTGAATCGATCCGACAGGTCCTTGTCGTAGCCCAGGATCGGCGCCACCGCATAGGCCTGGCCGCTGGCCGTGCTGCCCTGGTAGTTGGGCTTGATCGAGATGACCGTCGAACTGGCCACGTTTGTGACCTCGTACCAACGTCCATCGGGTCCGCGAAATGCATCGCCGACTCGGGCATTGGACGAGAACTGTGTGCCGGCACCGGTAACGGTCGGGCTATTTGCGGTCACCGCCACGGTTCCGGTTGAGTACCACGCCATAGAGTTCTCCTGCTATGCAATGGCCAGAAGAGGCCATGGGAAAGGTGTTCGTATTGCGTCTTGCCCAGGTCCGCCGACTTGAACAGTTGCTACGACTGTGTTTCGGGCCGAAGTAACAAACCCAATGGAGCACTCTCCAGTATCACCTTGGGGCGGTTGCGCCTGTACATTGAAATGACTAATCAGAAAATACCCATCAGTCCCATGCGGCCACGGTGCAGACCATGAATGCAGGGTGTAATACCCCAGATAGTTACCATTCGTGCCGTAATAATTCAGCATCTGGGTACCACTTATGAACCGAACAAGATCCCTGTTACTGTCAAATACCACTCTCGACTGATTGTCGAATATCTGCATCCCCCATCCGCCAGTTTTCGGCATGAACACCGCGCATGCCTTCCACTTCCCTCCCAGTACGACGCCGCTTGTATCTTGAAATACCTTCACGTAGAAGCTGAAACCCGTCCAGTTCCCAGCCGAACCAGCATGCTGGAACATCGTTATGTGATGCGACCCATTAGGGCAAAAGAAAACAAACGGTGGGAGCGGGCTCCGCACCGGAGATGGGTACGAGACGTTGATGATCTGGGCATTAGTGGCTGGGTAGGTACCAGACGCAACCAGATGCAGACAAGGGTGGTCCTGATCGATTATCACCTGACCGGCATTCCCAACAAACTTCGCACCGAAACTCATGAGAACATCACCGCATATAGAGTGTAATTCGCTGTTACATCACCGGACCAACCAAACGTAATAGTCGAGCCGCTAATGGTATGCCTGGGAATCCAAGATCTAGAATCCGGCGTATTGCAGACGACAAACATGACACCTTTAGAACCGTCGAACCCAGGGACCGTAACTGAAAGTCCCTGGGGGATGTTCCCCAAGTCCCGGCGATAGACCATCCTCAATGAATAATTATTGCTGTCAAAGAGTATTGAGCCGCCGGCTGAACGTGTTCTCATTCCGTAACTCATACGTCAAGATTCCCGATCTGGACTCGAAGCACCAAGTTTCCGTCATACACTTTTATTGCCTCTGCCGTCTGGCGCATAAACCCTCCCGACGTTGCGCTGTTCATTGTGAACGCGCCGCCCTTATCCAACTTCCATAGCGGCTCGCCGTTGGCACCGAGGGCGGTCGACTGAATCACGTTGCCGATCTTCGCGTTCGTAATCGAACCGTCCTGAATCATCGCGTTGTTGATGAACATCTGGCCTCCGACGATCGAGACCGGCGCCACGGTCTGCCCGCTGGAACTGTTGAACCAGAGGAACCGATCAGCCTGGAACGCCATGGTCGTCACGCTCGTACCGCTGTCGAAGCCCAGTTGCCAGCCAGCGGCGTACTTCTGCCCGTTGGCATGCGCCTGGAGCTTCACGCTGTAGAGCGCCTTGACGTTTCCATCCAGCGAGGTAACCGCTTGAGATGTGGTCTGGATGTTCGCCTCGTTGGTATCGGTGCGCGCACTGACGGTATCCATCCGCTGCCCCAGGGCGCTGTCCGCGTTGGCGCGGACGGTCTGTTCGGTGCTGATGGCCGAGGCGTTGCTCGCAACCTGGCCGGATAGCTGATCCAGCCGCTGGACGGTCACGGCATTGTTCGACGCAACGACCGACTCCACGGTGGCGATCCTGCCCTCCGCGGTCCCGGTACGCGCTTCAAGCAAGCTCGTCCGCTTCGCCTGCGCTTCATCCTCGTTCGCCCGCACGGTGACTTCGGTGGCGGCTCGAGCAATGGTGTCCCAGCCCTTCAGCGCATCGGCCTTCTCTCCGGTCGCCGGCTCCCGGCGGGCGGCAGCCTGCAGAACATCCAGGCTCGAAGCCGCCGCTTCGACCTTACCGTCGAGCTCGGTGATATCCGCGGTGTTGGTGGCCACCTGCTGGGCCAGGCCGTTGGCCGTCTCGATCGACTGTCCGATGTCGGCCCAGTAGGACGCGTTCGGCGGCGAGGCGTTGAGCGGCACCGCCTGCTTTGCCTGATACAGCCGGTTGCCGACCCGCACGATATCGTTCTTCGCGTAGGTCTTCGTCGGGTCGTAGGCCAGCACATCGGACAGATTATCGATCTGGCCCTGCAGGCCACTGATATCGACCTGCATCTGATCGATGTCGGCGAAGAACTGCTCGCCCAGCGCGGACTCGACGTACTCCTTGGTGATCAGCTCGTTGTACTCGCTCGCATCCGTCGAGCTTATACCGTCGACCCAGGCCGACCAGGGGCCGACGTTGCCGGTCCGGTCGATCAGCCGCCCGCGGAAGGCCAGGCGAGCGCCGGCCGCCAGTGAGGTCAGCGTATGGGTGTCGGTCGGGTACGCGAACAAGCCCAGGGCAGTTGCGTTCTGCTCGCTGCCGCCTGGGGTGACCGACTGCTGAATCTCGGTGTAGGCGGTGTCCGCCGCGCCACTGACCGGGAATCCCCACTCCAGACCGATCTTCCACGGTCCGCTGGTGGTACGCAGGAACGCCAGCGCCGGCGGCGCGCCGGTCTTGCCGGTGATGTTGGTCAACACCGAGTTCGCTGGGATCGACGACACGTTCATGGAGTTCACAGCCCGCACGCGCGCAAGGTACTGGCCGGCGTATACCCCACGCACTTCCACCATCAGCTCCCCCGTACGCGGAACCCTGACCCACTCGCGCGAGCCCCAGCGCCACTCTACGTCGTACGCTACCGCGTCCGGTGCCGCGTCCCAGGCGATGGTCATGATCGTGACCGCCAGGCCTTGCTCGACCGCGATGTGCTGCGAGATCAATACGCGTGCAGGCGGATCCTGCACCCCGGACGGCAGGACGCTGATCGGCCGAGAATCGATGATCGCCCCGTGATCGATCGCATCAAACTTGCCGGGCTCGTGCTGGATAACCTCAAGCTGGAATTGCTCCCAACTTGGTCTGGTCACGTTCTTGACGTAGAACTGCATCAGGGCCAGGTCGTCGTAGTCGATCGCCCAACCGCTCTCGGGGGAAGGCTCTTCACTGAAGTCGGCCACCACCGTTATGACGCGTCCGTCATGACCTTGAATCGCCCTGGCTTCCGAGCGCCCACTGGGCAGGTTGACTCGCAGCCGCGCGCCGACCGGGATATCCACATCTCGGTCTACGGTGATTGCTCGTCCAGATACCGCCGAGATCCTGCCGCCATTCGCACGACCGGCAAGCATGGGGTCTGCCAGAGCCACCACCTGTCCAGGCCGCGGGATGAATCCATCCAGGCCAACCTTCCAGACGGCCCCACGAGTCTGCAACTGCTCAGTCATAAGCGCCCACTGCCCCGCCCGCTGCGCCTGACCCTGGCTGGTGCAGCCGAGAGCCCCGACCGATACCTCCCTGACGATCCCGCCAAGCTCGATAATCGCATCCTCGTCGAAGACCGGCTCCTTGTCTGTCTCGAACGCATTGGCCGGGTTGTCCCAAGAGACCATCGCCAGCGAATGGCGGTCTCGCGTCCGTGTCCCCGAATACGCAACCACACCATCGTTCAGAATCTGCGACGTGGTATAGGTGTAAACCGGGTCCTGAGGCATGTCGGCGTTGACAGTGATCTGGCTACCATCCCAGAACGCCAACCCATGAAAGATTGCAGCGAGATCCTGAAGAACGGCATACGCCTCCTCTTGCTTCTGAAGATAGAGGTTGCAAGTGAACCTAGGCTCTTGACCGCCCTTCCCATCCGGAACCAACTGGTCGCAGTACTGCGCAATGCGATAGAGGGCCCAACGGTTGACCATGCTCTGGTCGATGCGCTCACCCAGGCCGTAATAGGGGTTCAACACCAGGTCATAGAAAACCCAGGCCGGATTGTTGGAATAAGCCTCCTTGAAGGTGCCGTCCCAAACGCCATTCGTGGTACCGGGGCCGCCGGTAAAATAGGTCCGAGTCTCAGGGTCATAGTTCATCGGAACCCGCACGATCCGCCCGCGCATGAGCGCAGAGAACTTCGGAAAGTCGCCCCCGAACTGTTGGGCGTCATACTCCACGCAGCCAACGGCGGTGAGCGGAAACTCCTGGTTGCTGTCGACAACTTCAGCTATCGCAGTCAGCACCATGGTGTCCTGGACCAGAGAGCTGTTCGCCTCCGGCGTGATCCGCCGCACGCGAACCGCCCAGTGCCCTCCTGCCGGCAGGTTGATCCGATGAGAACGGTAGTAAGTCGTAACGTTCTTCCGGTCGACAAACGTGCTGAGTACGGTCTGGTAAGGAGCGCCATCCGTGGCGACATCGATCGCGTACTCAATACGCACCCCATTGATGTTCCCGGACGAATCCTGCGCCTGCAGGTTGGGCCAGGACAGGCGCACGCGTACCGCATCCGCCGTGGCGTTCGTGACGGTGTAGATGTAGGGCTGCGTGCTGAGCAAGGTCTGGCCCACCGCAATCTCGTTGCTAGACTCCGCTACACCTTCCAGTCGCTCCTGATTTAACTCGCCCGGTCGAAACTGCCACTTCACGTCGGGATAGTTCAGCGTGCCGTCTTCTGCCTGGATCGGAGTACCGTCAAGCTTGATCGACTTGAGTCCATTGACTGGGCCAACAATCGGTCCCCAGCTCAGGAGATACAGGATCCGAGCAGTGGACAGCGATGCGACGCCGTTCTGGGCGATGTGCGGCTGCTTCGGCTTGGAACTGCCCCCCTTGCTTCCACGCAAAGGCTGATGGCGCTTTTTGGTCACAACAGACATTTTCGATCTCCAGAAACAAGAAACCCCGCCGAAGCGGGGTCTGGCAGCGGTCGTGCTAGAGCTGGTCTTCCGTGTAAACCCCGCCCGACTCGACGGCGCCGCCGATCTCTCGCTCGCCGTAAAGCACTGGGTATGGGTTTCCCTGAGCAATAGTGGTCATGGCGCCACCGAATCCATAGCTCGGGTTATTCCCATCCTCGTTCTTCGCGGCGGAAGCCTGAGTTGACGGGGCCAGCATCTGGGCAACGCCACCAAGCGCCAGGCCAGCGCCGCCAGCCATCATTGCAACGCCTATTGCCGAGGTGGTACCGAACGTGAAATAGCCCGCAACAACCAACGCCGCCCCCAGGACCGTCTGAAAAATCCCGGAACTCTTGCTGCCTTGGATGACTGGCACGATGCGGATGACCGACTCGCCGGCTCCGGCCAGGTCAAGCTCCTCTTCGCGAAGATTTCGCCGCCCTACGAAAACCGCGAACCGCATCCCGCGCTCTTCTGCGGTTCGCATGAATTTCTCGAAACCATCTACCATGCTGGCCAGGGCAATGGTGGCCTCTCGCGGCCCTGATACATCGAGCACATACTCACGGCCAAATTCACGGCGCAACGCGCCATACAGTCGCACGGTCTTCATTGGGGGAAGTCCTTGTGGCGAAGGATCAGCCGGACCCTGTTGGCCATGGACCAGCCGTAGATTTCACGTGTGGCCGCGCGACCCGCCATGTGGTGATAGATGAACGGACCCGAGCCGCCCAGTGCTGGAGCCTCTTCACTTCGTAAACAAGGATCGGCACCGAGATAGATCGCGGCATGGTTCGGGTGATAACAAGGCCTCCCTGGAGTGGGCACCTGAAACACCAGCATGTCGCCACGGCGCAGGTCGTCAACGCGATAGAAACCGGCACTCTCGTAATTGTCCTCGTACAGGCTCGATCCGTCCTTGACCTCCCACCAAAGGTCCTTGCGCTCGAAGTTCGGCAGCGTCAACCCAGCTTCTCGCTCGTACCAATCCCGGCAGGCGCCCCAACAGTCGAGCAAGCCGTGGGAAAACTCTCGGCCAAGCAACGGGGCACGATAACCTGATGGTTTGAACCAGGTCATTTCCCCACCCGGCAGCCCGATGATTCCCCACGGCAATCCGTGAAGCTCACAACTGACCCGGTCGGCCATGCTCGGGATCGGAGCCTTGTCAGGATGGCTATGGATGACGGCAATTACTTCGCCGCGGTCCTCTGCTGCTGCGTAGTCCCGGTGATCCATGACGAAGTTTTCGCGATCACTGACCGCCAGGTTGCCACAAGGAGCGTATTCTCGGCCGCTATCGGTCTTGAGCAATACGCCACACGCCTCGCTCGGGTAGACGCTTTCGGCGTGCGCCAGGATCTGACACTGGAGCTTTTGACTGATGCGCATGCTTACCTCGACGAAACGATCAAACTTGCCCCCAAAGAACCGCCGAAGCGGTTGGTGTTGCCGCGCAGCTTGCAACTGCTCCAGCGGCCGCCGCACCGATCGAGAGCCGGGTTATCGGTAGGCTCATCCTTCTTCGTGAAGAGGGCGGCGCCGGTATAGGCGCAGGCCTCTCCTCGGTACTGACCTCGGCACGCCCACCGGCAAAGCTTAGTGATCTGCTGGGCGGGTAGCATCTGCCCCTCCATGTCGATAGGGCTGCTGAGCGCGAATGTGACCTGCTCACGGGTTTCCTCGGTCTTCTGCTCGATGAACCAGATTCCCACCCGAGACTCGTCGGCTGCGTCGGGGTTGCCATCAGGGAAGTTCGCGGCATCCAGATAGTGCCTCCACGTCTCGATCACCCGAACCCTGGCGCCACAGAGGTCTCGCAACTGAAGGCAGATGGCCGATATCGCTCCTCGAATGCCGGCGAGCTCGTTTGCCAGTTGGAGGGTCGGCGACGCGGGTCGACCATCGCCACGAATATCAAAGCCTTTTGCGGTGATTTGGATCGGCTCGTACACATTGCCCTGCCAGATGATCTCCCCTTCCTGGGCGTGGCCATGGAATCGCCAGAGATTTCCGCCAAGGCGCGTCGCATCCACCTCAAACAGCCGGATCAGGTTCCCCGGCTCAAGCTTCTGCACATCAGCATTGAAGGCCATGCGTTCTCCAGATATGAAAAAGCCCGCGCGAGGCGGGCTGGAAGGTTGTACAGCGTGGATGAAATGCCAGTGGCACCATGTTTGCTCTGGCGGTAGCTTCCCGTGCTTGGATGAGGCCAGGGGCCGAGGAGGCAAGCGGAATGGAAGACCCAAGAACCACAAACTATAGATACGACGCGGGCCCAAACTCTGCCATGCGGGCAGAAATCGGGCAGATCGTGGTCAATCACAGCCTGTGCGATGAACCGCTCATGCGGATATTCGGTTTTCTAAGCGGACTAAGAGCGGATACCCAGTCGGTCGTCGTAGAATCATTAAGGCTCCGCTCGACCTCATTAGCAGCAACGGTCACAAAGCTTCTCGAAACATCGCCGTTACCGATCGACATACCGGAAAGGCTGAATGTCGCTCTGTCCACATTCAAGAAGATGACGGCGCAGAGAAACAAGATCGTCCATTGGGCCTGGGGGTTATCACCAGAGGGCAAGGACGAGGCCCCTATCTACCATCCAACAAAGAGGAACAGTGACGGAACGCCCTACTCAGAAACGCTAACGTTGCTTGAACTTAGAAAAATCGCGCTCGACTTAATGCAGGTTTACTACCTGCTCGGCATTATTGCTGGGCTGTTGGAATGCGGTGTTCCAGATGAAATTAAATCGGCATCGCTATCCAAGTTCGACAAGCTCATTGAGAAGGTGCGCTCGTCAATTTTGGAATATCCAGAGGCCGAGGCTGAAGAACTGCCATTATCCTGAACACATCCTCTAGCAGGAAAATGTCGACATCCCGATCCCATAACCCGAGCACATAATCCATCGCGGCTTTGACCATTAACTCAGTCACGACTACCTGCTTTAGCTCCTCAATGGGCCGACCTGTGCTCATTGAGAGCTCCCTCATGTTGGACTCACAAGCAAAAGTGCTCATTCAACTCGCTCCGAGATTTATGCTTTGTCTTGAATTTATCAGAGGCACCCTGACTCGACAGAAGATTCTTGCAGCCAACAAAGACACATCGCCCGAAAAGCTTCACTGGCATGCAGGCAGCAAGGTGTAGGAGATAACTTCGTGCTAGAGATTTTCCAAAAGGTATTTCCGGACGGAGTGATACCAAGCACTTACACTCTTGATATCCCAAATATCAACCGCGAATAACAGCTTTGGTCACGGCGCTATCTTTTACGAACTGCGCCGAAATCACGATTTGACCGTCAGAGCGTAAAAGCCAAGCTGGATTTCCTTTCGAGTCTACAGCTTGGCTTTTAATAGCCTGACCTTTGGTGGTAGTTTGGGTGTTCATTCCTCTCTCCCGCGGCATAGCCGCTCATGGTTGGTTGTTACGGGTAGAAGACCTGAACGAACGTGAAGCTCAGTTCGTACAGACCTCCCCCCAACGGCCTCAGTTTGTATCCATTGCACCGGTATCGACCCTGTACGCCGCCAGGGGGCGTCCATAGGAACGACTTGTACCCCTCGTGCCGGTCCAGAAAGGCGCGGGCGCCCAGGAGATCATCACCAGCCTCCAGGCGCCCGATGATCGTCATTCCATCCCAGGTCTCGGATCTGGTGTTGATCCCCGTTCCGCCGGACTGAACGTATCCATCCCCGAAGTCGTTCTGCCAGGTGCGTTGAGCAGTCTCGCCGGTAGCTCCAAGGCGCGTACAGTAAGAAAAGGTCTCAGCCACTTATCGTCTCCAAAGCAGACCGTTCTGCCCCATCTCTTCCCGAATGACGCTCCGGACCTCCTCCCGCAAGGCCAGCCCGGCAGCCTCTCCCTGCATTCGAGCTTCCTCTTGGCTCATGCCGGGCTGGGCATTAACCGTGACCGGAGCGTTGATAGTGATCGACGGCGCCTGTCCAGCCCCAGCACTCGCGCCGCCTTCCCTGCTGAGGAAAGCAGTCAGGTCCCTGTTTTGATTCGGACTGAGCACCCGCTCACCAGCATCAAGCAGCCAGGTACTCTCCTTCGGGATGTTGTCGATGCCGCCGTGCGCGATGCCCGCGAAGGCCGCCGAAGAAACTCCAGCAACCATTGGCGCGGTAGCTGCGGCGGCAGCCGCAGCAGCACCAGCAGCCAGGCCAGGGCCAACAATCGGGATGGCAGCCGTCGAGGCAAACGCTGCTAGCTGTGCCTGAAACGCCGTTGCCTGAGCATTGGCGACCAGCCCGATTGCCGCAGTCGATTGAGCCGTCTTCCCTACGACCAACTGCACCGCCTGGTAGACAAGCCACTGGGCGGCCATGTCAGCCAGGGCCTTGATGACCGACTTAGCCAGGTCCGCAGCCATGTCACCGAACGCATCTCCGAGACTCTTGGTCCGCGTGACGATATCGGTGATTGCATCGCCCAAGCCGTTGGTAGCATCGCCAAGTGCACCAGATACGAAGACAGAGGCCTGCTTCGAGTAATTCTGTGCATCCTCCACGTAGGTTTCCCATGCGGAGCGGGCTCCGGACACCCAGTCCCCCTGAGCCTCAAGTCGAGCATCGTAGTTTGCCTGCAACTGCTCCAGCATTTGCTTATGGTGCTTCTGTTGAGCCTGGAGTTCTTGCTGGTACTCGTCGTCGCTCATCCCGACCGATCTGTCTGCGTAGCGGTCGGCAAGATCCCTGCGGGCCTTGGCGTAACGGTCATTCTCCTCGTTCAGCTTGTCGAACAGCCCCCTCTGGCTATCGCTCATCCCCATCCCGAGGATTTCGCGCTGCCCTTCGAGCTTGAGATTGCCCAGGCTCTCGTCCATCGCGGACTTGATCTCTCTGAGCCGCTTCACGAACGGATTGGCCGCGTCCACTGCGGAGTTGAACGACTTGGCCGCCCACTCGATTCCCTTCGCATACTCCTGGCTCGTGATCTTCCCCCTGTCCTTCAGGGTGTTGAGGGCCTCGATGTTTTTCCTGTACTCGTCCGCCGCAGTCGCGGTAGGGTCGATCTCCTTCTTGAGGTCCCGATACCGCTCCTCAGCCTGCTTCAGCCCCTTCGCAGAGTCCTTCAACAGGTCCTTCTGGGACTTGGTCGAGGCATTCGCCTTGTCCACGGCTGCGGCATAGGCCAGGGCGCGCTTTTCATCGTCAGGACTTAGCTTCAGGATTCCAGCGTTGATCTGGGCGCGGAGCTTCTCTACCTCGGTCAGCTTGCCGGCGACAACGCTCTGTTTCTGCAAATTATCCAGATAGCTCGCGCCAGCCTTATCCGAAGCGAACCTTGCACCGTCCAGTTCTCGCTGTGTCTTCTGGATGGCAAGGCGCAAGGACTCTGCTTTCTCCTTTGCCTCGTCCAGCGAAGGACCAAACGGAATGTCGGTATTGTCGTCAACGCCCTTCTGGAACCGCTCCTGAAGCGCCTCGGCATCCTTCAATTGATCCTGAAGGCCCGCCAACTGCTGCTTCAACTGGTCATAGCTGAGCCCGGAAAGATCCTCCGGAATCATCGTCCGAGCGGCCTGGCGGATGCGGGTGGAGGCGTCTTCGAAAGCATTGGCCGCACGACCAGCATTACTCTCGGCCTTGTCCCCGAAATCGACGAAGGACAAGGCTACCATCCCCAGCGAGATGATCAGCCCCGGCCATCCAGCAGCAATCCTGAGAATCCCCGCGCCTGCTGTTCTCAGGGCATTTAACCC
Source organism: Pseudomonas sp. HMSC057H01 (assembly GCF_001836405.1). NCBI lineage: Bacteria > Pseudomonadati > Pseudomonadota > Gammaproteobacteria > Pseudomonadales > Pseudomonadaceae > Pseudomonas > Pseudomonas sp. HMSC057H01. The sequence continues at coordinate 11,460 of NZ_KV828439.1, read as the reverse complement.
TGCCCCCAAAGCTGTGCTGGCCGCGAACCATCGGCCCATTGCGGCCGTCGAGGCAGTTTGAGTTGCGGTAAGTTGCAAGTTCGCCGCAGAAAGCGCTTCGGTTGCAGACACTCGCTGAGCAAGGGCTGCGGTAACCGCCTGCGAGCCCGCCACGGTGGTGGCCGTCAATTGCGCCTCGGCAGCCTGAAGCTGCTTGATGATGGCCGTTTCGGATAGCCGTAACTCGGCCATTCGAGCGACAGACTGCTGTCGGCCAATCTCTGTGATTTGGGCCTTCAGCCGCTGACCTTCGAGTTCGCGCTCAGCCACAAGCGATGCCTGTACGGCCCGCAAACGAGAGATTTCGGAGGCTTGCCGCTCCCGATCAGCAGCCACCTGTGCACGAGCAGAAGCCACGGCTTGGCGGGCTCGGTCTAACTCAGCAACGGCCTCGGCCTTCACCGCCTGGGCGCGTCGCACCTCTCCGGCCGCAGCAACCGACGCAGCATAGGTCTGCTCCTGGGTCGCCTTGGCGTCTGCGATCTTGGCAGCCGTCGCGCTTACCAGAGCGCCAGCAGTACGTCCGATCGCCAGATACAGCCCAGTATTCAGGACCTGGACGAAGGCCTGTACGCCCGTAGAGTCAAGCGACTTCGACAGGGAAACCATGGCTTCCGTAAAAGCCTTGGACACCCCGAGAGTGCTATCTAGGCTGCCGATCGCTTTGGTCGCGCTGTTCTCCAGCACTTGAAACGCACCAGCTATGGTGGTCTGGGCGCGCGCAAATTGGTCATCAATCGCGCGGGTTTGAGACAGAATCGCCTCGAAGACTTGCTTGGAAGTCAGTTTGCCCTGTTCGCCAAGCTTCCGGAGGTCTCCAACCGCAACCCCGAGACCGTTTGCGACGGCCTGGGCCAAGCCCGGAGCCTGCTCGAGTACCGAGTTCAGCTCCTGACCTCGGAGCACTCCCGAGGCGAAGGCCTGGCCGAGTTGCACCAGCGAACCTTCCGCGGCGGCAGCGGAAACACCACTGGCCGACATAGCCTTGCTGATGTTCTGGGTAACCTGGACAACTTGCTGTTGATTTACGCCGAGCTCACCAGTCGAAGCAGCAATCCTCTGGTACAGTTCCGCAGTACCCTCCAAGGACGACTGCGCGTTCTGAGCGACGGAATACACTGCATCCATCGACTGACTGAACTGAGCCTGACTTTCGCTGACCTGCTTGATGCGGTTCTCAATAGAGACCCAGGCTTGCGAATATCCAACAAGTTCTCGGGCGCTCAGATAAGCAGTTGCCGCAACGCCAATAGACTTGATTGCGCTAACTGCTGTAGAGCTCGCCCGCTGCGTGCTTTGCTCGATCCGCCCCATACTGCGCGCAGTGTCTTGGGCGGCTCGACTCATGTTCTGCTGGAATCCCCCAATGCGCGCAATGAGGTCGAGCGTCAGCACACCAAGGGAGCGAGAGGCCATTTAGCTTTTCTCCGGACAATAAAAAACCCGCCGGCCTGGCGGGTTTCGGAAAACTAATTAAAACTACGTCGATTTTCCACAGCTAGGACAATAGAGCGTGTAACCCCTAATTTCACCACCGCAATGTTTACATAAAGCCACTTTCCTTGACTGATGCACCTTTGGCTCCTCAGGTGGATCAGGCGTCAATTCTTGCTTGTTTTTCTCCCTAAGCAGAAATTCTTCGTTAACTTTATCTATTTTCTCGCTGATGCCTGACCCATTATAAAAAAGATACTCCCGAAGCCCATGAAAAATAACAAAAGAAATACCAATAACCACAACAATAGAAGCAGATAAAACCAGCCATATCCCATAAGCTGCGACAAGAGCAACAGCAACTCCGATCAACCACGGGGCCAGAATAAAGGCAATAATTATCAAAACAACAAGAATAGCCACCTGGATCATTATACAGTCGCTCTAAAATTGCTGGTAAATACAATCTACCATCACTGCGCCAGCACAGGAACCCAGCATCCTTGCCAGGTCAAACCCAAGCGGCCATCGCCTGTTCGAGCGATATCCCCACCGACTCTACCGGCGCTCGAACATGGGGGCGGAAGTCGTCGGGCTCGCACTTCACCCCGCCAACCTTGGCCTGGATCGCCGCCAATTGGGCCAGCACCCACTCCAGGCGATAGCTCCCGTTGAGGGAGCCACGCTTTTTCAGGTAGGCAACCCACGCCCTGTACTCGTCGTAGTCGATGCGTTCCTTCGCCTCTCGAATGGTGCAACCGCCGATGCCGTTCAGCACGAGCTCATGCCAAACCTCATCGGCGGGCGTCAGTTTTTTTCGTCACCTGGCCCAGTGCCATTGACCTCCGCGACAGCCTGCAAGAGCAGGAAGCCCAGCGCAGGGTCGAGGTTGAACGCAGTTTCGTAGGGAATCTCCTCTTCCCCACCCTCGCCCAGTCTGACGCTCTCGGCCAGGTAGCGCGCATTCTGGCTCTTCTTGTCGTCGTCTTGGGCGAACAGGCGTTCCATGGCACCGAAACTGCTGCGCTTGATGAACACGTCGAAGGTGTCCGTGACCGCTTTTTTCTTGCCCGGCGGAGTGTGCGTCCAGGTGATGCTTTTCTTCACCAGTCCATCGCCCAGGACCGCGCCAGCGGCCACCAGATCGGCTAGTTTCATGTCTGCTCCTTACGCGGTTTTCGGAATCCACTGCCCTGCGCCAGAGCGCTGGATCGTGGCCTGGGTGGCGACCAGGGTGTTGGCTGCGAAGTCGAACGGGAAATCGCTGACATAACCCTCGAAGGTGAACCAGGTTCGGCTCGGGGGAAGCACGAAGGCATCCCCTTCGGTATTGAGAGTGGGGGCTACGTCGACACCATCGGACCAGCCAATGGCGAACTGGATCATGGTATCGCTGTCATCTTCGGACAGTTGGTAGAGGCGCAAATGGCTTGCATTGCGCGGATCGGCATTCAGGCCAACGGTAGCCTGGCCAGGAGTGCGCATCCCTTTCTTGTACTTGCGCGAGGTCTCGCTCAAGCACGGGTCCTCGATCTGGTCCGCCGGGTTTCCGCCGGGGTTGAAGGAGGTGATGCACTCCACCTCCATTACGGTGAGCGCTCCAGCGCCCGAAGCGGGCGGCACGAGGGCGTAGAGCTGCGTCCCTTGGGTAAGCATGGACATAGGTCATTCTCCTATTGCGGGCGTAAAAAAGCCCGCGGCTGAGCGGGCGATGGTTTGGGCGACTGGCTATCTGGGTATCAGCCAATCAACGTCGAAGCTGATTCGATACGACTTGGTTTGAGGGTCGCGAGGCTGAGGCCCCCAGCGCACGATGTAGGCACTCTTCTCGATCACATTGCGCAGGGCCTTCGCTACCGCGTATGCAGAGGCGGACGTGCTCGCGTAGATATCGACCTGCAGGGTTACACCATCGGCGTCTGGCAGGCCTGCCAGGTAGTTCTCGGGCGAACCGCTGACCACCTGCCAAACCGCATAGGGATATAGAGTCCGCTCGTCGGCCTCGCCGAACGGAAAGATGCGCGTGTCTGGTGAACCCCCAAGCAACGCCTGGCAGGCCGCGTCCCCTGAAACGACAGAGTAGATTGGCGCAAACATCAACGCCCCCCAACCGCGCGGTCGATCTCGCTGCTCAGTTCGGACACGAACCGATCAGTGACCTTCGCAACGTTCTCTGGTAGAGCAGGCCGCATGAATGGCTTCGCCGGCGAGTACTTGGTGCCGAACTCCAGATAGCGCCAGTGCCTGGTGTCGCCACCAGGATTTCCGCTTGCATCCTTGCTGTACTGGTTTCGACCAGCGCCGCCGCGCACTCCAACCTTCATCACCACCCCCCCTTCACGCCGCCCCTGCTTGGCGGACTCTTGAGTGATGATGTTCTTCCAGATTTTCTCTGGTGTTTCGGGATCATCGACAAGTCGCGCCTTTTCTCGTGCGGCATCCCGGACAATGTTCATAGCCTTGCGCGCAGCCTTTCTCAGGCCATTGCGTTGCAGCCTTGGCGCAAGAGATCGCATCTTCTCCACAACGCCATCCAATCCGTGGATGCGTGACTCAGCTATATCAGCCATCGGTTACCCCCTCGCTCACGAGAATGGTCAGATACTCGCGTCCCGACCTCTTATCAGGGATTGGCTTACCCTCGATTTTGTACGGAACACCGCGGTGTACGATCCGCATAGTGGGCAAGACGCCTTCCCGGTAGCGGATGACGATGCGAGCAGAAAGCTGGGACTGGGCCGCTTGCGCAGCGATCAGATCGCGAGCAGAAAGGGGCTCGACGGCGGCATAGACCTTTGGCCAACGATCCACCCAGGCATAGTCGACGGCGCCGCTATCCGGATCACGGATTTTCTCCTTCACCTGGAATGCGACCAGGTGCCTTAACCGACCAGCCTGCATGTCTCAGAACCTCTTCCGGTACCAGAGCAAGCGCTCAACGGCCAACGGGACCACGGTTACAGAACCATCGGCGACGGCTCCCTCTCGATTGGCGTACCAGTGCGCCACAAGCAGGTATACAGCCTGCCACACATCCGGCGTCAGGCCGATTTCATCCGGAGCGGTGGGCTCGCCCTCGACCAGCCGGCAGTCACAGTGCTGCTCGACATGGGAAAGCGCCGCGGCGACATAGCCTTTCAGTAGTTCGTCGTCATCGGTGATATCGGCGTCTACACGCGCCTGACGCTTCACCTTCGCCAGGATGGATGGATCGGCATCCCAGTCGATCTCCATCACTTGGCCCCTTTCGGCGCCGCCGGCTTGGTCTCTTTCGGCTTGGTCTGTTCCCCGACCTCAGCAGCCAGCCCCTTGCCGATCAGGACGTGTGCATACTCATCGTCGACTTTCTCGAACACCTGGCCCGCGCGAACCTGGGCCGACTCCGCCCCGAGCTTCTTCGCGTCACCTACGAACCCCCAAAGTGCCTTGATCTTCATGTTGCCTCCTGGAAACGAAGAGGCCGGCATTGCGGCCGGCCTCATCAGGGGTTACGCCGCGAAGCGGCCTTTCACCAACGCCTCGCGACGACGCACGCCCAGACCGAGACGCTCCTCAACCAGCAGCGCCCGTTCGTTCCGGATGAACTGATCGTTGATCAGACCCATCTTGAACAGGAACGACATGCGGTCGAAGAGGATCGAGGAGCGGGCGAAGTTGGCGATCAGGAACTCGCCGCCGGTGGCCGGATCTTCACCGTTCGCCGGCGCGCCTTCGTCCATGCTGTCCGAGGTGATCACCGGGCGACCCCAGAGCACCGGGGTGACCAGGCCCTGCAGGTTGGCGAACAGGTAGCGGTTTTCGCCATCCTTCTGCAGCTCGATGTTCATCCAGTCCAGCTCGGTCATCACCACGCCGTCGGCAGACAGCTTCGACTGCTTGCGGACCTGGTAGATGCCGCGGCGTACGATGTCGATGGAGGTGTCGCCAGCCTTGTTCAGGGCGGTGTCGTAGGTGGTCGCCTGGGTCATCAGGCCGTTCAGGTTCTCGCCGGTGCCGTCACCCTTGAGGATCTGCGCTTCTTCCTCCAGCTTGAGGTCGTAGCGCAGCAGTTCCTGGATGTAGCCGAACAGTTGCGGCACGTCGTCCAGGGCCTCGTCAGTGACCGGCATCCACACGGCCAGCTTCTTGACGCGGTCGGTCACCGACTCGAAGGTCACGTTGCTGGTGGGCTTCAGCGCACCTTCGGCTACCGGCGCCGCGCCACGGGTGTGCAGCAACTCTCGGTAGTAGGTGTAGCTCTGGCCACTGACCGGAATGCTGGTCAGCAGGTCGCGGATGCGCAGTTCCTGGCGGATGCCGGGCTGGATGGTCGGGTCGTAGTTCGGCACAACGATGCCGGCACTGGTGACCTTGGTCTCCTTCATCGACGCCAGGTCCGACTTGGTGACCTCGATGTCGGCGGCATTCGCGCTCTTCTGTTGCAGCGCCTTGTAGCCGTCGTGCGACTTCACCATATCGATGAAGCTCTTGCCTTCGCCTGGGCCGCCGCGCAGCTTGACGCCCTTCTGCTCCAGATCCTGTACCTGGTCGATGACCTTCTGCAGTTCGTCCTTCTGGGTCTGAATTTCCTTCTTCAGCTCAGTGGCAACCTGGTTGCCCTTCTCGACCTCGGTGATGGCCAGGTCGTACTTCTTCTGGAGCCCGTCGAAACCGTTCTTCAGTTGCAGCTCCAGAGAGTCCTTCAGTTCTTTCACTTCGCTCATGGCGATACTCCAAAATGGGTGGTGAACAGGGTTGAAATGTCTTTCAGCTCTTCCACGATCGCCGTGGCCTCGCTGCCGCCGTCACGGCGGAGCGCTGGGTAGCCGAGCGAAGCGACTGCTGCCGCTTCCTTCTGAGAGAGCCCCATGCGTTCGCGCAGGGCGTTCTCGAAAAGCCGGATGTCCGACTTGACGCTGATGACCTCGGCCTCAGGGTTCATGCCGAACGGAACGAACGACGCCTCCCAGAGTTCGGCGGCCTTGATGACTCGGACCTGCCGCCCGGCGCGCTGCTCGAAGTTGGCTTCGATGGTGTTGAACCCGATGGACATGCTGTCGAGGCTGCCGTCCTTCATCAGCTCGTAGGCGTCGCGTGCGTAGCTGACTGCCAGGTTCACTCGGCCCTTGAGGAACAGCCCTCGGTCATCCTGGGTGAACTCCGAGGTTCCGACCAGCCGAGTCAGGTCGTGGTACAGCGCCAGCTTCAACCGGCCGTTGCGAGCGGTCTTCACCTTGGTGAAGGCGCCCTTGATGATCACGTCATCGCCGAGGTCGACGTTGTCGAACACCGCGGCGTAGCCCTCGAAGTTGCCCGCCTCATCAGCGGCCTTCACCTCGAAGGGGCAATCAAGTTTGCTCAGCATTGGTCTGCATCTCCCACCGGGAGACCCGGTCGTATTCAGGGCCATCAAGTGGCGGAAGGTTTTCTTTGCGGCGAACTTCGTTGATGGTCATCCAGCCGGAACCACCGGAGCCACCAAGAGCCGCAGCGAACAGAGTGGCGCGACCGGCGCTGTCAGCGCGCTGCAGACCTTCGAGCACGAACTCGACGAAGCGGCCCGAGTCACCATAAAGCTTGTCGTTGAGTTCGTCCTCAACTGCATCGGCGTATGGTTTGAGGCCGAAGGTCGTGAAGCCAGTCAACTGCTGTTCGAGGTTGGAACCCATGATCGAGGTCTTGCCGGCGCGGTTGGCCAGCCAGAGCGGCACGCCGTAGATGCCGGCAAGTGCTTCCTCTTGGAACTGCTGGGACTCGATGAACTGAGCATCCTTCTGGCTGATGCCGGCAGGCACGATGGTCGGGCCACCCTGCAGGATGGCCATCTTGCCGATGTCGTCGGCGTCCGCCTTACGGACGTCCGGAAACCTGGCCATGACCTGAGTCTGCTGCTTGTCGGTCAGGAACTCCTTGTAGATGACATAGCCACCCGTGAAGCCGCCTTTACGCATGAAGCGCGCAGACCATTGCTGGCCCGCCTTGGCCAGACCCATGGTCTCCGCCTGGTACTCGATAGGCGACAAGCCGACGATGCCGTCCATGCTGAATATCTTGAAATGCAGCATGTTCTCCGGAGAAACCGGGAATGGTTTCCCATCCTTGGGCTGCACCCAGTAGAGAAGGTCCTCGTCGGTGTCGATGGTCACCTGGTCGATACCGAGCGGAATCCAACCGATCGGCTCGCCGTGGCGGTTGCGCTCGATCAGTGCAAAGGCGTTACCACGCAGCGCCATGTTCACGACCACGAACTTCAGGAAGTTCAGCCTCGTCATGAATGGGTTGGGCTTTCGGAGGAGCTTCTGCGCTCGATCCTTTCGCGACACCAGCAGCCGTTCGCCGTCCACATCCTCGTAGAGCTTCAGCGGCAGGCCCGACAGCGACTCCGAAAGGATCTTCACGCACGACCAGACCATGCTGATCGACAGCGCGGTCTTGGTGGTCACTCGCACGCCGGCCTTTGTGCTCTTGCCGCCGACCTCAAGGTCCACCTCGACGTAATCACCCGTGGCTGGGTCGGTGTAGCCGAACATCCGCCACGTGCGAGGGTTGTACCAGCGAAATGTCATGGTCAGCCTATGAGTCCAAAGAAGCCGTTGTTGAGGTAGTCATCCATGCCGCCGCGCGCCTCCGGATTGAGGGACAGCAGCGATACCGCGTTGAACGTCGACATCAACGGGTCGATCTTCGCGGTGCCGGACGCCTGCTTGGTGATCAGGAAAGCGTTGGCGGAAGGCACGCCCTTGGCGTTGCCGCAGGCCCAGGCCATAAGCGGCTGACCGCAGTGCATCAACACACCCTCGGCCAGCTTCCTTTCCGTGGTCTTGATGGCCCCGGTCAGCTTCCAGCCCTGAGAGATGCCGACCGTCTGCTCCTCGGTGATCCCCGCCTCCAGTAGCGCATCGAGCACGGCGCCAATGCCGGCGGGGTCGAGCCCGACCTTGTCGAGCAGACCGGCCTCGTTGACCCGAGCGACGTACGCCGCCAGCTCCTCAACGTCATCGCCGATTTTCTCAACCAGGGTCAGATCACCAGCCGCCGCGAGGTCATGGAGCCGGGGAGCCTCGGACTTCCGGCGCTCCAGCACCGAGGGGTGCGCCCAGGCATGCGCCCAGTGAAACCACCGGCGCCCCCCTCGCTCGCGGCCCAACAGCGTCAGCGCCAGCAGGTCGTCTAGGCCGCCACCGTCGACGCCGCCAACAATCACCTCGCAGCGCTCAATCAGGGCATCCAGCGAAAGGCCTGGCAGCGCCTGCGGCTCCCAGAATGCGGCGCCGACCCAACTGTCGGACATCAGCGCCAGCCCGATCTCGATGTTCAGGAACTTGGCGAGGAACCCGCGTACCTCGGCCTCACCGTCGAGTTCTGCCTGCATAAACAGGCGCTCGAGGGTAGGCCGATCCACCGAGTAGCCCATGTTCGGGTTGACCAGGTGGAAGTTCTCTGGCCGCCGCGCCTCTCCGCTCTCGATCATCTCCTTCGGGAACTCGTAGATGATCGGCAGAAACCGGTTGTCTTCGATGCGTCCGTCACGGACGCCCCGGGCATAGGTCAGCTTGGACCTGAACACCCCGGCGGGCGGCTCGTTCGACTGGGTCGTGAGCCAGATGATGAAACCTTCAGGGCGAGACAGCAGGCCGCCAGTGGCCTCCCGAATCATGTCCGGTGCCTTCGGGTTCTTGCCGAACAGCCAGGCCTCATCAATCAGCACGCCGACGGCCTTCTTGCCACCGACCACATCGCTATCAGCGGCCACTACCTTCAGGGTGGCTCCCGTCTGATTGTGGGTAATCAGCCGCAAGTGCGGTTGAACATGAAGCAGATCCGACAACTCTTCGTCGTGCTTCACCATCGCCGCCGCCGGCTTGAAGCTGTTGTCGGCGATCTCCTTGGTCGGCGCCAGGATGATGAACTCGGCCTCAAGCCGCCAGTTGCGGATCAAGGCGGTCAGCATGATCGCGGCTGCGATGGTCGACTTCGAGTTCTTCTTCGGGATGCAGAGGAAGTACTCGGTGATCAGTCGCTGGCCGGTCTCATTGTTGTAGCTGCCGAAGATGGCGCCGGCGAAGTCGAGCACCCAGGGGGCGCATGCGGCCTCGATTGTCGGGGAGCCGGGAGCGTCTACGATCTTCAGTTCCCGGAAGACGCTGAGCCCCTCCTCGGCTTCCTCAGGAAAGAGCGGCGGCGGAATGATGGATTCACCAGCACTCAAGCGCCGCCACCAGTCAGGGCAGGCAGTGGTCCAGAGCATGGTTTACCCCCTGACGACGGATAGTGGAGGCTTGCCCTGGCCGAACTTGCCTTTGCCGGCTTGCTTCGCGGCCTCGGCCTTCTGTTCCTTCTTGCCCATCTCACCCTTCTTGCCATGGAAGAAGTCGACAGCTTTCTGAGCCGCGCTGCGGCGATCGAAGACCTTCGCCCGCGGCTCATTCATCAGATTGACCAGCCAGACCAGCGGGTCCTCCGTAAACGGCAGGCAATCCAGGTACTCGCCATCAGGTTCCTGCTCATCGCCGAGCGGCGCTTCATGGTCCTTGCCCTGCTTCGGCGAAGGCTCCTTGGCTTTAACATCTCGCCGCCCCTTTAACATCTTCAGGGCGGCGATGATTTCGGGGTGCTTGGCAAGTCGAGCGCCAGCGGCCGCAGAGCTGGAAGGCGCGTAGCCAGCGGCTTCGGCGGCAGCTTTGTTGGATGCTCCTCGGGCCTTCGCGTCAACAAACCGTCGCTGTTTGTCTGTTAACGCCATTAACAAAATTCCTAGAGATCGGAAAAAATGTGCGAATGCGGGCGGGGGCGGTCTAGCTTCAGGCGAAACCCTATTAATCCATGCCCCCCTACCCTGACAGGCATTTCCAGGCCTTTCCGGATGCGAGCACTCGGACGTAATCGCGGCTGATCCCGTAGTCGGAAGCAATTCGCCTCGGTGACTCACCCTCACGACGCCGGCGCCTGATCTCAAGCACCTGTACATCGCTGAGCTTCCGGTGCCTGGCGCGCATACCTGGCCCCAGTGTTCCGTGGCGAATGGCGTCGGCCGCGTTCTCTCTCCGACTACCCCATGCAAGATTGGCGGGGCAATTATTCAAAGAGTCGCCATCCAGATGGCGCGCTTCCATGCCTTCACAACTGGGCCCTCCAGCGAAAGCCAGCAAGACCAATCGATGCACATCCAGCCTGTGTCGCTCTCGCCTTCCGCAAACCATCACGCCGACGGTGACCCGTCGATACCCCTTATGGATCTGCGTCGCCAGGACTCTAGGCACGCCAGAACGAACAGACACAACCTCCCCATCCTCGCTGGCAAAGTATCCATCGAGGTCAGGTATCGGTCGCATGCTGGTCTACTAGAAGCCGGCGGCTTCCTCTTTCTGCTTATCGGCGGAGTGACAGGGTCCGCATAGCGGCTGCCAGTTGTCCTGGTCCCAGAACAGGTCCTGATCGCCTCGGTGAGCCACTATGTGGTCAACGGTGTTGGCCGCGGTGACCAAGCCCTTGCGCTCGCAGTACACGCACAACGGATGATCGCGAAGGTACTGATCGCGGGCCTGCTGCCAACGGTAGTCATAGCCTCGCTCGGTTGAGGTCTTACCGGTCCGCCACGAACCAGGCGCCGCAGTCTTCAGCCGGTCGCCCTGGCTCGACACGCGGAACCCGAGAGTCTTCAGTCTGGCCATCAGATCGGCCTGCCGCTCAGGTCGACGCGCGGCATGTCGGCATCTATCTCGCCCTCATCGGCCAGCGCCTGGATCAGCAGAGCCAGCAGATGGTTGGTCTTCCTCTGCTCGGCCAGCATCGACTCCAGAACGCCCACCGGATCCAGGCCACGCTCGCTGGAGCACTTGCATGATTCGGTCATATCCCACCCTCGCTATCTGCTTGGCGCGCTCTCGGCGAGCGGCGCATCCTTCGCATCCCATCTGCAATACCTCGGCAGGCCGGCGATGTGCTTACGCAACGCCTCAATCATCAGTTCGCGCCGCTCGACTCCGGCTCGGAGATCAGAAACAACCT